>NZ_JAOQJY010000004.1:58196-201154 GCF_025567525.1 Gallintestinimicrobium propionicum | reverse complement strand
CGCTGATTAACGAGCTGTTCGGCACGAATTATACCGGGCGGGAAGTAGTGGTATCGAATGAGAACGAGATTTTTTTTAGGAATCCGGAGGGGAAAAAGGAGAAGCGGGTTACGGATTCCAACCTGACATTGATTTCTTTAAAGGGAATTTCCAAACGGTATCATCTGGAATGCCAGAGCACAGCGGATGGGACGATGGAAATTCGGATGTGGGAATATGATGCGCAGATTGCTTTGATGAATAAGGAATACCGGGACGGCGTGCTGTATGTGAACTTTCCGGATTCTGCAGTGATCTATCTGAGGAGCAATTCGAACACGCCGGATGAGTTGAAGATTTGTATTTGCGTTGGGAAAAAGGAAATATTTTACGAAATTCCGATTTTGAAAGTAAAAAATTATACTTTGAACGAAATTTTTGAAAAACAGCTGTGGATGCTGATCCCGTTTTATATTTTTCGGTATGAAAAAGAATTTCGAAAAATTAATGGAGATGAAAAACGGCTTCGCAGTCTGCGGATGGAATATGAGAACGTAGCTGCACGGCTGGATCAGGAGTGCCAAAGCGGGCGTATGAAGCCAATTACCGGCGGCGCGTTGTGTGAACTGGCGAATACTGTAGTGGAAAAACTTGCGTCGAAATATGACAATGTGGAGAAGGAGGTTACGGAAGTTATGGGAGGAAAAGTGTTGAATTATCGGTCGAAGGAGATTTTTCGGGAAGCCATGGAGAAGGGGCTGGAAGAAGGACGTAGGAAAGGTCAAGAAGAAGGACGCGAGGAAGGACTGGAAGAGGGACGTAAAGAAGGACGCTTAGAAGGACGCTTAGAAGGACGTGAAGAGGGACGCCTGGAAGGATCTAATCAAAAAACGGTCGAGTTGGTAACTAAAAAGTATCAAAAAGGCGATTCTGTATCCAAAATAGCGGAAGACCTCCTGATGAGTGTAGAGGAAGTAGAAGAAATTCTGGGGAAAATGACAGTAAGTCAGTAATAAACAGGCTTCCAATATTTAGAAGAGTGCGTATGCCGTTCTATCATCTAAGCAGATGGCGGGGCGTCATGTTTTCTGATATTGGGGCGGCAAGGGCTGCGGGAGAGAATCAAGATTGAAAAACAATAGAATGCACGCTCTACGAGCATTCTATTGTCATGAATAAAATTTTTCAATCTCGAGATTTGTGTCTGCGTGCACTTGACACAAACTTGACATGCGCAGAAATGAGAGAAAAATATGAAAAAAGAACACTGGATTTGCGGCGGCGCAGGCTGTGAAGCGCCGCTGTTTCGAAGAAGCTTCTGGCTGGATAGGACAGAGCGCTTTCAAAGCGCCCGTCTGGAAATCTGCGGACTGGGATATTTTCTATTCTATATCAATGGAAAAAGGATCAGCGATCAGGAGCTGATGCCGGCGATGACAGATTATGCGTCGGTGCTCGGCTGTGAAACAACGTATCCGGTATGGGAGGAGCGCAGCGCACATCGATGCCGGTATTTGAGCTTTGACTTACTTCCATATTTAAAGGCAGGAGAAAACGTACTTGCAGTACGACTGGGCAATGGCTGGTATCATCAGACAGAGCGGATTGCCGAAGGAAAATTTGTTTTCGGGCTGCCGAAGCTTTGGTTTGAGCTGACGTTGACGGATGCAGACGGAAGACAGGAATGGATTGAAAGCGACCGGCAGACATTGTGGCATCCGGGCGGATTGCTGAAAAACAACCTCTTTTTGGGAGAGGTGCGGGATTTGCGGAAAGAGCCGGAAGGCTGGCAGTATCCGGGCGCTGATTTATCCGGTTGGAAGCCAGCACAGCCGGTCCATGCACCGGAAACCCTTTTAGAAGAGCAGACCTGTCCGCCGGATCGTGTGATCCGAAAGCTTTATCCGATCCTGATTGGGGAGTACGATGGCAGAAAAATGGTTCCGCTCGCATGGGCAAAAATTTATGGGGATGACAGCCTGCTTGTGCAGGGCTATGACGCGATCCTGCGCTGGTTCGATTATATGGATGCCCACAGTGAAAAGGGACTTGTGGTCCGCGAAGAAGAGGGGGGCTGGTGTCTGGGCGACTGGTGCTTCCCGGCATCAGAGGAAAAGGAGCAGCTGCCGGAGGCATTTATCAATACGTTCTACTACTTGCATGGATTGCAGGAAATGATGCAAATTTCAGAAAAAATGAATAATAAACTGCCAATTCGATTTGCGGAGCGGGAAAAGAATGTCAAAAATGCTTTTCTTGACGCTTACTTCGATCCGGAAACCGGAGATTTCTGCGAAGGAAGGGCAGCAGGCAACGCCTATGGACTGGCACTTGGGCTTGGGGATGAGCGGACGAAAAAGCATCTGGTCGAAAAATATGAAGCGCTCGGACGTTTTGATACCGGAATTTTCGGCACGTCGATGCTTTTGGAACAACTGTTTTCCATCGGTGCAGGGGATCTGGCTGTAAGGCTTCTGACCAATGACAGCGAAGCAGCGTCCTTTGCACATATGAAACGAAATGGTGCGACGACGCTCTGGGAGCGCTGGGATGGCAGAGAATCCCATAACCATCCGATGTTTGGCGCCTGTGTGCGGCTGCTGTTTACACAGATCCTTGGGATTCGGATGACGCCATCGGCGCAGCCGCCCGTTCTCAAACCTGCGCAGCCGGACGTTACCACACAGCCAGCACAGGCATTGAAGCCGCTCAACGGCGAACTGCAGCCGCCAGCCATGCCCGGGTCCGCACAGCATTTTTCTTACGAAATCCGTCTCAGCAGCCAGCGGCAGCTGACCTGGGCAAAGGGCAGTATCCAGACGCCGGATGGAATCCTTTCGGTGAGCTGGGAGCTTCTGGAAAACGGGGAAAAGCAGGTGGAGTGGAGCCTTGCGCCCGCAGGCGAGGACAAGGTGCCTACAATGTGATATGGCAGCTCGGCGTGTCGCACTACATTAAAGAAAAGGAAAAATAACATGATAGAAACAATTCTGGAGGAAATCCGTGGGCTGAATCTTCCGCTGTTCTGGCTGACAGAGTCGGAGCATGGAAAGCGCACGACATGGAGCTTTGTGCCGGACAATCCGTGCAATGACATCTATTCCGTTACGAAGGTGTTTACCGTGACGGCGCTTGGCTTTTTATACGATCAGGGACTTTGGAAGCCAGACGATAAGATCTGCGATCTGTTTCGGAAAAAGCTGCCGGAGCGCTATGATCCGCAATGGGAAGAAGTGACGCTGGATCATGTGATCCGGCACCGAATCGGCGTGACGGAGGATTTTCTGGATATCGATAATTATGATATGACGCAGTTTGGTTCGGAGGATTTTTTAAAGCTCGCGTTTGAACGTCCGGTTCCGGCGCGGCCGGGCGTGGACTATCAGTACAGCGACGGTGCATATTATCTGCTGTCCCGCGTTGTGACGGAGCTTTCCGGAGAAAAGCTGGACGACTTTCTGCGCCCGCGCCTGCTGATGCCGCTGCATGTAAGGGAGGCGGCTTTTTCAAAGTGTCCGATGGGGTATCCGATTGGAGCGACCGGCATGTATGTGCGCACAGAGGACATGGCAAAGCTTGGCGAGGTCTATCAAAACGGTGGCACATTTGAAGGAAAGCGTCTGCTTTCGAAAGAGTGGGTCGAGCTTGTTTTTGAGCGGGAATATGAGCTTGCAAAGATGGAAAACGGAGGGCACTGCAAGGGCGGTATGAACGGACAGATGCTGTATCTGTCGCCTCATGGCCGCGTGATCGCGTGGCAGAGCTATGACCCGGAGGGAAAAGGAAACACGTTGATGGAATTGATTCTGAAAAATGAGTGAGAAGTGCGCATGGCGCGCTTTGAATAACAAAATCCCCGCTGTCACAGCGATTCAGGCTGTGGCGGCGGGGATTTTTGCCGTGAGCAGCGTTCTGGCAGCTTACAGGGAATTTTTACATGTCGTATGCAGCAGCGAGTGTTACGGCTCAAGCATAAACTCTAAAAATTTCTTCGCATTTTCCGGGTGCTGGCAGTTGGCAGGGATGGTAAACCATGCATTTGCCCGATCTGTCAGCAGATATTTGGATCTGCTGACGCTGATGCCGATGGGGATTTCCCCGTCGGTATTGTCATCAGGAAGATCCTTGTATATAACCTGATCGCCGTACTGCGCCAGCTCCTCGTCGGTAAAATACTGGTGCAGGTCGCAGAACAGACCGGCTTCGAGATTGTGATCCATATAGGTATCATCTGTGATGAGGGCGTCTAAGGTCTTGCCAGATATCATCGCGATAATTTTCTGCATATTTGCATAGGAGTATTGATCGGAGTTTTCATAATCCACATACATATCCCGGTTGATTGCGGCACAGTCGCTGGAGGTATCGATGTCAGCATATTGCTCAAAATCGGCGATCATCGTGTCGGAATCGACCTCGGTATTCATGTAGCAGTTGATAAAGGCTGCTTCCATGACGGTATCCTTGCGCGTCGCAAAGGTGTAAATCAGGTTTCCCGCAAAGGCGAGAACCGCGATCACGACGATCGTTTGGATTTTATAATACTCCCAGAAATAAGCCCATTTTTCCTTGAAGGGTTTCCCTTTTAATTTTTGCTGCTGTTCCTTAACTTCGTCATGGACGGAATTGCCTGTTGCCATTGAGTGCCTCCCTGTAGTTCGGTGTTGAATCCTGTATTTTGCGGCATGCGGCAAAATCTGGTGCCGGTATCCTGTGTTCGATCGTTTCGATAGTATGGAAAGATTCATGCGCTGATATTTATCATAGTCGTTTGATTTTGGGAAGTCAATGAAAGCATTGTGATAGAAAAGTGAAAATTTTCTAAACTACCGGATAAGTCCCTGGGATACCTTGAAAAAAAGCGAATTCTGTACTATGATAGCTTTATCGGTTTGAAAAAGGGAGCACTGTCAAAAGGACAGACCTTTCAAAACCCTGAGCTTCCCGGGATGGGGAATAAATACGAAGGTGGTAAAGCAATATGAATGAAAGCTATGTAGAATGTCTGGTGGCGAAAAAACCGTCCAGTGCGATGAAAGCACTGCAGGTTTTTCTGATTGTCCTGGCGGTGATTTTTTTCCTGCTTAGCATGCTGAATGCCCTGATGTGGCTCGGAGTGGCAGCAGCCGGAATCGGAGCGTATTTTACTTCGCTCAATGCCAGCGTGGAGTTTGAATATCTGTACGTGGATAAGGAGATTTCCGTCGACAAGATTTTAAACAAAACCAAACGGAAAAAAGTCGAGAAGTTTGAAACAGAGAGTATGGAGATTTTTGCACCGATCAACTCCTGGCATCTGGACAACATGAAGAATCGTCAGCTTAAGGTGACGGACTATTCCAGCGGCGTTGCCGGACAGCCGGACAGACGCTATGTGATGATCTACAGCGGAGACCGCAAGATCATTTTTGAGCCCAGCGAGGCCATGGTAAAAGCACTTCAGTCTGTTGCGCCCAGAAAAGTATTTTTCGATTGACACAGAGTTTTAATTCTGTTACACTTGCCTCAAACGAACTGTCAGTAGTGTATTTACTGGCAGTTTTCATTGAATTGACAGTTAAAATACGCAGGAGGAGAGAAGATGGGTCAGATTATTGGCGAAGGCATTACCTTTGACGATGTGCTGTTGGTGCCGGCATACTCTCAGGTAATTCCCAATCAGGTCGACGTGACTACCTGGTTGACAAAAAAGATCAAGCTGAACATTCCGCTGATGAGTGCGGGAATGGATACCGTTACAGAACATAGAATGGCGATCGCAATGGCCAGACAGGGCGGTATCGGTATTATCCATAAGAATATGTCCATTGAGGCGCAGGCCGATGAGGTGGACAAGGTAAAACGTTCTGAGAACGGCGTCATTACAGATCCTTTTTCGTTATCCCCGGAGCATACCCTTGCAGATGCCAATGAGCTGATGGCAAAATTCCGTATTTCCGGTGTCCCGATCACAGAGGGCAAAAAGCTGGTCGGCATCATTACCAACCGCGACCTGAAATTCGAGACAGATTTTACCAAGAAGATTAAAGAATCCATGACCAGTGAAGGTCTGGTTACGGCTCCCGAAGGTATCACACTGGAAGAAGCAAAGAAGATTCTGGCAAAGGCAAGAAAAGAGAAGCTGCCGATCGTTGATAAGGACTTCAATCTGAAAGGCCTGATCACGATCAAGGATATTGAGAAGACGATCAAATATCCTCTTGCAGCAAAGGATGCACAGGGACGTCTGCTCTGCGGTGCAGGTGTTGGTATTACTGCCAATGTTCTGGATCGCGTGGCAGCTCTGGCAGAAGCCAAGGTTGACGTTATTGTTCTGGATTCCGCACATGGTCATTCTGAAAACGTACTGCGCTGCCTGCGCATGATCAAGGAAGCATATCCGGATCTGCAGGTAATTGCGGGCAACGTTGCAACCGGAGAAGCGACCAGAGCACTGATCGAAGCAGGTGCAGATGCCGTTAAGGTTGGTATCGGACCCGGTTCTATCTGTACAACCCGTGTGGTTGCAGGTATCGGTGTTCCTCAGATCACAGCTATCATGGACTGCTACGCAGTTGCAAGAGAATATGGTATCCCGATCATCGCAGACGGCGGTATCAAGTATTCCGGTGAAATCACTAAAGCAATCGCGGCAGGCGGAAGCGTCTGCATGATGGGTTCCATGTTTGCAGGCTGTGATGAGAGCCCCGGACAGTTCGAGCTGTATCAGGGACGTAAATACAAGGTTTACCGCGGCATGGGTTCCATTGCTGCGATGGAAAACGGCAGCAAGGATCGCTACTTCCAGACCGACGCCAAGAAGCTCGTTCCGGAAGGCGTAGAAGGTCGTGTTGCATACAAGGGCCTGGTAGAAGATACGGTATTCCAGCTGATGGGCGGTCTTCGTTCCGGTATGGGTTACTGCGGAACAAAAAGCATCGAAGAGCTGAAGGAAAACGGCAAATTCGTCAAGATTTCTGCAGCAGCTCTGCGTGAGAGCCATCCTCATGATATTCATATCACGAAGGAAGCTCCCAACTACAGCTCTGCGGACTGATTTTAACCGATTGGCCGCATAGCATAGAATAGGATGTCCCGTTGGCGGGTATCCTGTTTTAACACAATCAAACACAAAACGTGTGACTGGCGGATTAGTGGAGATCACCACGGGGAGCACGTTTGAAGAAACCGACCGCCTGGGTACTGACAGCAGAAGATGATGTGAGTATTCAGGCGGTTTTTTATCGTATTCATTTCAAAATGGAGGACAACATGGAGCTTTTAAATCTTTCGGAAGAACTGAAAAACAACGCCTATCCGGGACGAGGTATCGTCATCGGCAAAACCCCTGACGGAAAACAGGCGGTAACAGCGTATTTTATTATGGGCAGAAGCAGCAATTCCCGCAACCGCGTGTTCGTAGAGGAGGGCGAGGGTATCTGCACACAGGCGTTTGATCCGTCCAAGCTGGAGGATCCGAGCCTGATCATCTATGCACCGGTTCGCGTGCTGGGCAACAAGACGATCGTGACAAACGGCGACCAGACAGATACGATCTATGAGGGCATGGACAAGCAGCTGACCTTTGAGCAGAGCCTGCGCAGCCGGGAATTTGAGCCGGACGGTCCGAACTACACTCCCCGTATTTCCGGTATCCTGCATATCGAAAACGGCGGCTACAACTTTGCAATGTCCATTTTAAAGAGCGACGACGGCGATCCGTCCTCCTGCCTGCGTTACACCTTTGCTTACGAAAATCCGAAAGCGGGCGAGGGCAGATTTATCCACACCTATATGCATGACGGCAATCCGCTGCCGAGCTTTTCCGGCGAGCCGAAGAAGGTTGCGATTTCCGGAGATATCGACAGCTTTACTCAGCTGGTTTGGGAAAGTCTGAATGAAGAAAATAAGGTTTCCCTGTTTGTGCGCTACATCGACATCGAAACCGGCAAATATGAGACAAGAATTGTGAACAAAAACCACTGAAAATGGAATGGAGGAAAAAATGAACGAAATTCAGTTAAAGTACGGATGCAATCCGAATCAGAAGCCTTCCAGAATTTTCATGGAGGATGGCAGCGACCTGCCTGTTACCGTATTAAACGGCAAGCCAGGATATATCAATTTCCTGGATGCATTAAACGGATGGCAGCTTGTTTCCGAGTTGAAAAAAGCGACCGGACTTCCGGCAGCAACCTCTTTTAAGCACGTTTCCCCGGCTGGTGCGGCAGTGGGACTTCCGCTGACGGATACGCTGGCAAAAATTTACTGGGTAGACGACCTTGGAGAGCTTTCTCCGCTGGCATGTGCCTACGCAAGAGCGAGAGGTGCAGACAGAATGTCTTCCTTTGGTGACTTTATTGCACTGTCTGATGTCTGTGACGCAGACACGGCAAAGCTGATCAAGCGCGAGGTTTCCGATGGAGTGATCGCTCCCGGCTATACCGACGAAGCGCTGGAGATTTTAAGAGCAAAGAAAAAGGGCGGATACAATGTTATCCAGATCGATCCCTCCTATCGTCCTGCCGAAATCGAGAGAAAACAGGTGTTCGGCGTGACCTTTGAACAGGGACGCAACGAGTTAAACATTGATGAAGAGCTGCTGTCAAACTTTGTAACAAAGAACAAAGAAGTGCCCGAAGAGGCGCTGATCGATATGAAGATCGCGCTGATCACCCTGAAATATACCCAGTCCAATTCTGTTTGCTATGTAAAAGGCGGACAGGCGATCGGTATTGGTGCAGGTCAGCAGTCCCGTATCCACTGCACGAGACTGGCAGGACAGAAAGCGGATAACTGGTGGCTGCGTCAGTCTCCCCAGGTGCTTGGACTGCAGTTTGTAGACGGCCTTGGACGCGCAGACAGAGACAATGCCATCGATGTTTACATGGGTGATGAATACGAAGATGTGCTGGCCGAGGGCGTATGGCAGACCCGTTTCAAGGTAAAGCCTGCTGTCTTTACGAGAGAAGAAAAGCGTGCATGGTTAAACCAGCTGACCGATGTAACCCTTGGCTCTGACGCATTCTTCCCGTTTTCCGATAACATCGAACGCGCACATAAGAGCGGAGTAAAATACATTGCACAGCCCGGCGGCTCCGTCCGCGATGATGCGGTCATCGAATGCTGTGATAAGTATGACATGGCGATGGTATTTACCGGAATCAGACTGTTCCATCACTAAGCTACACAAAACGGCGCACCGGCTCGGATGAGCAATGGCTGAAACTCCAGGGGCAAAGCGGTGACATCGCAAAAAATGCAGGATATCGCCTAGTATCGGAAGGCGGTAAAGATTGAATAATAAAAACCAGATACCCGAGAGGCGAAGCCTTTCTGGCATCTGGTTTTATTATCGTATAGGAAACTTCGTTTCCATACGATAATAAATGCTTTACGAGGATGCACATTCTTTTTTATAAAAATAAAAAATATCCATCCGCCCAGGTCTTTAGGAAGTACACCTGTACGAATGGATATTTTATAAAAATCATATGGCTACAATAGCTATTTTCCGGAAAATCCTCAGATCACATCATCCGGCTGAGGATCGCATCCATATCCGCCGTCATAAGATTGTTCCGGCTTTAAGCTTAAATAATAACCGGCGTTGGTAATCTCGGTATAAGGAGTTACATACAGGCTTGCAATACCGCAGGTAACACCTGTAAGTAGATACCAGAGGATAAAGGAAAGCTGCAGCACGAAGTATTCCCACAGATGACCGCTCATCAGCTCTTTACTTTCATTGACACACTGACGGATTCCCTTATTGGGATCTTCTGCCAGAATGTAGAAGGCCTGGGAATAACGCAGTGCAGCGATGATGCCGGGGATGTAGCACAGGCAGCTCCACAGCATGATGAACAGACCCATCCAGAGGGAAAGACCAAAAATCTTGAGCAGCATGGGAAAGTATGCAAGCAGCTCGGAAATGCCGGCTTCTTCATGCTTGAAAACCTTCAGGCTGTATGCATAATAACCAAACTGAACGGTACCGATCAGTAGGCCGATAACGATCGCAACAACCAGGTAGATCAGGAAAGCGCCGATGCTGGGGGCATAGTTTAAAAATGCACTGTCTTCATACATGCCGGAGCTGATGGCTGCAGAAAAGTAGGTAGTAAAGCCGCAGATACTGGAAACAATACCAAGAATGATCTGCGCGGCGAGCTGGATCGCCCAGAAAACAAGGGTGGTGAGTACCGGATGCGGATTTGCCGCTTTCATAGCGTCCTTGGCATCCTGTTTGAGTAAGGCACGATTCATAAGGGAGTCCTCCTGCATAAAAAAGTGTAGTTATAACATTTGTACAGCAGGGTATTCCGAAACTGATAAAAATATCCCTGCAAAAGGTATTTTATCATACAACAGGGGGAAAGAACATTATTATTTTCTTAAGAACGATGTTGTATTTTAATGTTTGTTTTGATAAGATAAAACAATAATAAGGAAATGAAAGGATGGGAGATAAGGAAAATGGCTGAATTCTCGAAAGAAAATCCTGCAGCAGAAGAAGCAAAGGAGCCTGTTTCCAGAAACTTCATCGAGCAGATGATTGATAAAGATCTGGAGGAAGGCGTTTACGAAACAGTACATACCAGATTTCCGCCGGAACCCAACGGATATCTGCATATCGGACATGCCAAGAGCATTCTGTTAAATTATGGACTTGCAAAGCAGTACGGCGGTAAATTCAATCTCCGTTTTGACGATACCAACCCGACGAAGGAAAAGATCGAATTTGTAGAATCCATCAAGGCGGACGTAAAATGGCTGGGCGCAGACTGGGAGGACAGACTGTTCTTTGCATCCAACTATTTCGACCAGATGTATGAGGGCGCTGTAAAGCTGATCAAAAAAGGCAAAGCTTACGTTTCTGATCTTTCCGCGGATCAGATCCGTGAATACCGCGGTACGCTGACCGAGCCAGGCAAGATGGATCCCGGTGCAGAGAGAAGCGTAGAAGAAAACCTCACTCTGTTTGAAGAGATGAAAGCGGGCAAATATGCCGACGGCGAAAAGGTTCTGCGTGCCAGAATCGATATGGCAAGCCCAAATATGAACATGAGAGATCCGGTTATTTATCGTGTGGCGCACATGACACATCACAATACCGGAGATAAATGGTGTATCTATCCGATGTACGATTTTGCACATCCCATCGAGGATGCCATCGAGGGCATTACCCATTCCATCTGTACGCTGGAATTTGAAGATCACCGTCCGCTGTACGACTGGGTTGTGCGGGAGCTGGAATACAAACCCTATCCGCCCCGTCAGATCGAGTTTGCAAAGCTGTATCTGACCAATGTTGTTACCGGCAAACGTTATATTAAGAAGCTGGTAGAGCAGGGCATCGTAGACGGCTGGGACGATCCCCGTCTGGTTTCCATCGCAGCGCTTCGCCGCAGAGGCTTTACACCGGAATCCATCAAAATGTTCGTAGACCTGTGCGGTATTTCCAAGAGCAATTCTTCCGTAGATTATGCGATGCTGGAATATTGCATCCGGGAAGATCTGAAATTAAAACGCGCCAGAGTGATGGCAGTCGTTGACCCGGTGAAGCTTGTGATCGACAACTATCCGGAAGACCAGATCGAATATCTGGACGCTCCGAATAACCTGGAAAACGAAGCACTGGGCAGCCGTAAGGTTCCGTTTGGCAGAGAGCTCTACATCGAACGCGAAGACTTTATGGAGGAGCCTCCGAAGAAATACTTCCGTATGTTTCCCGGCAACGAGGTGCGCCTGATGAACGCGTACTTTGTAACCTGCACAGGCTGTGAAAAGGATGAAAACGGCAATGTAACCGTAATCCATGGAACCTACGATCCTGCAACCAAGTCCGGAAGCGGCTTTGAAGGACGTAAGGTAAAGGGCACCATTCACTGGGTAGCGTGCCAGACTGCAGTCAAGGCAACCGTTCGTCTGTATGAGAACATCATTGATGAAGAAAAGGGCGTTTACAATGAAGACGGCTCCCTGAACTTAAATCCCAACTCCCTGACTGTAAAGGAAGCATGGATCGAGCCTTCCTTAAAGGAAGCAAAGCCCTACGAAAGCTTCCAGTTCGTCAGACAGGGATACTTCTGCGTAGATTACAAGGATTCCAAGCCGGGCGAGCCGGTATTTAACCGGATTGTATCCTTGAAGAGCTCCTTTAAGCTTCCGAAAAAGGACTGAGCCTATGCAGGATCTGGTAATTGAGTGGAAAGAGGATGGGACCCATCTTTACGAACAGATTTATCAATATATCAGAGACGAAATCAGAAGGGGGAAGCTTCTCTGTCAGGAGAAGCTTCCCTCGACGCGTTCTCTGGCGGAATATTTGCAGGTATCCCGTAGTACGGTAGAGCTGGCGTATGACCAGCTCGTGGCGGAAGGATACCTGGAGGCGGTACCCTATAAAGGATATTTTGTCGCACGGGTGGAGGAACTGTACCAGATGGAAACCGCGCCGGACGCAGGAATAACGTCTCGCGAACAGGTTGGCAGCTTTTCACGTGCAGATGCAGGCGGCGATTGTCTTTTCCTTTCAGATGCCGCTTACGCATCCAAAGCTGCATTGGACGACTCGTCTGCGGTGCCGCCCGTTCAGATCGATTTTTCTCCAAATGCGATCGATATGCGTAATTTCCCGTTTGATTTATGGCGGAAAGTCAACAGAAACGTTCTGAATCTAAACAACCAAGACCTGTTTTTGCCGGGAGATCCGATGGGCGATCTTTCGCTGCGCCGCACGATTTCCCGATATCTGCATGCATCCCGTGGCGTGACCTGCAGACCGGAGCAGATCGTGGTTGGAGCGGGAAACGATTATCTGCTGATGCTGCTCCGTTATGTTTTCGAGGAAACAATCACAGCGGCGTTTGAAAATCCGACCTATCCGCGTGCATGGAAGATTTTTCAGCTCTTTGCGGGGGAAGTGGTTACGGTATCGTCGGATGCCAACGGAATCTGCATAGAAGAGCTGGAAAAATCGGGCGCGCAGGTGGTCTATGTGATGCCGTCGCACCAGTATCCCACCGGGCGTATGATGCCGATCGGGCGCAGGACAGAGCTTTTAAACTGGGCAGCACGGGAAAAGGAACGCTATATTATAGAAGATGATTATGACAGCGAATTCCGTTATCGTGGAAAGCCCGTGCCGTCCCTGCAGGCGAGTGATGCGGCGGGAAAGGTGATCTATATGGGAACCTTTTCCAAGTCGATTGCACCTGCAATCCGTGTCGGGTATATGGTGTTGCCGGAGGCTTTGCTGGAGCGCTACCGGCAAAAATGCGCCTGCTTTTCGTGTACGGTTTCGAGAGTCGACCAGGCGGTGCTGGAGCAATTTCTGGACAGCGGTGCGTTTGAACGGCATTTGAACCGGATGCGGAAAAGCTACAGCAGAAAACACGAAGCGCTGCTGGACGGGCTGAAACCCTTTTTGGGGCAATTTGACCTTTCGGGAGAAAATGCGGGACTGCATCTTTTGCTCACGGATCGCGTCGGACGCAGCGAAAAAGAGCTTGTCGACGCGGCACGCCGACAAGGTGTGAAAGTCTATGGTCTGTCGTCAGCGCTTGTGGGGGCAGCTGTCCCGGAGGCTGTGTGTCACGCAACCGTTTTGATCGGCTTTGGCGGCCTGACGGAGGACGAAATCCGGGATGGTCTGGAGCGGCTTGCAGCGGCGTGGCTGATCGAAAAAAGATTGTGATTTTTTAGGGATAAATATAGGATTATTGGGGTTGACGAGCCAGATGGAAAACGTTATAAATGAAGTGGTATTGATTTTTAATACCTGAGAATATAACACAACACGGAGGAATTCAGATGGGGATCATGAGTTCAGAATGGCGTGGCAGACTGCAGCATTGGATGCGCACGCTGAAGGATGATTTTTACAGACCTTTGGGGGAGATTTCCTGGGAAGCGTTCCGCACAATGGAACATTTATCTCAGGAGGAAGCGATGAATGGCCCGTTCGAGCCTGTAGAGCCCGGCTTTACCTGGGGCAAGACCTGGGAATATTGCTGGTTTAGAGGCAAAGTGGTTCTGCCTGCAGAAGCACAGGGCAAGAGAATTGTCATGGATTTAAAACCGGACGGCGAATCCACGCTGTTTGTAAACGGTCAGGAATTCGGTACCTACCGTGCTTCCTGGGTAACCCAGAAGCATCATTTCGTAGAAGATAACGTTCTGACCACTGACGCTGTGGCAGGAACAGAATATGAAATCCTGATGGAAACCTACGCAGGCCATTATTATCCGGAATCTCCGGACGGCGGCTGCGCAACCGGCCCGGTACTTCCCGGCGCATATCAGGACCCGCTGGAAGAGGGCAAGAGACGTACCCTCGGTATCTGCACCTTCGGTATCTGGAATGAAGACGCATATCAGCTGTGGATGGATGCAGACACCTTAAGACAGCTGTTGGACAAGCTCGATCCGAATTCCCTGCGGGCTGCAAAGATCGCAGAGGCGCTGGAGGCCTTTACCCTTGTGGTTGATTTTGAGCAGGATGAGGCTGGCAGAATCGCATCCTACAAGGCAGGCAGAGAAGCACTCCGCCCTGCACTGGAAGCGAAGAACGGTTCCACTATGCCTGTATTCTACGCAATCGGCAATGCCCATATCGATCTGGCATGGCTGTGGCCGATGGCAGAGACACACAGAAAGACAGAGCGTACCTTTGCAGCACAGCTGCGCCTGCTGGAAGAATATCCGGAATACAAATATATCCAGAGCCAGCCTGCCGGCTATGAGATGTGCCGTAAATACTACCCCGAGCTGTTTGAAAGAATCAAACAGGCGGTTAAGGATGGCCAGTGGATTGCAGAGGGCGCGATGTGGGTAGAACCGGATACGAATATGGCTTCCGGGGAAGCACTGATCCGTCAGCTGCTCTACGGCAAACGCTATTATCAGGAAGAGTTCGGTGTAGACAGCAAGATGCTGTGGCTGCCCGATACCTTTGGTTATACCGCTGCACTGCCTCAGATTTTGAAGAGCTGCGGCGTTGAATATCTGGTAACTCAGAAGATTTTCTGGTCTTACAATGAAGGCGAACAGTTCCCTTACCATTATTTCTACTGGGAAGGCATGGACGGCACGAAGATCAGCTCCTTCCTTCCTACCAGCTACACCTACCGCACCGACCCTACCGAGCTGATGAACGTGTGGGAGAACAGAAGCCAGAAGAGAGATCTGGATGCATTCCTCCTGCCCTTTGGTTACGGCGATGGCGGCGGCGGCCCGGCAAGAGACTATCTGGAATATGCGAAGCGTGAGGCTGACCTGGAAGGCTGCCCGAAGGTAAAACTGGAAGGCCCCATCGAGTTCTTCCAGGATATGGAAGCAGAAGGCGGACCGAAGCATACCTATACCGGAGAGCTGTATTTCAGCGCTCACCGCGGAACCTATACTTCTCAGGCAATGGTGAAGAACAACAACAGAAGATGTGAGCTTTCCATGCGTGATCTGGAATTGTGGGGCACGCTGGCAGCCCAGAAGGGACAGACATATCCTGCAGAGGCAATTGAGCGTCTGTGGAAAGAAGTCCTGCTGCATCAGTTCCACGACATCCTGCCCGGTTCTTCCATCGCAAGAGTTTATGAGGACGCGGAAAAAGCATTCCATGCAATTCTGGAAGAAAGCCATGAGCTGACTGCAAAGGCAGTTGCAGGTCTGGTAGAAGCCGGAAATGGCGTGACTGTCGGCAACTCCCTGGGATTTGCATATGACACACTGGTTGAGCTGCCGGAAAGCTTTGCGGCAGGTGCACAGACCAGAGAAGGCAAGGCTGTTCCCACCGAAAAGATCGGTGACAAGGTATATGGTCTTACAGAAGTTCCTGCTTATGGTATGGTTTCCCTGGTTCCTGCAGAAACCCAGACCAAGGCAGCAGACAGCGTTTCCCTGACTCAGGACGGCGATAGCTTCATTCTGGAAAACAATCAGGTGAAGGCTGTCGTAGACGGCAAGGGTGAGGTGGTATCCTTTGTTCTGAAGACAAGCGGCAGAGAGTTCGCAGCTGAGCCGATGAACCGTTTCCACTTATATAAAGATGTTCCGCGTCTGTTCGATGCATGGGATATCGATTCCAACTACATCGATCAGGAAATCACCGCTGCAGAGGATGTAACGGTAACCGTTGAAAGCACAGGCAGCCTGCGCAGTGTCCTGAAGGTAACTGGCCGCATCAGCAATTCGCCCTTCGTTCAGTACATCCGTCTGGATGCAGACAGCACAAGACTGGAATTCGAAACTGCCATCGACTGGAAAGAGCTGCATCGCCTGTTAAAGGTTGGCTTCCCTGTCAACGTATTTGCAGAGAACGGGATCAACGAAATGCAGTTCGGTTATGTAGAGCGGCCTACCAGACGCTCCAGAGCATATGAAAAAGACCGTTTTGAGGTTTGCAACCATCGTTACAGCGCTCTGTGCGATCAGGCTCACGGTGCCGCAGTGCTCAATGACTGCAAGTATGGTATCAGCATGAACGGCAATGCACTTGAGCTGACCCTGTTGCGTGCAGCAGCTGCTCCTGAGATGCATGCAGACAACAGAGAACATCACTTTACCTACGGCTTTACTGCATGGGAAGGCAGCTTTGCAGACAGCGACGTAGTTCGTCAGGGCTATGAGATGAACGTAAAGCCTGTTATTACAGCTGGTGTTGTGGATACCTTCAGCGCCTTCGGTGTAGAGAAAGACAACGTTATTCTCGAATCCGTGAAGCTGGCTGAGGACGGCAGCGGCGACCTGATCCTGCGTCTGTATGAAGCGAAGAAGGCAGCAGTCAATACGAAAGTATTCACTGCACTCAACGTTGCACAGGCATGGACCTGCGATATGCTGGAAAAGAAAGAAGCAGAGGTTGCTGTGGAAGATAACACCGTATCCCTTGATTTCAGGGCATTCGAAATCAAGACCCTGCGCCTGAAGCTGGCATAAAATCCTCCATTCCGCAGGCGCTTTGCGCCGAAGGAATCGCGAGGCGAACGTCCAGTTCGGCTCTGCGATCATAGCTACTTTGTGACGCCTGCGGCACAAATAGCTGTGTGAAAAATAAGCGATCACGCTTATTTTTCACACTAAGACTCATCTGAAAACATAACCCCCCGGCAGAAGCCTGATGAAAAGTTTCTGTCGGGGTTTTTGCGCGAAAAAGGTGTAGCTGCCCAACATGCTGCAACATGCTGCAACGACAGTGATAATCGCAGGGAAAACGGGGGATTCCTGCGGTTTTGAATGTCAAAGCGGTTTGGAAGAAATACGGAACGGAGGAGAGAATGAAAGAGAAAAAAGGGAGCTTCAGCGGCTCAATCGGATTTGTGCTGGCTGCGGCGGGGAGTGCGGTAGGTGTCGGAAATATTTGGCGTTTTCCTTATTTATGTGCAAAGGACGGCGGCGGACTGTTTCTGCTTATTTATCTGGTGCTGGTGTTGACATTTGGTTTTGTTCTTTTGACAACGGATGTGGCGATCGGGAGGAAAACAAAGAAAAATGCGCTGAATGCATTTGCTGCGATTTGTCCGAAGTGGAAATTTCTGGGATATCTGACGTTTCTGGTCCCGGTGCTGATTATGACCTATTATTCGGTCATCGGCGGCTGGATTACGAAATATTTTGTGGAATACCTGGTATCTGGGGACAATGTGCCTGCACAGGACGGATATTTCACTTCGTTTATCACGTCAAAGGCAGCCCCGATCGTGTTTATGCTTCTGTTTCTGGCGCTGACAGCAGCGGTCGTTTACGGTGGTGTGGAAAAGGGAATCGAAAAGGTTTCGAGCTTTATTATGCCGGTGCTGGTTGTTTTGATTGTGGCGATTGCGATTTTTTCCCTGACGCTGTCGGCAGAAGGGGAGGACGGTACGGTTCGGACGGGAATGCAGGGACTGGCGATTTATCTGCTGCCGGATTTTCATGGACTGACGGTGAAACGGTTTCTGGAGATTTTGCTGGATGCGATGAGCCAGCTGTTTTTCTCCCTGAGTGTTTCGATGGGCATCATGGTGACTTATGGTTCCTATGTAAAAGATGACGTGGACTTAAATAAAACGACGAGCCAGATCGAAATTTTTGATACAGGAGTTGCATTCCTCGCTGGAATGATGATTCTGCCTGCGGTTTATGTGTTCCTTGGAAAAGAGGGCATGGCGTCCGGTCCCAGCCTGATTTTCATTTCGCTGCCGAAGGTTTTTACGGCGATGGGAGGCGCAGGAAGAATCGTGGCAATCGCCTTTTTCCTGATGATGGGCTTTGCGGCGCTGACATCGTGTGTATCCGTTATGGAAACGCTGGTTGCAAACTGTATGGAAGTATTTCATCGGACACGCAAAAAGATGTGTGGACTGATCGGCGTTTATTCGCTGGTAACGGCGGTGCTGATCTGCCTTGGCTACAACGTACTTTACTTTGAACTGCCGTTGCCAAACGGTTCCACCGGACAGCTGCTCGATGTGATGGACTATATCAGCAACAGCTTTTTGATGCCGTTTATTTCCTTGCTGACGAGCATCCTGATCGGCTGGGTGATTGGCCCGGACTGGATCGTTGGTGAGGTGGAGAAAAACGGTGAGCGCTTTACAAGGGCGAAGCTGTATCGTTTTATGATCAAATACGTCGTGCCGGTTGTGATGCTGATCCTGTTTTTGACCTCAACGGGACTGTTGAATAGGATTGCGTAAGAATTTTGTGCTGTAATAGGGGTCCAGGGAGCGCTGCCACTGTTTGTTGGCTACAGGCAAGCTGCTTGTAGGAAGAAAGGCACTTTTGGTCACAGGGGCAAGGCAGATAGGAAAGACATGGCTTATTAGAAATGAGAACGAGGCTATCCCATCAGTTTATGACTGCAGGATAGCCTCGTTTTTTAGTTGTCAGCCTCCGTTGTAACGAGAACTTGTTCAGCCGGAGGCGCGTTCGTTTCAAATCCCAGTATTCGTTTACAGCTGTTTATTCTGCCGCCGGAGCATCGGATTCGGAAGCGGTTTCCTCAGTCTTTACATCGCCGGAGGTTTCCTCAGCTTTTGGAGCATCGGTCGCCGGAGCAGCGGAAGCCTCCTTTGCAGCCTCTTCCTCTGCAATTGCCTCTGCAGCCTCCTTTGCCTCTGCAGCAGCTTCGGCTACAGTGGTGTGAACCTTGTCTGCTACGTAGCGGGCGGCGTCTTTGGCCAGATCAGCGGCAGCACTTCCGGCCTGCTTTGCAGCGCCGGCAGCAGTGTGAGCGGCTTCCTCGACAGCCTGTACATCTTCGTTGCTGCGAACCTTGTCGACCGTTTCGTTGATCTTGCCGGTTACGGTTTCGTATTCGCTGCTGTTTTTGATTCTGGAAACGGTGTCGCCGACTTTATTGAAAACAGTGTCGCGCAGCTGGACAGCCTTATCCTGAGCAGCCTTTAAGTCCAGGGTCACATAGGTATGCCCGTCCTCTTTCGTTTCGGAAGAAAAGACGGGAGTGTCTTCTTTTGCTTCTTCTTTGGCTTCCTCCGGATGCTCGCTTTCATCAACGAAATCATCGTCCGTGAAATCGGTGTCGTCAAAGTCATCCTCTGGGTCTTTTTCGAAATCATCCTCTTCTTCCGGAGCTTCCTGCACTGCGGCTTTTTTATTCTGGAGATAATAATAAGCAGCGGCAGCAGCGGTGCCGGCGGTAACTGCGAGAGTGAAAAGTTTTCCTAATTTTTTAGCCATAATAATGCCCTCCATACATATACCAGAATATGGTTACTTATTTCTCTCATTTTAATACTATTTTATGAAAATGAAAAGGTCAGTATGTATGAAAAATCTATAAACTTAACATTGAAGTGACCCTGCAGGTATGATAGAATGAAACGACTCAGAAAGTCAATGACGCGGGGACAGACACATGAATGATAAATTTTTTGATTTGAAACAGGAAAAGCAGGACCGGATGATCAACGCATCTCTGAAGATTTTTTCCAGGGGCGGCTATCGACACGCCAGCACGGATGAGATCGTAAAGGAGGCGGGGATCAGTAAGGGACTGCTTTTTCATTATTTTGGAAGTAAACTGGGGCTGTACGGATTTCTGTTTGACTACAGCGCGCGCTTTATGTTGTTGGAGCTTTCCAGAGAGGTAAAACGTTCCGAAACGGATTATTTTGCCCTGACAAAGCAGATGGAACAGGCGCGGATGCAGGTGATGAAGCTTTATCCGTATATGCAGCGGTTTCTGGATGTTGCGGTAAAAGAAGAGAATACGGAAGCGGTGGAGCGGATCGCGGAAAAGAAGCTGGATTACGAGGATCGGCTGCGGGCATACAGCATGCAGGCAGATTACAGCATTTTTGCACCATACGGGGATTCTGTGCGTGTGACAAAAATGGTGCGCTATACGATCGACGGGCTGACCGATGAGATGTCGGAGCGCTACGATTTTTCCCCGGAGAAGCTTTTTGCAGAGATCTGCGCTTATCTGGACACGCTGCGGCGGATGACCATAAAAGAGACTTAAAGGCGCAAGCAGCTGCGGAATGGAGGAAGAATAGTGAAAGAAAAGCTTTATACGATACCGCTGAATGATGCGGTAAATGCGGGCGATGAGTGCCCTTTTTGTTATATCGAGCGGAATGTAGAGCAGGATCTGATGGATTTTGTGCTTGGCTCCTGCGCTTCGTACATGGAGAGCGATGTCCGTGAGGATACAGACCGGGAAGGATTTTGCCGCACGCACATGAAAAAAATGTTCGATTACGGCAACACCCTTGGCAATGGCTGGATTTTAAAAACCTACTATAAAAAGCTGCTGTCCGAAATGGATGGCGAATTCAGGCATTTCAGGCCGCAGAAGCAGTCGATGGGGGACAAGCTGCGCAAAATTGCACCGAAGAACTCCGTGGCAGACTGGGTGCAGAAAAAGGAAAGCACCTGCTATATCTGCGACCGTTTCCAAAAAGAATACGAGCGCTATCTGGACACTTTTTTCTATTTATATGAAAAAGACCCGGATTTCAAAGCACGGATTGCAAAGAGTAAGGGCTTTTGCCTGCATCATTTTGGGGAGCTTTGCAGCAGCGCGGATACCAGACTGTCGGAGAAGGAAAAAGAGACCTTTTTCCCGGAAATTTTCGAGATCATGCAGAAAAATATGGAGCGTATGAGCGCAGATGTGGACTGGCTGATTGAAAAATTCGATTACCAGAACAAGGACGCGGATTGGAAAAATTCCAAAGATGCCATACAGCGCGGAATGCAGAATATCCGGGGCGGTTACCCGGCCGATCCGGTTTATAAAATGAATAAATAGACAGGAGAAATGAGAGAAAAGACATGAGTAATGCAAAAGAAACCAAGGTAGAAGACCACGATTATTCCCTGCAGCCGGTGCCTCAGTTTGCACGGCGCAGGCTGCTGACAATGTTTATGATCATGCTTGGCTTTACGTTTTTTTCAGCCAGCATGTGGACGGGACAGACGCTGGGTGACAGCCTTGACCTGTCCGGCTTTATCGGTTCCCTGATCCTGGGAGGTATCATTCTTGCAATTTATACCGGCTCTCTGGCTTATGTCGGTGCCAAAACCGGACTTTCCCTGGATCTGCTGGCACAGCATTCCTTCGGTGCAAAGGGCTCCTATTTGCCGTCTGTGCTGACCAGCTTTACCCAGATCGGATGGTTTGGCGTAGGTGTTGCGATGTTTGCAATTCCGGTTGCAAAACTGATCGCTCCGGAAAATCCCTGGCTGCCTTATTTGCTCGTTGCGATTGCCGGCATTTGCATGACCGGTTCCGCATTTTTCGGAATTAAGGCGATGACCATCGTCAGCTATATTTCCGTTCCGCTGATCGCAATTCTCGGCATTACGGCGATGGTAATGGCGGTCAAAACCGGTGACGTTCCGCTGGCTGAAAAATTTGCAGAAAGCCAGGGTATGAGCGTCATTGCAGGCGCCGGATTGGTCATCGGTTCGTTTGTCAGCGGCGGTACGGCAACTCCGAACTTTGCAAGATTTTCCAAAACGGCGCTGCAGTCCGTTATCGTCACAGTAGTCGCATTCTTTATCGGCAACAGTCTGATGTTTTGCTTCGGCGCGTTCAGCGGCGTTTATGTAGGCGGAAACGATATTTTTGAAGTTATGGTTGCGCTGAACCTGACGGTATTTGCGATTATCGTCCTGGGCTTAAATATCTGGACAACCAATGATAATGCGCTTTATACCGCAGGTCTTGGACTGTCCAATATCACAAAAGTGCGTAAACGTCCGATGGTTGTAATTTCCGGTATTCTGGGAACCGTAACCGCGGTATGGCTGTACAACAATTTTGTCGGCTGGCTGAATATCTTAAACTGCACACTGCCTCCGGTTGGCATGATTGTTGTACTTGGCTATTTCTGCCATAAAGAAGAATACGAAAAATGGGATGTGATTCCCAGACAGGTCAACTGGTTCGCAATCGCAGGTGTCCTCATCGGCGCGGCTGTTGCAAATCTGGTTCCGTGGGGCATCGCTTCTGTCAACGGTATGGTTATTGCAGCGGTATGCTACCTCGTTGGCGAACTGGTAGAACGGAAGAAGAAATAAATTCGAAGAAAATCGAAAATGAGAAGCGTCAAATTCTGCGAAACAGAGTGGAATTTGGCGCTTATTAACTTTGCTGACTTCTGCAAGCTCATGATGGAAGGCGGAATCCTTCCGAGAGTATATAAAAGAACAGTTTATTTGTAGAATCAGTGAATAGAAGTATGATATAATGAGCGCAAGAGAGCGGGAACAGGCGAAGCCTGCTCATCGCGAACGGCGAAATTATTGAGTGAGCTATGCTCACGATATAATGAGCACGAAAGAAAAACAAGCGACGCCGAAGGCGGCATTTGTTTTTCTCGTGCCATTAGCGAACGAGCAGCCTGCGTAGCAGGCGGTAAAGCGCGTCAGCGCGGGCTCGTGAGCGAGCGAGAGCGCAAGAGAGTCAGCGTTCTTGCATGACTGACAGTCGAAAGTAAGGCACACGGGAGAAAGATTGTAAAAAGCGTGCGCGGAAATGAGAGAAAACATGACATTACGAGAATTACCAATTGGAAAAACAGCTACAATTAAATCGGTCGGAGGAAAGGGTGCGCTTCGGCAGCACTTTCTGGATATGGGACTGATTCCGCAGGGCGACGTGACGATGGTGAAATATGCGCCCATGGGCGATCCGATGGAGCTGCGGATTCACAGCTATGAACTGACGCTGCGTCTGGCAGATGCGGAGAAAATTGAAATAGAGAATGTGCGGGACGTCTGTCCTGAGACTTCCCGGCAGATGGGGAAGCCGATTCCGCATCCGGGTCTGGGAGAAGAGGGAAAATATCACGATAAGGAAAAGGAAGATCCGCTGCCGGATCAGGAGGTACTGACGTTTGCCCTTGCCGGCAACCAGAACTGCGGAAAAACGACACTTTTTAATCAGCTGACCGGCTCAAATCAGCATGTTGGAAACTTTCCGGGTGTTACGGTAGACCGAAAGGACGGTCAGATCCGTGGACAGGAAAATACGCTGGTAACGGATCTGCCGGGCATTTATTCGATGTCCCCCTATTCCAGCGAAGAGGTTGTGACGAGAAACTTTCTGCTGGAGGAGCACCCAAAAGGAATTATCAATATCGTGGATGCGACAAATATCGAACGGAACCTTTATTTGACGATGCAGCTGATGGAGCTGGATATCCCGATGGTGCTGGCGCTTAATATGATGGATGAGGTGCGGGAAAACGGCGGTTCCATTCTGGTTAATCAGATGGAGGCGCTTCTGGGCATTCCGGTTGTTCCGATTTCCGCAGCCAAAAACGAAGGCATTGAAGAGCTGATTTCCCATGCGGTTCATGTGGCAAAGTATCAGGAGCGCCCCGGACGGGTGGATTTTTGCGACAGTGAGGAAGACGGCGGTGCCGTGCATCGGTGTCTGCATGCGATCATGCATTTTATTGAAGATCATGCAAAAGAAGCGGAGATTCCGGTGCGGTTTGCAGCTTCCAAGCTTGCAGAGGGAGATGTCCTGATCCGGGATAGCCTGAAGCTGGATGAAAATGAAAAGGAAACCCTGGAACATATCATCTGCCAGATGGAAGCAGAGCGGGGGCTGGACCGTGCCGCTGCGATTGCGCACATGCGGTTTGATTTTATCGAAAAGGTGTGCGACGAAACGGTGATTCGCCCCAAAGAGAGTAAAGAACATATCCGCAGTCAGAAAATCGACCGGATTTTAACGGGAAAATATACGGCGCTTCCGTGCTTTGCAGGCATTATGGCACTGGTGTTTTTCCTGACTTTCAGCGTAATCGGATCAGGCCTGTCAGATCTGCTCGATGCAGGGATTACGGCGCTTGGAAGCTGGGTGGATGCGCACATGACAGCGTGGAACGTAAACGATGTGATTCATTCCCTTGTGATGGACGGTATTTTTAACGGTGTTGGAAGCGTGCTGAGCTTTCTGCCCATCATTGTGACGCTGTTTTTCTTTTTGTCGCTGTTGGAGGACAGTGGATATATGGCGCGGGTTGCGTTTGTGATGGACAAGCTGCTGCGCAAAATCGGTCTTTCCGGCAGAAGCATTGTGCCGATGCTGGTTGGGTTTGGATGTACCGTGCCGGGCGTTATGGCGAGTCGGACACTGCCCTCTGCCCGGGACCGGAAAATGACGATTTTGCTGACGCCTTTTATGAGCTGTTCTGCAAAGCTGCCGATTTATGCGTTTTTCACAGCGGCATTTTTCCCGAAACACGGGGCACTTGTGATGATTGCACTGTATTTTGGCGGAATTGTGATCGGGATTTTGATGGCACTTTTCATGCGTGGGACGCTGTTTCAGGGAGAAGCGGTTCCCTTTGTCATGGAGCTGCCAAACTATCGGATGCCGGGAGCCAAAAATGTTGGACATCTGCTCTGGGACAAGGCAAAGGATTTTCTGCAGCGGGCCTTTACCGTTATTTTCATGGCAACGCTGGTGATCTGGTTTTTGCAGACCTTTGACCTGCATCTGAACATTGCAGCGGATTCGAAAGACAGTATACTTGCGCTGGCTGCCGGAAGCCTTGCATTTTTGTTTGCACCCATGGGCTTTGGAGACTGGCGGATCTCCACGGCGCTGATCACCGGATTTATGGCAAAGGAAAGCGTGGTTTCGACGCTTTCCGTGTTGTTTGGTTCCACCGGGTCGCTGCAGACGGTTCTGACGCCGCTTTCTGCTGCGAGCCTTCTGGTGTTCTGCCTGCTGTATACGCCCTGTGTGGCGGCGATTGCTTCGATTCGTCGGGAGCTTGGCGGAAAATGGGCGGTATTTGTCGTGGTCGGACAGTGCGTGATCGCCTGGATAGCGGCGTTTCTGGTATATCAGGTTGGCCATTTGTTTATTTGATAACATAATGCCGGGTCTGCGGCAACTAACATAACTCTGAGTTTACGGCAACTAACATAACGCCGGGGCTGCGGCGACTAAAATAGGAAATCAGGAGAGGTACATTATGAAAAACCAAAGCATAACCGAAGCGATGCTTCAATTTATCGAGGAGAGCCCGACGGCATTCCATGCGGCGGCAAACGTAGAAGCGCTGCTTTTGGAAAACGGCTTTGAAAAGCTGGAAAATCTGGCGGAGGGAGCGCTCGTGCCGGGCGGAAGCTATTATACGATGCAGAACGGTTCTGCAGTGCTGGCGGTGAAAATCCCCGAAAATCCTGCCAAGGGTTTCCGGATTGCAGCAAGCCACAGCGATTCTCCGTGCTTTAAAATCAAGGAAGTGCCGGAGATGAAGGTGGAAAACACCTATGTGAAGCTGAATGTGGAAAAATACGGCGGCATGATTTTAAGCCCGTGGCTGGATCGCCCGCTTTCCGTTGCCGGTCGTGTGTTTGTGGCCGGAAAAGATGGAAAGCCGGAAGCAAAGCTCGTCAATCTGAAAAAAGACCTGTTGATAATTCCCAATGTAGCGATTCATTTTAACCGGGAAATCAACAATGGCTTTGCATACAATCCGCAGACAGACATGGCACCACTGATGGGGCTGGATCAGGAGCTTTCGATCAAAAGGCTGTGCGCAGAAGCGGCAGACGTGGCGGAAGAGGAGATTCTTGGCAGTGATCTGTATGTGTATAACCGGGATAAAGGGCGCATCATGGGAGCGGACGATTCCCTGATCGGCTCTCCGCGTCTGGACGATCTGCAATGTGCTTATGCGACGCTGCGCGGATTTCTGGCATCGAAGCCGGAAGAATCTATCAGTGTGTATGCGCTGTTTGACAATGAAGAAGTTGGAAGCGGAACGAAGCAGGGCGCAGATTCCACGTTTTTGGAGGAGTTTCTGGAAATTGTTCTGGAAAATGTCTATCCGGATAAAAACAGGCTCTGGAAGCGTAGCTTTTATCAGAACAGCTTTCTTTTGTCCGCGGACAACGGACATGCGGTGCATCCGAACCATCCGGAGAAGACCGATCCGACTAACCGTCCGTACTTAAACGGTGGCGTTGTGCTCAAATATAACGGCAGTCAGAAATATACAACAGACGGTTATTCTGCAGCAATTGTCCGCCAGATCTGTAATACCTGGGAGATCCCGCTGCAGACCTTTGCAAACCGTTCGGATATCGCAGGCGGCTCCACGCTTGGAAACATTTCTACTGCCCATGTCTCCATTCCCTCTGCGGATGTGGGACTGGCACAGTTGGCCATGCATTCTGCATTCGAGACAGCGGGGGTGAAGGATACCGAAGCACTGGCACAGCTGGCAGAGCATTTATTTGTGTGAGTTTCCTTTGACACGAGAGGACGAAATCGGAGTGTTGGTACCTGACCCCGGGAAAAATTCGCTTCAAACAAAAGGCAGCGTTTGGAAGCTATGCACCTGCAGAATTTTTGTGTGGGTATTTCTGGATAAAGGGTATGACAAAGACACAAAATCCATTCATTGCAGCGGAATGGATCCGACGTGCAGTCAATCAGGATTATATTGAAGACAATCTGGTGGAGTACGACTGGTTCCTGGCACAGGATAAGGCGCTGGCAGCCCGCATTTTAGAACTGGGCAAGCAGCGTGGCAGTGCATTTGCATTGTATCGTCAGGGAGCGGACGCCATGCAGAAAGGAAATACAGAAGAAGCGATTGCTGCATATCAAAAAGCAGCGAATGTAGGAAATGCGGAAGCCTGCTATCGGCTTGCAATATGGACAGCGCAGCAGGCAAACGGGAACCTGTCCGAGGAAGAATTCAAACAGGTATTGAGCTGGCTGAAACAGGCAGCTCAGCAGGAGCATCCGGAAGCCTGCTATTGTATGGGAGCGCTGATGGAAAAGAACCATCCGGAGGTTGCCTGCAAATATTATGAAATTGCGGCAAATCGGCAATATATTCCTGCAATGCTAAAACTGGCATTATTGTATGATAAAGAGGATGCGCTGTTTGAGCAGCTGTTCTGGATGGATCGGCTGGTATGGAATGGAGAACACAGTCCGCTGAAGGATTTGCCTCGGATCCATATGCTGTATGCAGAAAAGCTGAAAAAAGAAGCGATCAGTGATCTTCAATCAGAACAGCAGCCGGAAACGTATAAATCCCGCATCGAGGCATGCAGAGAGGCTATTTTGGAAACGGGAAAGGCAATTTTCTGGCAAAAATGTATTTCCAGACAGCCGGAGAAAAATGATAAAGAAGTAAATCAGATGTATGAAGTGCAGAAGGAGCTCTATGTATATCTGGATTTCCTGGAGGATCTGAAACATTACGCGGAAAAGAAAAAGCGGATTGACGCGGAAATAGAAAAGGCAGAAGAAGAGCACGCAAGGGAAGCTGCTTTGTACGCGCAGCAAAAGAAGGAAGACGCTCTGCGGAATGCAGAGATGATGGGAGTCATTTTTGGAGCAGAGATGGAGGCATATTTGCTGGCAAGAGACTTTGCAGAAGAAATCAAAGAGGATCCCTGGCTGTATTGTGCCCTTACAGATGTCGATCCGTGGCTTGTGAATATACTGTAGGACTGCAAATCTGCGCCAGGCTGTACCGGAATTTACAGGAGAAGGAGAATGTCAATGCCCTACGATTTTCGGGATAATCGAACGAATTACGAAAAAGAAAAAGAAGTGCGGGAAAAGCGTCTGTCCGCTTATTCGGAAGACATTCAGAAAAGGACGTTGGAGCAGTCCTGTGAGTTGATCCGGCAGCTGGTGGAAGAGAGACGGCGGCAGGGGATGACCCAGCAGGATGTGGCGGACATCACAGGAATTTTGCCTTCGAATCTGGCGCGGCTGGAGAGTGGAAAAAGAGTTCCGACGCTGGTTGTTTTGCAGAAATATGCCTCCGCGTTGGGAAAACATATCGAGTTAAAGCTTTGCGACGGGGCGGAGGAATAAAATGGGGGAAGAGACTCAACCAATCGCCGGTCTGCATAGGGATATTGAGGAACTTCCGCACGCGGAGCTATTGACTGTCCTCCACGAAAACCACGACGAGCAGCATCTCTGGGACTGCATTGTTGCATTTGAGGGATATCCGTTTCAGACGATTTCCGGACTGCCGTTTTCCTATCAACTGAAAACCGGACGAAACGGCGAGCTGACGAAGGAGCTCTGGATTGACCGGCGGGAAAACAGCAAAAGCCTGGCGTGGAGCTCGGTGCGGCTGGCATTTGAAAAGACGGAAGGAAAGCCGGTTGTGACACGGCCGAAAGCACTGGGAGATATCCGCGGCATATCTTATATTTACGGGATTTTTCTGAAATTTGGGCTGATCGAGGCAGCGCAGAAAGATACGAAAAAAAAGGAGTATTGAGAGCCGACAGGAAATTTTTTAAAATCCGCAAAAAGTCTTGCATTGCGCACACTCCTATGATATTATGAATAAGCTGTCCGTAGAATATTACAGGCAGTGGCCGAAAGGCCTCGCGGATGAGAACAAGTACAGATAACCAATCAATATAAGACGAGGTGAAAGGAAATGAAAGCAGGAATCCATCCTAACTACTACCAGGCAACTGTAACCTGTAACTGTGGCAACACATTCGTAACCGGCTCTACCAAGCCCGAACTTCACGTTGAAGTTTGCTCTAAGTGCCATTCTTTCTACACTGGCCAGCAGAAGGCAGCACAGGCTCGCGGACGTATCGATAAGTTCAACCGCAAGTATGGTGTGGCAAGCAAATAAGAAATTGGGTAAGGTTGAGGTTTTTATAAATCTCAACCTTAATTTAATTGTGACAATAGAATGCGCGCTTTGCGAGCATTCTATTCCTTTTTATCGTATAGGAAACTTCGTTTCTATACGATAAAAACGCTCCGCGAGGATCGCACTGCGGCGGAATGGTAGAATGTCGCTTACGCGACCCGCCGCAGTGCGCGAGAATGTGCCAAGGCACATTCTTATTCATGACAATAGAATGCTCGCAGAGCGTGCATTCTATTGTTTAGTGTGCAGAATTCTTTTTAATAAGGACTACAATTATGGGAAAAAAGAGAAAAAAAAGATGCTATTGCGGAATCGGCGGGCAGGCGGTTCTGGAAGGTGTCATGATGAAAAATCAGGACAGCTATGCGGTTGCAGTGCGCAGACCGGATGGCAAAATTGAGCTGAAAAAAGAAGATTATAAAGGAATCTGGGGCGATAAGAAGATCACGAAGATTCCTTTTTTACGCGGTGTATTTAATTTTATAGACTCGCTGGTGCTTGGCATGAGCACACTGACCTGGTCGGCGCAGTTTTTTGAAGAAGACGAGCCGGAGAAGAATATAGCCGACCAGAAGAAAAAGGCCAAAAAGCCGGAGCAGAAGGAAACGGTTTCGGATGCAGTCACAGAAAACGTGGATGGGAAAGCGGATGCGACGGATACGAAAGAGAAAAAATCCGGCGCGGCAGAAAGCATTGCAGTCGGCGGAACGGTTGCGCTGTCGATTCTGATGGCAGTTGCAATTTTTATCGTGCTGCCGTATTTTCTGAGCATGCTGTTTTCCCACTATGTGCTGAATGAGTCGCTGCTGGCGATTGTGGAAGGCGTGCTGCGTATCGTGATTTTCGTTGCATATATAGCAGGAATTTCTGCGATGAAGGATATCCGGCGCGTATATATGTATCACGGCGCGGAGCATAAATGTATCAACTGCATCGAGCGCGGCAGAGAGCTGACGGTGAAAAATGTCCGCAAAAGCTCCAGACTGCACAAGCGCTGCGGAACGAGCTTTTTGTTGTTTGTCATGCTGGTGAGCATCGTGCTGTTTTTGTTTATCCGGGTACAGAACCCGCTGTTGAGACTTGGATTGCGGATTCTTTTGATTCCTGTGATCGCCGGAATTTCCTATGAGCTGATTCGTCTGGCTGGACGCAGCGACAATTTCCTCGTTCGGATCATTTCTGCGCCTGGCATGTGGCTGCAGAGGCTGACAACCAAAGAGCCGGACGATTCGATGATCGAGGTTGCGATCGCCTCTGTGGAAGCGGTATTTGACTGGAAGGCGTATCTGAAAGAGACGTTCGGATACGACGTGGAGGACTGGGAAAAGCAGGATGCGGCGGCAAAAGCGCAGGAAGCAGAGGACGCAGAAGCGGCTGAAGGTATGGAGGCAGGTAAAGCAGCTGCGGAAGAAAGTAGGGAGCAGTGATGGAGTACCGTAGCCTTTATGTTCTTGGAAAAGAAAAGCTGGCGGCAGCAGGCATCCCGGAAGCCGATCTCGATGCGCGGCTGTTGCTGGAATATGTCTGCCATACGAGCCGTAATGATCTGCTGGTGCACGGCGACCGCGAGGTTGCAGAGACAGAGCAGCAGGCGTATGAGCAGCTGCTTGCAAAACGCGCAGAGCATATCCCGCTGCAGCAGCTGACCGGAGAGCAGGAGTTTATGGGACTGACTTTTTCAGTCAATGAACATGTATTGATTCCTCGTCAGGATACGGAAGTTCTGGTGGAAGAAGTGATGAAAAACCTTCATGACGGATTTCGGATTCTGGATCTTTGTACGGGTTCCGGCTGTATTTTACTGAGCCTTTTACACTATTCCAACGATTGCAGCGGCGTCGGCGCCGACCTGTCGGAGGAAGCGTTGGAAGTGGCGCGAAAAAATGCAGAGCAGCTGGGAGAAAACAGTGCGTTGTTTGTGCAGGGCGATCTGTTTGCGCCGGTCGAGGGAAAGTTTGAGATTATTGTATCCAATCCGCCTTATATCTGCTCCGATGTGATTCCGACGCTGATGGAAGAGGTGCGGGAGCATGAGCCGATGCAGGCGCTGGATGGCGGTGCAGACGGACTGGATTTTTACCGGAAAATCATACAGGGCGCAAAGGAGCATCTCTGCGGCGGCGGGCAGCTGTTTTTTGAGATCGGTTATGATCAGGGAGAAGCTGTGCAGCGACTGATGGAGCAGGCAGGCTACCGGGAAGTGGAGTGCGTGCAGGATTTTGCCGGACTGGACAGAGTCGTATTTGGAACGTTGTGGTAAGTTACAGTTCACTCGTGGCTTCGCGTTCACAGATTCCATGCTCGCATGAGAATCTGTGAACACGAAGCTGCGAATGATGCAGTGAACTGTAACTGTTTTGACAGATAGAATGGAGAAAATCAGATGTTTGATAAACTGGAGGATTTGCTGATTCGGTTTGAAGAGATTATGGGCGAATTAAATGAGCCTGATGTCACAGCCAATCAGGAACGCTTCCGTGCCCTGATGAAGGAGCAGAGTGATCTGACTCCGATCGTCGAGGCGTATCGGGAATATAAGAAGTGCAATCAGGATATCGAAGACAGCCTGATGATGCTGGACGAGGAAAATGATCCGGATATGCGCGAAATGTTAAAAGAGGAGTTAAACAGCGCAAAGACCCGTGTTTCGGAGCTGGAGGAGGAGCTGAAAATCCTGCTGCTTCCCAAGGACCCCAACGATGAGAAAAACGTTATCGTGGAAATCCGTGCGGGTGCGGGCGGCGACGAGGCGGCGCTGTTTGCAGCGGAAATTTATCGGATGTATGTGCGCTATGCAGAGCGTCAGCGTTGGCGGGTGGAGACGATGGACGTGGAAGAAATCGGCATCGGAGGCATGAAATATGTCAGCTTCATGATTTCCGGTCAGGGTGCGTATTCGAGGCTCAAATATGAGAGCGGTGTGCATCGCGTGCAGCGTGTGCCGGAGACGGAGAGCGGCGGCAGAATCCACACCTCGACGATCACGGTTGCGATTATGCCGGAGGTAGAGGATTTCGACGTGCAGATCGATATGAACGACTGTAAATTCGATGTATTCCGTGCATCCGGAAACGGTGGTCAGTGCGTCAACACGACGGACTCTGCAGTACGTCTGACCCACATCCCGACCGGAATCGTAATTTCCTGCCAGGATGAAAAGAGCCAGCTGAAAAATAAAGACAAGGCGTTGAAGGTGCTGCGTGCAAAGCTGTATGATTTGGAACAGCAGAAGCGCCACGACGAGGAAGCCGAGCTGCGCCGCAGCCAGGTAGGAACCGGCGACCGTTCTGAGAAAATCCGTACCTACAACTTCCCTCAGGGACGTGTGACGGATCACAGAATCAAGCTGACACTGTACAAAATCGATGCGATCATGGACGGCGACATCCAGGAGCTGATCGATAACCTGACTGCAGCCGATCAGGCAGCAAAACTTGCAAAGATGAATCAAAATGCGATTGCCTGATCGGCATGCGATCCAGGCAGCAAAACTTGCAAAGATGAATCAGAACGTGATTGCCTGATCAGCAGGGTATTTAAATAGAGAATAAAAAAACCGCTCCCGCACCCGGGATTTATTGTCCAAAGGTGCAGAAGCGGGTTTTTTATTCATGACAATAGAATGCTCGCAGAGCGTGCATTCTATTGTTTTATACAGTTTTAACAGTCTTTAACAGCTCGCGGATTTGTTCTACGGACAGCCATTCCGTATTATTGTCGGAGCTGTAGGAGAAGCCTTCGGCTACCTTGTGACCGCTCATGTCAGGCTGCTGTTTGTTGTTCCAGGTCATCTGGGGATATACGATGAAGTGCTTTTCGTATTCGTAGGTCGTAAAAGAATCCTCAGTTGTTACCATGATTTCATGCAGCTTTTCGCCGGGGCGGATACCGATTTCCTTGATTCCGCAGCCGGGAAGCATCGCTTCTGCGAGGTCGGTAATTTTAAAGGAAGGGATTTTGCTGATAAAGGTTTCGCCGCCTTTTGCTTCTTCGAGGGCTTTAATCACCAGTTGCACGCCCTGCTCCAGGCTGATCCAGAAACGGGTCATGCGCAGGTCGGTGATCGGAAGCTCTGTCTGCCCGTCTGCGATGAGCTTGCGGAAAAACGGGATAATCGAACCGCGGCTTCCTGCAACGTTGCCGTAGCGAACGATCGAGAAGTTGATGTCCTTATTGCCGACATAGGCATTCGCTGCGATAAACAGCTTGTCGCTGACGAGCTTTGTGCCGCCGTAAAGGTTGACCGGGTTTACCGCTTTGTCGGTGGAAAGTGCAACGACCTTTTTTACATTGGTGTCCAGGGCTGCCTCGATGATGTTCATCGCGCCGTGAATGTTGGTCTTGATCGCTTCGTTCGGGTTATATTCACAGGCGGGAACCTGCTTTAAGGCTGCTGCATGGATGACATAATCAACACCTTCAAATGCGCGGCGCAGACGCTCCTGATCTCTGACGTCGCCGATGAAGAAGCGAAGCTTGTCTGCATATTCCTTGAATTCATTTTCCATCATCCACTGTTTAAATTCGTCTCTGGAATAAATGATCACCTTTTTGGGGTTGGAGTGCTCCATGACATAACGGGTAAAGCATTTGCCGAAAGAGCCGGTACCACCTGTGATCAGAATTGTTTTACCATCTAATAACATATATACATTCCTCCGCTGAATTGGCAGGATAAGCCAATCATTCAATCCTTATTATCATAACATAAAGTGAGCGCAATTGCATCATCTTTTTTATTACAGCGTCTGCAAAAATCCCATGAGCCGCAGTGCGATCCGCAGTGCACCTGCATCGGAGGGATGCAGTCCGTCGGGCATATAGGTTTCCTTGATGATATCGACCTTGGGCTGTAAACCGCTTGTGGAGAAAAGATCGAGAACCGGAAGTCCGTAAAATTCAGCAACTTCGCGGATGATGGAAACATATCCGGCGAGGTTTGTTTCCTCCGGCAGACCGTTTTCTTTTGACACCTCATCTTCGCTGCAGCGGTGCAGTGGCGTCATGAACAGGATGTCTGCATTTGGAAAGCGGTTGATGAGCTTTTCACACAAAACGTGCATTGCGCCGTAAAAGGTGTAAGGATCGCGGGATTCAAACGTGCCGAGCTTTGCGTCCCCGTGTCCGAAATCGTTGGTTCCGCCGAAAACAACGACAACGTCCGCATCGGAATCCATCGAATCAACGCGGTTGACAAAGGAAAGATCAGGCTCCTTTGTCGTCAGGTTTTCGGTCTGGCAGGCGATTCTGGTTGCGCTGATGCCATAATTTTTTACAATAGCGCCGGAAAGCTTCCCGAATACGGAAATATAACAGTGCTCTGCATCAGAAGCGCCGACCCCCTCTGTGATGCTGTCCCCTAAAAAATAAATCTTTTTACCTTTTAATTCCATGATAAATTGTCTCCCCTTTTTTATGCAGTTTTGTATAGCTACGTTTTTGGAACGCTGTAATCTGTAGCTGACTGCAGCTTCGAAAAATCAGCAGACCGCAGTCGATCTTCCCTGTTATCATAGTCTTTTCTGGGAAGTTCTGCAAGGCATTCGCAAACCGCCGGAAAGTATGATATACTTGACTACAGTTCACTCGTGGCTTTGTGAGCAGCGGAAAGTATCGAAGATGCGCTTTTGCGAATGGCGCGTGTGAACTGTAACTACTTGACTACAACAATCCCAGTCTAATGATGAGAGGAAAAAACGATGTCTCTGCAGTTTATCACCGGTGCGTCCGGCTCCGGAAAAAGCACCTATATCGATCAGCAGATTATCGCCCGTTCCGAAAGAGAACCGGAGGGGCGTTTTTTTATCCTTGTGCCCGACCAGTTTACGATGCAGACGCAGAAGGATCTGGTCAGTCTGCATGACCGGAAAGGAATTATGAATATCGACGTCCTGAGCTTCGGACGTCTGACGCACCGCATTTTTGAGGAGATGGGCGCAAATCGGCTTCCGATGCTGGACGATACGGGAAAAAGCCTGATTATCCGGCGTGTGGCGGCGGGACAGAGGGGGGAGCTTCCGGTGTTGGGCGGCAGGCTTGGACAGACGGGATATATCCATGAGGTGAAGTCTGCGATTTCGGAGTTTATGCAGTACGGAATCGGTCTGCAGGAGCTGGATCAGCTGACAGAATTTTCAAAAAAACGAGGACAATTATACTATAAATTAAAAGATCTGCGGACAATTTACGAGGGCTTTCAGCAGTTCATCCGGGAAAAATATCTGACGACGGAGGAATCGCTGGAGGTGCTGGCGTCGTATGTGCCGCAGTCGAAGCTGTTGAAGGACAGCGTGATTGTATTCGACGGGTTTACGGGCTTTACGCCGGTACAGAACCGGGTCATCGCAGAGCTGATGAAGCAGGCAAAAGAAGTGATCGTCACAGTTACCCTCGGAAGTGGGGAAAATCCATGGGAGGAAATCCGGGAGCAGGAGCTTTTTTCCATGAGCAAAAAGACGATACAGACGCTTGCAAAGCTTGCACGGGATGTAGAAATTCCCATCGCGGACGTCGTTGAAATTGCACCGAAATGTTCGCCGCGGTTTTCGGAAAAAGGAATGCTGCAGCATCTGGAAAAATACCTGTTCCGCTATCCGGTGTGCGTGTGGAAGCCTGCGCCTGCAGAAGTGAGTACGCAGAGCGTTTCTGCCGGAATGGTGGTGCAGGAGTGTGCAGAGACTGGCGGGCAGGAACGGTCCGCGGCGCAGAGCACTGCGATTGGCCTGCCGCCCGTGCAGCTTCGTCTTCTGGAAGCCTCCACACTGCGGGAGGAGGTGCGTCAGATCTGTATCGCAATCCGACGGCTCGTGACGCAGCAGAATTACTGTTATCGGGATATCGCGGTCATCTGCGGGGATTACACCTCATATGCAAGCTGCATCGAGCAGGAGTTTGCGGCATTCGGCATTCCGGTCTATCTGGATCAGACGCGGGGCGTCACCCTGAATCCGTTTATTGAGTATATAAAAAGCGCACTGCAGGTACGGGTAAAGAACTATAGTTATGAATCAGTTTTCCACTATCTGCGCAGCGGTCTGGCGGATTTTGCGCCGGAGGAAACGGATCGGCTGGAGGTTTATGTACGGGCGTTGGGTATCCGTGGGCGGAAAAAATGGGAGACGCTGTTTGTGTATCCGACGGAAAATATGCTGGACGCAAAGGCTGAGCTGGCGCGGCTGAATGCGCTGCGGGAGCGGCTGGTTTTGGGGCTTGCGCCGTTGTATGGAAAATACAAAACGACGAAGGAGTACGCACAGGGGTTGTATGAGTTTATCGCACAGAGTAAAATCCAGCAGAAGCTAAAAAGCTTCGAGCAGCGCTTTGCAGAGGCGGGCGATCCGGTGCGGGAGCGGGAGTATGCGCAGATTTACCGACTGGTGATGGATTTGCTCGATCAGATCGTGAGTCTGGTCGGGGAAGAGGAGACGACGGCAGAGGAATTTGCAAAGCTTCTGGAAGCCGGATTTGAAGAGCTGCAGGTTGGCACGATTCCCCAGAATGTGGACCGCGTGGTGGCGGGGGATATGGAGCGGACGCGTTTAAAACAGGTGAAGGCGCTTTTTTTTGCAGGCGTAAATGACGGCAATATTCCGGGCAACGCGGGAAACGGAGGGATTATTTCCGACCTCGATCGGGAATTTTTAACCGGCTCCGGGCAGGAGCTTGCGCCGTCGCCGCGGCAGCAGATGTACATTCAGCGGTTTTATTTGTATTTGAATATGACAAAGCCATCCGAGCTTTTGGTGCTTTCCTGGGCGCGGATGAATCTGGAAGGAAGGGCGCTGCGAAAGAGCTTTCTGGTGGGTCAGGTGCAGCGGCTGTTTCCGACGATTCCGACAGAAAAGCCGGAGCTGGAGCCCATGCTTTTACAGGTGCAGTCTTTTTCGGATGGACGGGAATATCTTGCGAATGGACTTAGAAGCTATGCGGATGGGCTGTTGGATGAGGCAGCGGAGCGTGAGTTTCTGACGCTGTACCGGGTTTACCAGCGGCAGGATGTGTACCGGCTGTGGAGCGGACAGCTGACGGATACGGCATTTTTTTCCTATCAGGAGCCGTCCCTTGGAAAGGCGGTGGCAGCAGCGCTTTACGGGCAGACGATTTCCGGAAGCGTCAGCCGTCTGGAGCAGTTTGCAGCGTGCGCTTATGCCCATTTTCTGCGCTATGGCATGAAGTTAAAGGAGCAGGAAGAGTTCGCGTTTGAAGCGGTGGACATGGGAAATCTCTACCACGGCGTGCTGGAAATTTTTGCGGAAAAACTAAAGGAGATCGGCAAAAACTGGTTTGATTTTACTGAGGAAGAGGGCGAGCGGCTGGTGGACGAGGCGGTGGACGCGTATGCGGTGACGTATCATCACACGGTGCTGTTTGACAGCGCGAGAAACGCCTATATCGTGCAGCGGATCAAACGGATTTTAAAACGGACGGTAAGCGCCATGCAGTATCAGCTCAAAAAAGGCAGCTTTGTGCCGGAGAAGTTCGAGGTTTCGTTTTCGGTGCTGGAGGAGTTGGATGCGGTCAATATCGCGCTTTCTGAGCAGGAAAAAATGCGGCTGCGCGGCAGGATCGACCGTGTGGATATGAAAGAAGACCGGGAGCATGTTTATGTCAAGGTCGTGGATTATAAGTCCGGCAGCAGGGAGTTTTCGCTGGCAGCGCTGTATTACGGACTGCAGCTGCAGCTTGTTGTATACATGAATGCTGCGATGGAAATTGCCGGAAAAAAGCATCCGGAGAAAGAAATCGTCCCGGCGGCGATGCTGTATTATCGGGTGCAGGATCCGATGATCGAGATGCCGGAGGGCGAGCCTTCGGCGGAGGAGGTCAATGCGCAGGTGCTGCGCGCCCTGCGGACAACCGGCATTGTGAATGCCAGGGAGGACGTTGTCGAGGGGCTGGATCAGGGCTTTTTAGGGCGTTCGGATGTGGTGCCGCTGGAACGGAAAAAGGACGGCAGCTTTTCGGCGCGTTCGAGTGTTTTGGAAGAGACGGATTTTCAGGCGGTATCGGCATTTGTGGAGCAGAAAATCCGGCAGGCGGGACGACAGATTTTGGATGGAAAAATCGCATTGGACCCGTATGAGCAGGGCAACAGAAACGCCTGCGAATACTGCGCGTACCAGAAAGTGTGCGGATTTGACAAAAAGATCGACGGGTTTGTAATGCGCGAGCTGGAAAACCTGAAAGAAGACGAAGCGATGGAGCTTATCAGAAAGGAGGTCGCCGATGGGAATGAAGTTCACGGAGGATCAGCAGCGGGTCATTGATCTGAGAAACTGTAATATTTTGGTGTCGGCGGCGGCAGGCTCCGGCAAAACGGCGGTGCTGGTCGAGCGGATTGTAGAGCTGGTCTCCGGTTCAGGATGCGATTCGGCGCGGGCAGTGGATATTGACCGGTTACTGATCGTAACGTTTACGAATGCGGCGGCAGCACAGATGCGGGAGCGAATTACGAAGGCACTGTCCGACCGCGTAGAGGCAGAGCCGGACAACGAGCATATAAAAAAGCAGCTGATGCTGATCCACAATGCGAAGATCATGACCATCCACAGCTTTTGTTTATATCTGATCAAAAATCATTTCAACGATATCGGTCTCGACCCGGATTTTCGGACGGCGGACGAGGGCGAAATACGCCTGTTGAAGCAGGAGGTTTTGTCAGAGCTCCTGGAAGAGCAGTTCGCGCTGGGACGCCAGGAATTTACCGACTGCGTGGAATATTTTGCCTACGATGGTCGGGAAAAACGGCTGGAAGAGCTGATCGAACGATTATATACCTTTTCCGGAAGCTATCCTTTCCCGGAAAAATGGCTGCGGCAGCACCGCATGGATTATCATGTGGAGACGTTTGAGGAGCTTGTAAAAACAGAGTGGTTTGCAGGCATGATGCAGGAAATTTCAGCCCTGCTTCAGGAATGCAAAGAGCAGGAAAAAGCTGCGCTGAAGGTGTGCGAGGAGCCGGATGGGCCGTATTTTTACGCTGTAGCGCTGGAAAAGGATCAGGAGCTGATCGCAGGGCTGGAACAGGAGCTGGCGAGCGTGGTGCAGACAGCATCAGAACCAGAGCAGTCTGTGGCACCTGCAGAAGTGGAATCGTCCGTTGCGAAGGATGCTTTCGAAGCCCTTGCAGCGCGGGTGCAGGGCATTTCCTACGCCCGCATGGCAGCAAAAAAGGATGACAGCGTGTCGGCAGAAAAGCGGGAGCTGGTCAAGGCGATGCGGGAGCGTGTGAAAAGCCTTTTGGGGACGCTTTCCGAAAAATATTTCGCATCCGGTCCGAAGCAGTGGCTTGCAGAATGCAGACAGGCGGACGCAGCGCTGTGCGAGCTGGTGGATCTGGCGCTTTTGTTCGGAGAAAGACTGACGGAGAAAAAGCGGGAAAAGAACCTGCTGGACTTTGAGGACATGGAGCATCTGGCACTGCAGATTCTGTTAAAGGAAGAGGAAAACGGACAGATGGTGCCGTCGGATACGGCGCTGGAATACCGGGAACAGTTCGTAGAGATTCTGATCGACGAGTATCAGGACAGCAACCTCGTGCAGGAATTTCTCTTACAGAGTATTTCCGGCGAGGACGACGGGCGATTTAACCGGTTTATGGTAGGTGACGTCAAGCAGAGCATTTACAAATTCCGTCTTGCACGGCCGGAGTTGTTTTTGGAAAAATTTGCGACCTATCAAAAAGAAGATGGAAGCTGCGTCCGTGTGGACTTAAAGCAGAACTTTCGAAGCCGCCATGAGGTGACGGACTGCGTCAACGACCTGTTTTTACAGCTGATGCACAGAGAGCTTGGCGGAGTGGAATACGACGCGGATGCGGCGCTGTACCCGGCGGCGCAGTTCCCGGAGGCAGATGGCGAAGCAGCGGACGCGCGGGAAAAGGACGTAGCGCTCGGCGGAGAAGAAAAGCAGGGGAGTGCTGTGCCGGTGAGTACGGCTTGCGAAGCCTCGATCGCCCGCTCCCCTTACGAGCCGGAGCTTTGCATTGCTGCAATATCCGGCGAAAAGGGCGAAGACCCGAAGGAGCTGGAAGCGAAAATGATCGCCGGAAAAATCCGCGAAATCGTTGGAAAGCTCCCGGTGCGGGACAGCGAAAGCGGACAGCTGCGCCCGGCGCGGTATCAGGATATCGTGATTTTACTGCGGACGACATCCGGCTGGGACGAGACGTTTAAAAAGATACTGGAAGAAAACGCCATTCCGGTCTTTGTGACGTCCAAGACGGGGTATTTTGCGGCGACGGAGGTGCAGACGGTTTTGAATTTCCTGCGTGTGCTGAACAATCCGCTGCAGGAAATTCCACTGTTCGGCGTACTCAAATCGGTGCTGTTTGGATTCAGCGATGCGCAGCTGGCGACGCTGCGCGCACTGGATGAGACGGGAAAACGCTGCCTGTACGATTGCGTGAAGCTGGCGGCGGGAGAAGGAGAAAGTGTTGAAGGCAGCGTAGGATATGGCAGCGGAAGCAATGGTGCCGATGCCTCCCTTCGCGAAAAATGCTGCAGCTTTCTTTCCTTTTTAAACCGCTACCGCGAGTACGCGGTCTATCTGCCGATTCACAAGCTGATGGAGCAGTTTTTGGAGGAAACGGGCTATCTGTATACGGTCAGCGCGCTGCCGGGAGGTGTGCAGCGCAGAATCAACGTTGAAATGCTGCTGACGCGGGCAGAAAGCTTTGAAAAGACGAGTTATTCCGGTTTGTTTCATTTTATCCGGTACATGGAACAGCTGGAAAAATATGACATAGATTACGGCGAAACGGGCGCGTCGGACGAAAACGCGGATGTCGTGCGGATCATGAGCATTCACAAGAGCAAGGGGTTGGAATTTCCGGTATGCTTTGTGTCGGGACTGTCGAAACGCTTTAACCGGCAGGACAGCGCAGCTCCGGTGCTGATGGATATGGATTTGGGACTGGCGATCGACTGGGTGGATCCGACAGCACGGATCCGACATACGACGCTGAAAAAAAATGTGCTGGCGCGCAAATTAAATGCCGACAGCATGGGAGAAGAACTGAGAGTTTTATATGTTGCGCTGACGCGTGCGGAGGAAAAGCTGATTCTGACCGGAACCTGTAAAGAAGACAAGCTGCCCCAGGAGGATGCTGCACAGGGTGCGTATGGCTATTCGGCGCTACGGCTGCAGGAAGCGTCTTCCTATTATGATCTGGTGCTTCCGGCATGGCAGTCCGTCGGACGTCGGCTTCAGATCTGTACGCAGGAAGAACTGCTGCAGGCAGAGCTTGTGCGTGCGTCCTTGGGATACAACAGCAGGCAGAAGCTTTTTGAGGAAGCCGGAAAAGAGCCGGAGGCGGCAGAGCTTGCGCTGTGCGAGCGCCTGCAGAAGCCCTATGCACATGAAAACCTGGCGGGACTTTTTGTCAAAACAACCGTTTCCGAACTGAAAAAAGAAGGCATGCAGGAGGAAGCTGCGGAAGGGCTTACGCTGTTCCCGGAGGAAGAGGTCGTGCCGTATCTGCCGCAGTTTGTCAGGGAACAGGAAGAAACCGTGAGCGGGACGACACGGGGAAGTGCGTACCACAGACTGCTGGAGATTTTCCCCTTTGAACGGCAGGAGACCTGGACGGCGGCGAAAATCCGTACGGTCATCGAAGAATGCAAAGCAGACCGAAGGCTGTCGGAGGAATATGCTGCTGCGATCAATGTATACAAGATCCGGGCATTTTTACAGACGCCTCTTGCAGCGCGCATGGCAAAGGCTGCCAAAAGCAACAGACTGCACCGGGAGCAGCCCTTTGTGCTGGGGCTTTCGGCAAACCGTTTAAATACAGACTTTCCGGAGGATGAAACCGTGCTGATCCAGGGAATTATCGATGTTTATCTGGAGGAAGAGGACGGCATCGTGCTGGCAGATTATAAGACCGATCTGGTAAAAGACCCGAAGGAGCTGATTTTGCGCTACCGGGTTCAGCTGGACTATTATGAGGAAGCACTTGTGCGGCTGACCGGAAAATGCGTGAAGGAAAAGCTGATCTATTCGTTCGGGCTGGAACAGGAGATTACACTGTAAGATGGAAGAATTTTATTATCAGAAAATGGACAGGCAGAAGCAGGCAGTGTATCACGGCATGCTGCAGGGCGTCCGGCAGCTGGCGGATCAGATTCAGCTGCCGCGTGTGGATGGAAAAGAGCTGTATGACATTTTTTTCCAGATGCGGCTGGATCACCCGGAAATATTCTGGGTGGTCGGGTTTTCATGGAAATATTACCCAGACTCCCCGAACCTGATTTTCGTGCCGGAATATCTGTTTGAAAAAGGAAAAATCAAAGAGCATCAGATAGCGCTGACATCGCGGGTGGAAAAGCTTGCACGGCAGGCGCAGGGACTTTCGGAGTGGGAAAAAGAAAAATATGTACACGATTTTATATGTGAAAATGTACGATATGACAAGTTAAAGAAGCCGTATTCTCATGAAATCATCGGACCGCTGGGGCAGGGCGTAGGCGTCTGCGAGGGAATTGCAAAGGCGGTCAAGGTGCTCTGCGACGCGCTCGGGCTATGGTGTATGATTGCGATTTGCGGCAACAATCCGGAAAAAGGCATCAAATACCGCCACACCTGGAATATCGTGCGCATTGGCGGGCAGTATTATCATCTGGATGCGACATTTGACAATAGTCTGACCAGAGGGGCGCGGGAGGATGCCGAGTGCCGTTACGATTATTTTAACCTCGACGATAAGGCGATGTTCCGCGACCATGAGCCGCTGATCGCACCGGCGCCGGCGTGCACGGACAATGGACATTTTTATTATAAGGAAAAGAAGCTTTCCTTTACGAAAATGGAGGAGGTCAAAAAGCGCGCGCAGCAGGCGGTAAAAAAAGGAAAAGTCCTGACGTTTCACTGGCGCGGATCGTATCTGACGAGGGACGTGCTGCGGGAAATCCTGAATGTGCTGGAAGACGCCGGAAAAGAGAAATCGAAACTGCCCCATATTTACGCGAATGCAGCGCAGGCGGTATTTCGGGTGTGGTATTCCGATATCGACACTCTTGCGTCGGAAATTGTACTGGAAGACGCAAACGAGGGAGAAAAGACAGAAAAGGGATTGAAAAATCCGGAGTGATTCGTTATAGTAAGAACGTGGTTTTCCACAAATAAATACTTATGAGGAGGATTTACTCATGGATAAGAAGTTTGGCATCAAGCATGTCGTAGCGATGGGTATCGGAACCGCGCTGTTCGTTGTTTTAACCAACGTGCAGATCCCGGTTGGTTTCATCCCGAACACAGCTCTGCAGACCCGCGCAGCGGTACTTGCATTTTTCTCCGCTATTTTTGGTCCTGTTGTAGGCGGTGCCATCGGTCTGATCGGTCATGCACTGGGTGATGCAGTATTTTACGGAAGCGTATGGTGGAGCTGGGTATTCCCGGACGCTGTATTCGGCATCATCGTTGGTCTGTTTGCTGCGAAGTATAAAGTAAAAGAAGGCAGCTTCGGCGGCAAGGAAATCGGCCTGTTCAATATCGTACAGGTTGTTGCAAACGCACTGGCATGGATTCTGGTTGCTCCGGTTTTGGACATCGTAATTTATGCAGAGCCTGTAAATAAGGTATTCACACAGGGCGTGACCGCTTTTGTTGCAAATGTAATTATCATCGGCATTCTGGGAACTCTGCTGTTAATTGCCTACTCCAAGGTCGGCGCAAAGTCCGGAAGCCTTTCCAAAGAGGACTGATACATGACTCCGATCATCGAGTTTAAAAACTATACTTTTAAATATCGATCACAGTCAGAGCCTACACTCCGGGAGATTGACCTGACGGTCAATCCCGGAGAGAAGGTTTTAATCGTGGGACCGTCCGGGTCGGGAAAATCGACTCTGGTGCACTGCATCAACGGGATGGTTCCTTTTTCATACCCTGGCGAAAGCAGCGGAACTTTGACTGTGGGCGGTAAAGATCCTGCGAAAACCGGTATTTTTGGAATGTCCAAAATCGTCGGTACGGTGCTGCAGGATACAGACGGCCAGTTTATCGGCCTGACGGTTGCAGAAGATGTTGCTTTTGCACTGGAAAACGACTGCGTAGAGCAGGAAGAGATGTTCCGCGCAGTAGACGAAGTGGCAGAGGTTGTTGATATCAAAGCCCTTCTCGGCAATGCACCGACGGAGCTTTCCGGCGGACAGAAACAGAGAGTTTCCATGGCAGGCGTGCTGGTAGATGATGTGGATATCCTGCTGTTTGATGAGCCGCTGGCAAACCTTGACCCGGCGACCGGCAAGCGGGCTATCGACCTGATCGACCGGATCTGCCGGGAGCGCGACAAGACGGTTATCATTATCGAACACCGGTTAGAGGATGCCCTTTACCGGGATGTAGACAGAATTGTGGTGATCGGGGACGGAAGGGTTGTAGCGGATATGACGCCGGACGAGCTGCTTGCCTCCGATATTCTGATTCAGGAGGGCATCCGTGAGCCGCTGTATGTGACGGCACTCAAACATGCGGGATGTCAGGTTGCGGCAAAGGATCATCCTCAACATATCGAGACGATGAATCTGGAGCCTTATCAGGAAAAGGTAAGGGACTGGTTCGAGAAGGTTTCCCTGCCGGAGATTCAAGGAGAGGAAAAGCCGGCCCTCGAAGTGTTGGATCTGGACTTTTCCTATATTACAGGCAAACCGATCCTGTCGGATATTCATTTCCGTATTAACAAAGGGGAAATGCTCGCAATTGTCGGAAAAAACGGCGCGGGAAAGAGTACGTTGTCAAATCTGATCTGCGGCTTTATCCATCCGGATCACGGTAAGATCCTGTTAAATGGCAGTGATATTGCGGACAAATCCATCAAGGAGCGTGGCGAGGCCATCGGGCTTGTCATGCAGAACCCGAATCAGATGATTTCCAAGCCGATGATTTTTGATGAAGTGGCGCTGGGACTGCGGGTCCGTGGCGTGCCGGAGGAAGAGGTAAAGGAACGGGTTTACGATAAGTTAAAGATCTGCGGTTTGTATCCCTTCCGGAACTGGCCGGTTTCTGCTCTGAGCTTTGGTCAGAAAAAGCGTGTGACTATCGCTTCGATCCTCGTCATGAATCCGGAGATCCTGATTCTGGATGAGCCGACGGCAGGACAGGATTACCGTCATTATACGGAAATTATGGAATTTTTAAAGCACTTAAATGAGACCCTTGGCATTACGATCATCATGATCACACATGATATGCATCTGATGCTGGAATATACCGACCGTGCGATCGTTATCGCGGACGGCGAGCTGATTGCGGACGACAAGCCGGCAAAGGTGCTGACGGATGAAGCGGTTGCAGACCGTGCTTATCTGAAAAAGACGTCGCTGTACGATCTGGCGGTGCGCTGCGGCATCGGGGATGCGTCCGGCTTTGCAGAGCGGTTTATTTATTATGAAAGGCAGGTGAGAGCGGATGGCGGGCAGAATTCTGACGTACAGTGAAAAAGATACCTGGATCCATCGGCTTTCCGGCGTTTCGAAAATGATCTTTTTCCTGCTCTGGTCGCTGACCGGTATGCTGACCTATGACACGAGAGTGCTGCTGGTCATGCTGGTCTGCAGTCTGGTGATCTTTAAGGTTTCCCATACGGAATGGAAACAGGTCGGGACGGTATTTCAGTTTATTTTGCTGTTTTTGTGTATTAACATGCTTGCGGTGTGGCTGTTTTCCCCGAATCAGGGAACTGTGATCTACGGCACAAAAACAGAGCTTTTACACCTGTTTGGCAATCATAATATCACAAAGGAACAGCTGTTTTACCAGTTTAATATTATGCTGAAGTATCTGACAGTAACGCCGGTGGTATTGATGTTTATCGTGACGACCAACCCGAGCGAGTTTGCGGCAAGCTTAAATCGCATGGGTGTCAGCTACAACGTGGGCTACGCCATTGCCATCGCGCTGCGCTACATCCCGGACGTACAGTCTGATTTTACCAAGATCAAGCATGCGCAGGAGGCGCGGGGCATCGAGATGAGCAGCAAGACATCCCTCTGGACGAGAATCAAGCGGATGAGCACGATTATTTTCCCGCTGCTGTTTTCCAGCATGGATCGTATCGATGTGGTCAGCAATGCCATGGAGCTTAGGGGCTTCGGTAAAAATAAAAAACGTACCTGGTACATGGGAAAGAAGCTGGTACGAAACGACTATCTGACGATTGGATTTGCGGTAGTATTTATGGCGGTCGCTCTGACCATTACGTTTGCAGACGGCAGCCGTTTCTGGAATCCATTCCAGTAAAAAAACGCGGGGCTGTGGGACACGGGTATCGCGTTTTAAAAAAAAATCCGGGGTGCGGGCAAATTGGATGCTGCGCTCCGGGAAAATGGAATCAGGGGATGCAGCGGATTTTTTCATCGGCTGCGGAAAGGGGAATGTATGATTTACACACTGGAAAATGACAGCCTGAAAGTTCAGGTAAACTCCCACGGCGGCGAGCTGTGGTCGATTCAGACAAAGGACGGGGCAGAATATCTCTGGCAGGGCGATGAGACTTACTGGAAAGACCGCGCATTGAATCTGTTTCCGTATATCGCACGTCTGACTGAGGGCAAATATATGCTGGATGGCAAGACCTACGAAATGCCGATCCACGGCTTTGTCAATTCTTCCGATCTGGAAGCGGAAGAGCATACGGCACAGAGACTGGTGCTGAAGCTGACAGACAGCGAGAATACGAGAGAAATGTATCCCTTTGCGTTTGTTTACTGGCTGACCTATGAGCTTGTCGGCAACAAATTAAATGTTACTTTTGCGGTAGAAAATAACGACAAAAAGGTGATGTATTTCGGCGTCGGCGGTCATCCGGGCTTTGCCGTTCCGCTGGAAAAAGGTCTTGCATTTGAGGATTACTGCTTACAGTTTGAAGCTCCCGGGAATCCGATCCGCGTTGGCTTTTCTGAGGACTGCTTCGTAAATGGCGAGGACAGCGAGTTTATTTTATCTGACGGCGGTAAGCTGCCCCTTGCACACAACCTGTTCGATCAGGATGCGATCGTGCTGACTGATATGGCGAAAGCAGTGACCCTGTGCAGTGAAAAAGGAACAAGAAGCGTGCGCGTATCCTATCCGCAGATGAATTTCCTGGGGATCTGGCATATGCCGTTTACCGATGCGCCCTATGTCTGCATCGAGCCCTGGTCTGCGCTTCCTTCCCGCAAGGGCAGGATCGAAGACCTTTCCGAGCAGCCCAACCTGGTTCATCTGCCTGCAGGCAAGCGGTATGAAAATACCTGGAGTATTGAGATTTTCTGAATTTTGCAGAACTGTGAAAAGGAATGTGCCTTGGCACATTCTTGCGCCGAGTGCGCATCCTCGCGGAGTGTTTCTTATCGCATGGAAACGAAGTTTTCCATACGATAAAAAAGAATCCGGCGTCAGACAGCGATAGGACTGTGCGCCGGATTCTTTTTTTATAAATCTGAAATGCTCGCAGAGCGTACGTTTTATCTCTGTGTCGCCATGGTTTTTAACTGTCCCATGACCTTTTTGACCGGAGGCAGGTAGAGGATGATCAGCGTCAGCACCGCTTCCACGGACAGATAGATGCCGTTGTAAACCAGGGAATAGACCGGTGCGGACATGCCGTAGTCTGCAGCGTAAGCGCCGAAGAAGATCATACCGGATAAAAATGCGAAGAAATAACGACCGAGTACACCTGCGATATAGCCCTTCACCAGACCGTTTTTCGATTTGGAAAACAGGCCGGATAAGCCGAGCGCACCGAATGCGAAGATGTAATCAACGAGCATCTGCGGTATGCTGATGATATACGGATCGCTGACCAGCTGTAAAAAGCCGTAGGCGATGGCAGTCATCAGTCCGGCACGCAGACCGTACCAATAGCCGATCAGGACTAAGAACAGCATGGAAAATAAAGTGATGGAGCCGCCGAAGGGCAGATGGAACAGCTTGATTTCGGAAGTGACAAAGGCAGCAGCTATCGCCATTGCGGAAAATGCCAGCTGACGTGCGGAAAATTTAGGCTGCTTCACAGAATTGCCGATAAAGCAGGCCAGCAGCAAAAGCGCCAGCATGAGGACAACCAGTGCGGTATAACCGGCAGTGGTCAGCTGATAAGTCGTTCCCCATTCATCCGTGATGGGGATTGCAAAAAAATTGGACATAAAAAAACCTCCTTGTGTGCACAGGAGGGGACGAAAAACAGGACAGATAAAAATCTGTCGCATGTGCCTCCCTACGCCGGTATTATCCGGTTCAGGTGATGAGGGTCAGAAATCCGGGCGGATATTCAGTCTCAGCAATCGCTCCCCTGGCAATGATATAAAATTTTGGTTACAGTTCACAGCTTATGATAGTCAGGTTGAGGGAGCGTGTCAAGCCTTTTTCGAAGCTGCGGCAGTAAGGGGCAAGGGAACTGGGAATAAAATTAGGGCTTGTAACCGCTTCGGATTGGGAATATACTAATATACTGAATTGACAAAAAAGATAAAACGATAAAAGGACTGCGAATAAATTGAATAACGATAATTATAAAAAATGGTTCATTGGACTGGCAGGCGGCTTTGTAGTCATTGCAGGAGTGCTGACCAGTTCGTTTTATGTGTCTTATGAAAAGGTAAAAGGAGAACTGGCGCAGACCAGCGGCGAGCTGTTAAACGCACAGAGTCAGGTGGAGGATCTGACAAAGGAGCTGGAAGAAAGCAGCAATGCAGTGGAAGAAACGCGGGAAGGCTATGTGACCGTCATGCTGCAGGACGGCGAGAAAGAGGATCTGCCGGAAATTCCATTTTCTGTAGATCTGGAGGACTGGAACTATGTGCTGGTCAATGAAAAAAATCCGCTGCAGCAGGATTTTGAGGTAGATCTGGCCAAGACGGACAATGGGAAGTATGTGGACAGGCGGATTCAGAAAGCCCTTGAGATGATGCTGGCGGACGGCAAAAAAGAAGGGCTGCCCCTGATGGTTTGTTCCGCTTACCGCGATTATCAAAAGCAGGATCAGCTGATGGACAACTCCATCGCAAAATTCGTAAGGGGCGGCATGAGCTATAAGGACGCTTTTTTCAAGACGAAGGAAGAAATCGCCCTCACCGGTGCGAGCGAGCATCACACCGGTCTCGCCGTGGATATCGTAGGAAAAAATCATCAGGGCCTGGATAAATCGCAGGCTTCGACCAAAGAGGCGATCTGGTTAAACGAGCACGCTGCGGAGTATGGTTTTATTCTCCGTTTCCCGCAGGACAAGGTGGCGATCACCGGGATTTCCTATGAATCCTGGCATTTCCGCTACGTTGGGGAAGAGGCGGCGAAGTTTATGAAGGAAAATAACCTGTGCCTGGAAGAGTTTGTAGAGCTTGCAAAGGCGCAGCAGGAGCAGGAAGCGTTAAAAGAAGCGGAGATGGAGTAGCGATACTACATCAGAAAGAGAGGAACTGTCATGGCAGACTGGGAAGCAAATGTACGCAGGGTTGTCCCCTACACACCGGGAGAGCAGCCCAAACGAAATGACATCATCAAGTTAAACACCAACGAATGCCCGTATCCGCCTGCACCGGGTGTGACAAAAGCACTGCAGGAGTTTGAAGCGGATAAGCTGCGGCTGTATCCCGATCCGGCGGCGCTTGAGCTGCGGGAAGCGATTGCAGCGGCGGTTTCTGTTTCGGAGCATCCGGTTGCGGCAGACCAGGTGTTTGTGGGCGTTGGCTCCGACGATGTGCTGGCGCTGGCATTTCTGACCTTTTTTAACAGCAAAAAACCGATTCTGTTCCCGGACATCACCTATTCCTTCTACGACGTCTGGGCGGATTTGTACGGCATTCCCTATCGGACGCCTGGGCTGGATGAAAGGTTCCGCCTGAAAAAAGAGGACTACCTGAACGAAAACGGCGGCATCATTTTCCCGAACCCCAACGCACCGACCGGTCTGATGGAGAATCTGGATACGATCGAGGAGATCGTGGCAAAAAATCCCGATTCCGTTGTGATTGTAGACGAGGCCTATGTGGATTTCGGGGGTGTGAGTGCCCTGCCTCTTGTGGATAAGTATGAAAATCTGCTCGTCGTGCAGACGTTTTCGAAATCGCGCGCACTTGCGGGTATGAGAATCGGCTTTGCAATCGGCCAAAAGAAGCTGATTTCCTATTTAAATGATGTCAAATTTTCCTTCAACTCCTATACAATGAACCGCCTGACGATTGCCTGCGGAAAGGCATGCGTAGAGGACCGTGCGTATTTTCAGGAGATTACGGGGAAAATCGTGGCGACGCGGGAATGGACGAAGCAGAAGCTGACAGAGCTTGGCTTTACGTTCCCGGATTCGAAGGCGAACTTTATTTTTGCAACGCACAAAACCGTCCCGGCGCAGGAGTTATTCGAGAACCTGAAAACAGCCGGAATTTATGTGCGATATTTCAAAAAGCCCAGAATCGACAACTATCTGCGGATTACAGTCGGCACGCAGGCGGAGATGGAGCGGCTGGTCGAAGTGCTGGTAGAGCTGGTGAAATAGGGCGCGGCATGTTCGAAAACGCGCGGGCAGCAGCGGAAAATACGTTCGCATGCAGACACAGGAACGCACGCGGACAGATGCAGAAAAACGCCGCTGCGCGGCAGAAGGAGCGTGGATAACGAATGGAAATGTATGAGGATTTTGCGTTAGTTTATGATCGGTTCATGGATGAAACGCCCTATGAAGAATGGTGTCAGTTTGTAGTCGGACGCCTGAAACAGGATCAGATCACGGACGGAATCCTGCTGGATCTCGGCTGTGGCACGGGCTCCATGACGGAGCTTCTGGCAAAGCAGGGCTACGACATGATCGGTGTTGATCTGTCAGACAGCATGCTGGACATTGCAATGGAGAAGCGTGCGCAGTCCGGTCATAATATTTTGTATTTGCAGCAGGATATGCGGGAGTTTGAGCTTTACGGAACGGTCCGGGCGGTGATCTGTCTGTGCGACTCGTTAAATTATCTACTGGAAGAAGATGACTTACTGACAACTTTTAAACTGGTAAACAACTATCTTGACCCGAATGGGCTTTTTATCTTCGATTTTAATACGGTCTATAAATACGAAACAGTCATCGGTGACAGCACGATTGCGGAAAACCGGGAGGATTGCAGCTTTATCTGGGAAAATTATTATACGGCGGAGGATCAGATCAACGAATACGATCTGACGATTTTTGTGAAACAGCAAAAAGACCTGTTCCGCAAATTTACGGAGACCCATCTGCAGCGCGGCTATACGCTGGAAACGATGAAACGGCTCGTGGAACAGTCCGGGCTGATTTTTGTCGAGGCACTGGATGCAGACACGCATGGAAGCGTAACGGAGACGAGCGAGCGGATCTATGTGATCGCGCGCGAGCACGGGAAGAATCTGGGATAAGAAATGAAAATATTTGCGCAACGCAGAAAAGCTATGCGGTGAAAAGCGCAGCGTGGAAATGGCAGGGGCTTGCCGTAAAGTAAGCCTGAGGAATGGAGGAGCTATGGGAGATTATATGGTACGCGCGACGGCGGCGAATGCACAGGTGCGCGCGTTTGCAGTGACAACAAAGGAGCTTGTGGAGACAGCGAGACAGGCACATAACACCAGCCCGGTAGTAACGGCGGCGTTGGGACGTCTGCTGACAGCCGGCGTGATGATGGGCAGCATGTTAAAGGGCGACGACGATCTTTTAACCCTGCAGGTTCGCGGCGATGGTCCGGTTCGCGGTCTGACCGTGACGGCAAACGCCAAGGGCGAGGTCAAGGGCTATGCGACGGTGCCGGACGTCATCCTGCCTGCGAATGCGAAGGGCAAGCTCGACGTCGGAGGGGCGGTCGGCAGGGGAACGCTCTCTGTCATCCGTGACCTCGGCTTAAAGGAACCCTATGTGGGACAGACAGCCCTGGTGACCGGAGAGATCGGGGATGACCTGACCTCGTATTTTGCAACCTCCGAGCAGACGCCTTCTTCGGTGGGTCTGGGCGTTTTGATGGAAAAGACGAATACCGTGCGCTGTGCAGGCGGCTTTATCATTCAGCTGATGCCCTTTGCAGAGGAAGAGACGATTTCGAAGCTGGAGCACAACCTGTCGCTGATCAATTCTGTGACGGCGCTGCTCGACCAGGGAATGACACCGGAGCAGCTGTTAGAGCGGGTGCTGGACGGCTTGGATGTGGAGATTACCGACCGGATGCCCTGCAGCTTTACCTGCAACTGCAGCAAGGAACGGGTGGAAAAAGCGCTGATTTCCATCGGCAAAAAAGAACTGCAGGAGATGATCGACGAGGACAAGCCGATCGAGGTAAACTGTCATTTCTGCGGCAAAACCTATAAGTTTGACGTGGATGAGTTGAAAAAAATGGAGAAAAAATCCCGATGAAAGACGGTTTTTTAAAAGCTGCGGCGGCTGCACCGAAAATCCGTGTTGCAGACCCTGCCTGGAACGCACTGGAAATCTGTAAGGCGCTGGACTCCTGTTATGCACAGCGTGCAAAGTTGATCGTTTTGCCGGAGCTGTGTCTGACCGGATATACCTGTCAGGATCTGTTTTTGCAGGAACGCCTGCTGGAAGAAAGCCTGGAAGGGCTGCAGACGGTGCTGGAGCATACAAAAGGGCACGATGCGCTGACCTTTGTGGGGCTTCCCTTTGAAAAAGACGGAAAGCTTTACAATGTGGCAGCAGCAGTACAGGATGGCAGGATCCTGGGGCTTGTCCCGAAGCAGAATATTCCAAACTATGGCGAATTTTATGAGGTGCGGCATTTTGCGGCAGGCAGCAGGGAAGTGTCCGAGGTGGATGTGCTGGGACAGACCGTACCCTTTGGCGGAAATCTGTTGTTTTCCTGCAGGAATCTGAAAGGGCTTGTCGTGGGCTGTGAGCTGTGCGAGGACGTCTGGGTGATGGACCCGCCCTCGACGGCGCTGGCAAAGGCGGGCGCGACGGTGATTGTCAACCTGTCCGCCTCCAACGAGACGGTCGGAAAGGACACCTACCGTAAGAGCCTGATTGCTGCCACGAGCGCGCGGCTTCTGTGTGGCTATGTCTACGCGAGCGCGGGGGATGGAGAATCCACTCAGGATCTCGTTTTTTCCGGGCATCATATGATTGCAGAGAACGGAAGCGTGCTGGCGGAGGCTGCACGCTTTGAAAACGAGACGATTTTTTCGGAGCTGGATATTCATAAAATCTGCCACGAGCGGCGCAGAATGAGCACATTTGTGCCCGAAAACACAGAAACCTGTGTACGGATTGGTTTTGCCTTGGAAAAAGAAGAAACAAAGCTGACGCGCACGTTTGCCCAGATGCCGTTTGTCCCGTCGGATGAAACCTTGAAAAAGGAGCGCTGTGAGCAGATTCTATCGATTCAGGCGCAGGGACTGAAAAAACGTTACGAGCATACGGGGGCGAAAACGGCGGTGATCGGCGTTTCCGGCGGTCTGGATTCGACCCTTGCCCTTTTGGTGACGGCGCGGGCATTTGATTTGCTCGGGAAAGACAGAAACGATATTTTAGCGGTGACGATGCCGTGCTTTGGTACGACGAACCGCACCTATGAAAATGCCTGCAGGCTGGCGCAGACCCTTGGCGCGAAGTTAATCGAGGTGAACATCCGAGAGGCGGTGCAGGTGCATTTTCGGGATATCGGTCAGGATATGGACAAGCACGATGTAACCTACGAAAACGGGCAGGCGCGGGAACGCACTCAGGTATTGATGGATCTCGCCAACCAGAGCAACGGACTTGTCATCGGAACCGGGGATATGTCGGAGCTTGCACTGGGCTGGGCGACCTATAACGGCGATCATATGTCGATGTATGGCGTAAACGTCGGCGTGCCCAAGACGCTGGTGCGCCATCTGGTGGCATATTGTGCGAATACCTGCAGCGAAAGCGAAAAAGTGCTGCAGGAGGTGCTGCTGGATGTCCTCGACACGCCGGTAAGCCCCGAGCTTTTGCCGCCGGAGGACGGAAAGATCAGCCAGAAAACAGAGGATCTGGTCGGCCCCTACGAGCTCCATGATTTCTTTTTATATCAGCTGCTGCGCTGTGGCTTTGGCCCGGCGAAGATCTACCGGCTTGCCTGCAGGGCATTTGAAGGCATTTACAGCAAAGAAACGATCGGCAAGTGGCTAAAGACCTTTTGCCGCCGCTTCTTTGCACAGCAGTTTAAGCGTTCGTGCCTGCCGGACGGACCGAAAGTCGGAAGTGTCGCGGTATCGCCGAGGGGAGACCTTCGGATGCCTTCGGATGCGAGCCGCATGGCATGGCAGAAGGAACTGGATCAGCTGCCGGGATAAATAAGCCTTCCTTTGCGAATGCGCTGGGCTGGTCAGGTTTGGGGATATGTCGCCTTTTGCAGCGCAGCGTCGATCGCCTGCAGCAGAAGCTGTGACGTGTAGCGGTTTTCGTCCGGGTAGGTGATGCCTTCGAGGGATTGTTTTTCACAGATCTGTTTCGCCAGTGTATCCATGCAGGGTTCGACCAGCGGATACATGGCTGTGACAGTCTGACTTAAATTGACGAGACGGATGGAAAGAATATCGGAGCTGTCCACGACGACCTCTACATCCGCGTGGTCGTTTCCGAGCTGAACCGTGGAGGTGTATTTTCCGGGCAGGTACAGGGAGGTTTCTGCGTCATAGTCCGGTTTTGGAACTGCCTTTTTGGGCAGAAAGATCTGCAGCAGCAAAAAAAGCAGTCCAACGCCTAAAACGAGCAGGATTCCGGTATAGATCAGTTCTTTTAAATGAAGTACGATAATTTTTGTTTTGGAACGCATTGCGATACCCCCGGATATTTTGTTATTCCAGTGTACGCAGGGGTTTTACAGATTATGTCTGTATGGAGGATTTATGAAGATCAGATTTACAAAAATGCAGGGCTGTGGGAATGATTACGTTTATGTCAATGGATTTACGGAGCATATACCGCAGGAAAAGAAGCCGGAATTTGTCCGCTTTGCCAGCGACCGTCATTTCGGGGTCGGCGGCGATGGCGTTATTTTTATCAATCCTTCTGACGAAGCAGATTTTGAGATGGAGATGTATAACGCAGACGGCACAAGGGCGGAAATGTGCGGAAACGGCATCCGCTGCGTGGCAAAATATGCCCATGACAAAGGATTGACCGATCGGGCAAGGTTTTCCATTATCAGCGGCGGAAAAGTGAAATATATGGATCTGACGGTGGAAAACGGCGTGACAAAAGCGATCCGTGTGGATATGGGCGAGCCGATCCTGACGGCGGCAGAGGTTCCGGTTGTTTCTAAAAACCGACAGTCCATCGATGAAGAGATCACTGTGGAGAATCAAACATACCGCATGACCTGCGTGTCTATGGGAAATCCCCATGCCGTTGTTTTTGTGGACAGCACGGCAGATTTGCCACTGGAGCAGATCGGACCGCATTTTGAGCATCACGAGAGATTTCCGAGACGCACCAATACCGAGTTTGTGGAAATCGTATCCCCGGAATATGTAAAAATGCGGGTCTGGGAGCGCGGAACCGGTGAAACCCTTGCCTGTGGAACAGGCTGCTGTGCGACGGCGGTTGCCTGCGTTTTAAACGGCAAAACGGGGCGGAAAGTGACCGTAGAGGTGCTGGGCGGTGCGTTGACGATCCAATGGGACGAAAAGACGAACCATATCTTTATGACAGGTCCGGCGGAGTTTGTCTTTGACGGAGAACTGGAATATGAGGTTTAACACGACAGATGATTCTGAAAAAGAAGATACCGAGAGATTTTTATAAGCTGTTCCGCACCCAGAACATGGAGTATTACATGCAGCTTCTGACCGCTTTGTACGAGGCGGATCAGGAAGCCTATGCCCTGACGCAGCTGACGGATTCGGAATGCAGGAGCATTCTGGCGGAAACGATCGCCAGGGTCAACCTGGTCTGGTGGGAGGATGAAACAGAAAAAACGGAGGACGAAGGCTTTCCCGGGCTTTCGCCCTCCGCTGTTTTGGACAGGTTTGTGAAGTGGGGCTGGCTTTCGAAGGATTTTGATGAAAAATTAAACTGCTATATCATTGGCTTTCCGGAGTACAGCAGGCTGTATGTGGAGCTGTTTGACCGTCTTGAAAAAGAGGACGACAGCATGGAGCGGGAAAGTATTCTGTCTGTATACAGCGCCCTTTACACCTATGATTCGGATCCGGAAAAAAATAACAGCATTTTAAAAAGTGCCCTGCGCACATCCAAAAGCCTCGGACAGATGCTGTCCAATATGCAGGACAGCATGCGGCTGTGGTTCGATGAACTTTCCAAACGAAAGGACTTTATCGGAATTCAGGAGGTTCTGGTCAACGAGATCAACAATCGCGAGAGTGTAAAATATGCAATTTTAACAACGACAGACAGTTTTTACCGCTATAAGGAGGCGGTCAAGGAGCTGATTGCGAAAATCCTGGAGGAAAATGAAAACCGTCGCGAGGGGTTGACGGCGCAGAAGCGGATGCTAATGGCTGCACAGGGCAGCGACAGCAGCGCGCCCGAACTGTCAGAAAGCGCAGGAGGCAGCTATGCAGCGTCCATGCAGGCGAAAGCACTGGCATCCGGCGCGTCTGCGCCCGCCCTTTTAAGGCTGGAGCGCGGCATTCAATTCTGCGAAGAGGCGGCGCAGCTGGTTCTTTTGGTGGAGCGCGAATTTGATTTAATCGAGAAAAAGTATAACCGCCTGATCGAATTGAAAACTGTCTTTGCGCGGCGGGCGCTGGCGAGAATCCACTACCTTTTGCAGGAGGGTGCAGGCGTAGAGGACAGCACACTGGAGCTGATCGGTTTGCTCAACCATAGCGACAAAAAAGAAGCGCTTTTGGAAGAGCTGCGGGACAGCATGTATGTGACGGCACCGTTTTCCATTGTCGGGGACGCGAGCCTTTACAACCGTCGGCCAAGGCTGGAAAATCAGTTCGTACCGCTGGCTCTGCAGGAGGAGGCATCCTCGGAAATCGCAGATTTCGTCCCGAAGCCGCTCTATACCGGCAGACAGCTGGAGGAGTTCAGACGGCGGCATACGAAGAACGGAGTTTTTCAGGTTTTGGAGGATACGGTGCAGTCGGCAGAGGATCTGGAAAAGCTTCTGTTTATCTGGCAGGAGGCGACCCAGAGCAGACAGGAGGAAGACCGGATTTTGCTGCAGGAGGAAATCCATCAGAAGGACGGCTTTTCCTACACCGGTTTTAGTATAGACGAAACGGAGAATTGATACATGTTTTCATATCTGGAGGAACGCACCCCCGCCGAGGTGGAGGCGATTCGAAGAACCATACAGGAGCTGCTTCGTCAGACCTGTATTTTACAGGTAAAATACGATCCGGTGACGCTGACGGCCCGGGATAATGGGCGCTATCAGGTCTGTTTAAAGCACCGGGAATTTATTGCGGACTATCTTTCTGTGATGGGCTGTGAGCTGGTGCACGACCCGCAGGATCATCTGTTCCGGATCACAGGCGACGGTGCAGCGATGGAAAAAATGAGCCTGACGACGACAAAGCTTTTGCTTTTGTTAAAGCTGATTTACCGGGATAAAATCATGGGCGAGGGACTGCATGCAACGGTGACGACCCTGGCGGAAATCCGGGAATATGGCAGAAATACCGGACTGCTTCCGGGAAAATTGAACGCACAGGACTGGCAGGCTGCGCTAAATCTGATGAAAACCCACCAGATGATCGAGCTGCCGGGGGCGATTTTGAACGTAGAGGATCAGACGCCGATCTATATTTACGGTACGGTGAATATTTTCTGCTCGTCCTTGGCAATCAACGAGCTGGTACAGCGTTATCGGGATGACGCAGAAGAAAAAACGACGGAAGGAGAAGAGGAACGTGAAACAGGCGAAGAAGATCTTTACCCGGATGTGTCTGAATAACTGGGGCGGAATCAACCATAAAATTCTGGAATTTCACGAATATGTGAACCTGTTTTCCGGCAAGAGCGGCTCGGGAAAATCCACGGTTATGGATGCGATCCAGGTGATTTTATACGGCAGCTTTTCTCCGAGTTTTTTAAATAAAGCGGCGGACGACGCCAAAAACAGACGAAGCGTGTTGAGCTATCTGCGCGGTGAACAAAAGGACGGCACGGCAAACCGCGAAGGACAGGATTTCTGCGCCCAGATCGTCCTGGAGCTGCAGGATACCGGGACAAAGCAGTATGTCTGCATGGGAATTGCTTTTGAAGTACGGAAAAACGATTCTGAAATACGAAAGTTCGTTTATTTCAGCCATCTCGGAAAAATGCCGGAGGGCGGGTATCTGACGGCAGAGGGCTATCCTTATTCGAACCAGGAGATCCGGGCACTGACAGAGATGCGGATGAAGGAGACGGCAAAAGGCGGCAGGGCAGAGTTAAACCGCATTTATCCGTCCCGGGAGGCGTATATCAGCACGCTGTATGACCAGATCCTCGGCTACATTGACGGGAATCGTTTTATGACCATGGAAAAAAGTGCGATCGCGCTGAAAATGTCCAACGGGACGGGACAGTTTATCCGGGATTACATGTTCCCAAAAAGCGAGGGAGACACCATTGAAACGATCAGCGAACAGCTGGGCGCTTACCGGGACATCAAAGAAAAGATCGACGTGCTGGAAAACAAGATCGGAATGCTTAAAAAAGTGCGGGAAGCCGGACAAAAGCTGACGATGACGCGTGCGGATATCGTAAAGCAGCAGGCGGTGATCCGCTGTATCGACATTGAGGATTTGAAGAACCGGATCGACGCCCTTTTACAGGATCAGGATCGGACACAGGAGCGTTTGCGGGAGCTTCGGCAGCAGGAAGAAGAGCTGGAAGCCCTGTCTGCCCAGCTGGAAAACGAGCTGATCCTTGTCAGTGCGGACTTAAAGAGCAGCGACCTTGGCAACCGTCAGGAGCGTCTGGAAGAGCTGGAAAAAAGAAGCCGGATGCTGGCGGATAACGCGGCACAGTGGCGCAAAATCCTGCAGGGACTGCGGCGATGGGAGAGCGACGAGATCGTTGCGGACTATATCAGCAATCGGCTGCTGAATTTGATTGGCGCATTTTGCACCGGACCGGTGACACAGGCGCAGTGTCTGGAGCTGCGCAGCCGTCTGGAAGAGGAACGCCAGAATATCGAGGAAGAGTACGAAACCTATCACGAGCAGGAGCGGCAGCTGTCCAAAGACCTGAAGGAAAAGCAAAAGCTTCTGGACGATATGAAAAACAACCGCAAATCCTATCCGGAGGTGCTGACAAAGGCCCGGGCTGCCCTGGAGCAGAAGCTTTCTGCACTGTATGGAAGAACAATCAAGGTGTGGATTTTTGCAGACCTGTTCGATGTTGAGGATGAGGAATGGAAAAATGCGGTAGAAGGACGTCTGGGACGTCTGAAGCTGAGCCTGATTACAGAGCCGAAGGTCGCGGCGGATGCAGCAAAAGCCTTCCGGGAGATGGGGCAGTTTGAGGAAATCGATCTGATTCATTCTGAGGCGGTCACAAAGAGCAATCCGAGGGTGGAGGAGGGTTCGTTATACGAGGCTGTGCGGGCGGTCGAGCCCTTTGCAGACAGCTGCTTAAAACGCTATCTGGGACGGATTATGAAATGCCGCACGGTGGAGGAGCTGCGAAGCGCCAAAGACGGTGTGACGCCGGACTGTTATTCCTACAGTAATTTTATTTTCCGGCATCTGAAAAAACGGGATTATACCGTCGGCGCGTGCATCGGAAGCAAGGTTTCCCGCGCACGGCAGCAGGACTATGAAGTAGATGCGCAGCGTCTGAAAAAAGAGCTGGAAGAGGCAAAGCGCATGGCGGACGGTCTGAAGGCGGTCCGGGAGATGGAGAGCCTGAAAGAAGAGCCGGCGTATCTGGAAAGCCTTTCTCGGGCAGCGCAGGAGCTGGAAGCCGTGCTTTTGGAAACACAGGAGACGAAAGCAACCATCGAAAGTCTGCGGATGGGTGCATATAAGGAGCTGGAAGAAAAAGAAGCAGAGCTTCGCAAAAAACGCAGCGAGCTGAAAAAGAGAATATCCGGTATGCAGAATGAAATTGCACAGCAGACCGGTAATCAGGAGCGCATCCGCACGGAGCTGCAGTCTAAAAACGCAGCATTAAAGGAGGCGTCTGTCGGTTATACACAGCAGCCGGAGATCACCGCAATGGTGCAGGAGGCGCTGTCCAAACGATCCTCCGGCGCGGTCAGGGCCCAGAAAAATGCGGAGATAGAAGTACTTTGTGAAAAGGAGCAGGAGCAGACAGAAGAGCTGTCCCGGGCAAGAAACGCCTATATCCTGCAGTATCCCTCCAGCGGATTTTCCGGCTCGGAGAAATCCAATGAGGGTTATGAGCAGCTGCTTTCCCAGTATGAGACAGATTTTGAGCCCCAGTATCGGACAGAGTTTGAAAAACAATGCGATTTCATTTACCGCAGCCTGCGGGAGAATGTGATCGCAACGATTCACGGCGACATTAAGGCGGCAAAGCGGCACGCTGCGGAGATCAACCGCCTGTTGAAAAAGACGAACTTCTCTGATAGTATTTACCAGATTAAAATCGAGCCTGCCTACAATGAAAACGGTCAGTTTTACGACATGCTCATGGCACCGGAGTTAGACAGCAAGAACCTGGACAATGACGGCTTCGAGGGGCAGCTGTCCCTTGGAGAGGACAGCTTTTATCAGAAATACGAAGCAAAGATCAGGCTGCTGACAGACAAGTTCATGCCGGTAAAGGACGACGATGAGCGGGTGCTGGAGCAGCACCGTCGGGAAATGGAGCAGTATGCGGATTACCGCAATTATTTGTCCTTTTCCATGTATGAGCAGGTTACGGATGCAGATGGAAACGTGATCCGTGAAAATTTCGTGGATGACATGGCAGGCCGTGATTCCGGCGGTGAGGGACAGAATCCGAAATACGTCGCACTGCTTGCCGGTTTTGCGATGCTTTACATGCAGCAGACCAACCGCGACAGTCGAATTAAGCTGGTGCTTCTGGACGAGGCCTTTTCCAAAATGGATCAGGAGAGAAGCGCGGTCTGCTTAAAATATGCCCGGCAGATGGATCTTCAGCTGATTGTCTGCGTGCCTGACGAACGCTTACAGTCCCTGATCCGCAACGTGGACTGTGTGTATGGCTTCCGCCGCCACAAAAACCAGATCTCAATGATGCATATCGACAAGGGAAATTATCTGGAGCTGTTGGAAGGCGTAGAATAGAGTACAGGATTGCCCCGGGCAGCGGTGACACGATCGCCAGCCCGGGGCATTTTTTCCACGCAGCTGCAGACTGCGAGTTTCACTGTTTATTCTACCGCACTGAAGAAGATCCACGTTCCGGGAGCAACTTCATGTTTCTGCCCGGCAATCGTGATGACTGCATCAACCGGCGTTTCAATTTCGTATCTCCATTGATCGCCCTGCAGTTTCCAGTCGGAACGGATCAGACCATGGCGGGAGCGATAGGAGCAGGAAAGCCAGCCGAGGCGTTTGTCGGGAAGCGGAGAGACAGAAATCTTTTCATAGGCGGGATAGCCGTCAAGCGGACGGATTCCGGCGGCGTTTCCATATACCCAGTCAGCGACTGCGCCGTAAGCGTAATGATTATAGGAATTCATGTCGCGGGTCCAGAAATCGCCGTTTTCCATAATACCGTCCCAGTGCTCCCAGATAGTCGTTGCGCCTTTTGTGATCGGATAAAGCCAGGAAGGATAGTTTTCCCGCAGCAAAAGTGACCAGGCGAGGGAGACATAGCCGTAGTCCGAAAGTACATGGAGCAGGTAAGGCGTTCCGACAAAGCCGGTTTTTAACTGCACACCGGCGTCTGTAACGAGCTTTGCAAGCTGATCTGCTGCAGCCTGACAGTCTTTTGCCAGGTGGAAATGGGCGGCGAGGATGCATTCGGTCTGCGTGTGGTAAACCGGCCAGGTTTCCTGGAAAGCGGCAACGATATTTTTATAGAGCGTCTCATATTCCGAAACATCTTCGCCAAGCACGTTACCGGCTTTCATGACCAGCTCCGTGGAATGCGCATAAAAAGCAGAAGCGATTAAGTCTTCGTCAGAAGAACCTTTGTAGCTGCCGGACGGTGCATCCAGACCGAGCCAGTCGCCGTAGTGTTCTCCTCCGGTCCAGAGGTTTTTGGTCGTGGTGGAGGAGGTGATATAGCCCACCCATTTTTTCATACTGTTAAACTGGCTGCGCAGAATGTTTGCATCGCCGAATGCCAGATAAAGTTCCCACGGGCAGACACAGGCTGCGTCGCCCCAGGCTGCGCTGCTCTTTTGATTTTCGAGTATGGCAGGAATGACGTGGTCTACATGACCGTCCGGATACTGGTCTGCGGCAAGATCCGAAAGCCATTTGCGGTAAAATGCTTCCGTATCGAAATTGTAGCAGGCGGTACGGATAAATACCTGCGCATCGCCTGTCCAGCCGAGACGTTCATCGCGCTGCGGGCAGTCGGTCGGGACATCGACAAAGTTGCCTTTCTGTCCCCAGATGATATTGTCGAACAGCTTATTTAACAGCGGATTTGAACTGGAAAGAAAACCGGTGCGTTGCAGGTCGGAGCAGACGACAACTGCGGTAAAAATGTCCGGACGTACTGCATCCGCTCCGCCGGGAAAGTGATCGACACGGATATAGCGGAAGCCAAAGAAGGTCAGCTTCGGATGCCAGGTCTGGAATCCTTCTTTACAGAAATATAAAAATTTCGCTTTGGCAGCGCGATAGTTTTCTGTATAAAAGTTTCCGTGTTTGTCAAGAACTTCCGCATGGGAAAGCTCAACACAGTCGCCTGCGTGGGCGTCTAAAGAAACTTCGACATAACCGGTAATTTCCTGACCGAAATCGATGACAGTTTCCCCGGCGGGCGTAGTGAAGATCCGCGCAGGCACGATACGCTCCTGTTCGGTAATTTTTTCGCCCTGTTGGGCAATCAGCGTATCGGACGGACCGTCAAATTCCTCGATTGCAATTGGAGCAGAGGACGGATCAAATGCCGCGTCGTAGGTCTCGCCATCATAAATTTCACTGAAACGGACATTGCTTTCATATGCCGACCAGTCTGCTCCGGTCGGGAGAAGCTGCGTGTTGCCGTCTGTATAGGTAATCGTCAAAAGTGCGATCAGTCCGGCTGAAATCTGTGCTTTTTGCTGACGGTGCGCTTCATCGGGCCAGGCAAGCGGACTGCGGTACCAACCTTTTCCGACGATGATGGAAAGTTCGTTTTCCGAAGAAAGGAGCTCGGTAACATCATAGGTCTGCACCTGCAGGCGGTGGCGATAGGATGTCCAGCCGGGAGCAAGGACGAAATCGCCGATGCGTTTTCCATTTAAAGATGCTTCATAAACTCCCATTGCTGTAACAGAAAGTGTTGCGTGCGCAACAGAAGATAACGACTGATTGGGAGAAGAAAAAAGAGAAAACTGTTTGGAATAGACCGGGCAGACGTCCCCTGTTGTCTGTGCCGGACGAATCCATTTTGCGTTTGGAATCATAAACATACCCTCCTTGTTTTGGTTCGTATTGACTTTTATGATAACAGATAGTAGCCTAAAGAAAAGCACCTGATTTTGACTGAAAATGGGGGTGAACTTGTCTTTATGTTCCGAGGGGAGATTACAGAATTCCAGTTCTATCAGAACAGGAAAGCGGAAAAACTCATTATGATGCCGTTTTGTCAGGAGGATCTTGAAATGCACGGCCATAATTTTTTTGAGCTGGCATACATCACGGGTGGGACAGCGGAGCATACGCTGGAAAACGAAGGGAAAACCATTTCTGCAGGCGATTATTTTTTTGTGGATTACGGCTGTCTCCATGGATTTCAGAACTGTAAAAATCTGACGCTGATCAACTGTCTGTTTTTGCCGGAGACGGTGGATGAAACACTGCAGGGCTGCCGGAGTTTTTCCCAGCTGTTGCAGGGCTGTCTGTTAAAATATTACCGGATGTCACTTGGGCAGGCGAAGTTTGCCAGAGTGTTTCACGACCGGGATGGACAGGTAGGGCAGCTGATGCAGGAAATGCTTCTGGAATATCAGGAGCAAAAAGTCGGATGCTATCCGCTGCTTCGGTTCAAGCTTCTGGAAATCCTGCTTCTGACGTTGCGCGGGCTGATCGAACCGGAAAACGAGCGCCCCTACAGTACGTCTGTGCAGGAGGTGCTGGAATATGTAAACGGGAACTATCAGGACAGCCTGACGCTGGGAACATTCTGTGAGCAGAAGCATTACAGCGTTGCCTATATCAGCAGGCGGTTTAAGCAGGAAACCGGGGTGACGCTGCGCGAATATGTCCAGAATGTCCGCATCGAAAAAAGCTGCGAACTGTTGGAAGACAGTGATCTGAGGGTGGTGGAGATCGCCCGCAGAGTCGGCTATGAAGACATAAAATTTTTTAATCAGATTTTTAAGCGGCGGATGCAGATATCCCCGCGGGAATACCGGAAAATCTGCATGAACCGTGCAGCAGACGGATAAAAGATATGGAGCAGAAATATCTGAAAACAGAGGAAACCAATTCAAAACAGGAGGAAGTATGGAACCGAAGGTAAGCATTATTGTTCCTGTATACAATGCACAGGAATATTTGAAACGCTGTGTGGACAGCATTTTAAGTCAGGATTACCGCGACTTTGAGCTGCTTTTGATGGATGACGGCAGTAAGGATGCATCCGGCGAAATCTGCGATGCATATGCACAGCAGGATGGCCGGGTACGTGTGGTCCATAAAGAAAATACCGGCGTGTCGGATACGAGAAATCAGGCACTGGAGCTGGCGCGGGGAACGTTTCTTCAGTTTTTGGACAGCGACGACTGGATCGTGCCGGAGGCGACAAGGCTTCTGGTGCGTTCGATGGAGGAATATAACTGCGACATGGTCATTTCCGACTTTTACCGGGTTTCCGGGGAAAGGCTGGCGCAGAAGGGCGACATCGAAGAGGACAAGGTGATGAGCCGTCAGGAGTTTGCTTCCTATATGATTGAAAATCCGGCGGATTTTTATTACGGCGTACTCTGGAACAAAATGTACCGCAGGAGCATCATCGAAGAATATCATATCCGGATGGATACCTCCATCAGCTGGTGTGAGGACTTTTTGTTTAATCTGGAATATATCCGCCATGCGGAGAGCTTTTTTGCCCTGCAGGTGCCGATTTATTATTATCTGAAGCGTCGCGGCAGCCTGGTCAGCCAGGGAGCGAGCATCACGAATACGGTGCGGATGAAGAGCAACATTTTCGAGTATTATAACGAGTTTTATAAAGACGTTTACGAGGATAAAGATTATGCCGATATCCGGCTGCAGGTCTACAGCTTTTTATGGGCTGCGGCAAAGGACGGCGGCGTGCTTCCGGGAAGCAAGAAGCTGGGGGAAGAGCGCAGGCGGATTACCCGGGAAGAAGTGGAAGGAAACGGCGCAGTGATCGGGCAGTACCGGTTCCGCAGGCTGTATGAATATGAGCTGGATCTGGCGGCGCAGAAAAATATGCTGACGTTGGATGAGGCGCTTTTGCTGTGTGCCCTCGCCCAGTGCAGCGCCTGCTACAGTGCACGCAGGCTCGGGGAAATCGCCGGAGTCGGACAGCCGAGGCTGTTTCTTGCGATGCAGAAGCTGGAACGCAAAAAGCTGATCGCGCCGGAAAAGCCGGTTAAGGAAAAGAGTGCAAAGGAAAAGCCCGCCGACAGGATAGAAAGCACAGCGGAGAAAAAAGAGCGCACGGCGGACAAAAAGGAAAAAAGCAGCGAAAAGAAAGAAAAGAACCGCTTGCTCCTGACAGAGGAAGGCAGGAAGCTTTCCGGAGAGCTGCTGCGCGTGGAAAAAGACCTCTACAGCGTCTGCATGGAAGGTATTTCGGACGAGGAACAGAAGCGGATGGAAAAGCTGATGGGCAAAATTCAGGAAAACATGATTCGATTCATGGTGAAAGAAGTGCCGGAGGACGAACCGGGTTTGGAGACAGAGGAAGCGGGTGAACGGAAACAATAATCTTGCGCAGTTTACGCGCCTGGTTTATGATAAGGATAAATCATGAATTAAAGTGAGGAATATTATGAATCTGCCGTCCGCGTTTTTGACGCGCATGCAGGAAATGCTGGGAGAGGAATACGAAGCATTTCTGCAAAGCTATGAATCCGGTCATTATCAGTCGCTGCGGCTCAACCCGCGCAAAACGGACCGGGAGGAATTTACAGAAAAATCGCCGTTTCATCTGACGCCGGTTGCATGGGAGAAAAACGGTTTTTATTACAGCGAAGAGGATACACCGGGCAAGCACCCGTATCACGAGGCTGGTGTTTATTATATTCAGGAAGCGAGCGCGATGGCGCCTGTCGGATATCTGGACGTACAGCCGGGGGATTATGTGCTGGATCTGTGCGCTGCCCCCGGCGGGAAAAGCACCCAGATCGGTGCTGCGATGCAGGGAAAAGGTATTTTAGTCTGCAATGAGATCCATCCGGCGCGGGCAAAAATTCTTTCGGAAAATGTGGAGCGGATGGGACTGACCAATGCAGTTGTGACGAACGAAAGCCCGGAGCGACTGTCCGCTTATTTCCCGGAATATTTCGATAAAATTTTGGTGGACGCCCCCTGCTCCGGTGAGGGGATGTTCCGAAAGCACGAGGAAGCCTGCAGCGAATGGAGTCCCGAAAACGTGGAGCTGTGTGCAAAGCGGCAGGACAGCGTGCTGGACGAAGCTGCCGCAATGCTGAAAAAAGGCGGCAGGCTGGTATATTCGACCTGTACGTTTGCGATGCAGGAGGATGAAGGCAGTGTTGCACGATTCCTTTTGCGGCATCCGGAATTTTCCATAAAAGAGACGCACCGTTATGACGGTATGGAGCCGGGCAGACCGGACTGGGCGGGAACCGAGCCCGTCCCGGACGGAATGGAAAAGACCATTCGTCTCTGGCCCCATAAGCTGCATGGAGAAGGACATTTTCTGGCGGTGCTTGAAAAAACAGGGGAAGTGCCGGAGGGATACCGGGCGCGCAGCCTGTATGGAATCCAGAAAGGAATTGCGCCCAAGGATTTTGCTGCATGGAAAGAATTTGAACGAGAAAGCCTGAAGAAGCAGTTTGATGGAATCTTTTTATTGTTCGGCGACCAGCTTTATCTTGCGCCAAAGGACATGCCGGCTTTAAAAGGCTTAAAGGTGCTGCGTCCGGGACTGCATCTGGGCACGATGAAAAAAGGGCGGTTTGAACCGGCACATGCGCTGGCACTTTCGCTTTCGCCTAAAGAGGCAGTGCATTGCTGCAACCTTTCCGGTGACAGCCAGGAGGCAAGGCAGTGGATCAACGGTATGACGCTTTCCAAAGACGGGGAAAAGGGCTGGCAGCTGGTCTGCGTAGATGGATACAGCCTCGGCTGGGGAAAGCTGGCAGGCGGGATTTTAAAAAATCATTATCCCAAAGGGCTGCGAAAAACAATGTGACAGATGTGCTGTCTGTGCAACCCGCCGCAGGCGGAGCAGGACTCTGTTTTACATATGCAGGAACCAAAAAAAGGAGGAAAACATTATGAGATTTACACTGGATTACGATCAGTACGCTGCCCTGGCAAGACAGACGGCAGCAGAGGGATGTGTTCTTTTAAAAAATGAGAAAGAGGCACTTCCGATCCGAAAAGGAGAGACAGTTTCCGTGTTTGGACGGATTGCTTTTACCTATTATAAGAGCGGAACCGGATCGGGCGGTATGGTAAATGCACCGTATAGGACAAATATTCTCGACAGTCTGAAAGAATGTGAGGATATTTCGGTCAACGAAGAGCTGGAAGCGGTTTATCAGGACTGGATCCGGGAAAATCCCTTTGATATGGGAGAAGGCTGGGCGCAGGAGCCATGGAGCCAGAAGGAAATGCCGGTCAGCGAGGCGCTTGCACAGAAAGCGGCAGCATCCTCTGATCTTGCTGTTGTTGTGCTGGGCAGAACAGCAGGCGAGGACATGGACAACAGTGCAGAGCCGGGAAGCTATCTGCTGACAGCAGAGGAGGAGGCGCTGATCAAAACCGTCTGTAGCGCATTCAAACGGACTGCCGTTGTGTTAAACGTCGGCAATATCATCGATATGAAATGGGTGGACCGCTACCAGCCCCAGGCAGTTTTGTATGTATGGCAGGGCGGTCAGGAGGGCGGACATGCGGCGGCAGATATTCTGACCGGCGCAGTGAACCCCTGTGGTAAGCTGAGCGATACGATCGCAGCAGATATTTCGGATTATCCGTCTACGGATAATTTTGGAGATGCTGTATGCAATGTGTATGCAGAGGATATTTACGTTGGCTACCGTTATTTTGAAACCTTTGCAAAGGAAAAAGTAAGCTATCCCTTCGGCTTTGGTCTGTCTTATACGGATTTTTCCGTGGAGGTTTTGAATACAAGAACGGATGGTACGAAAGCAGAACTTACCGTTTTGGTTAAAAACATCGGAAAGACTGCCGGAAAAGAAGTCGTGCAGGTGTATGTCTGCCCGCCTCAGGGAAAGCTTGGCAAGCCTGTCCGGAATCTAAACAGCTTTTACAAGACGCAGCTGCTTACGCCAGGAGAGGGGGAGGAGGTAAATCTCGTCGTTTCCCTGGAAAAGAGTGCATCCTATGATGACAGCGGTGTAACCGGGGAGAAATCCTGTTGGGTGCTGGAAGCTGGCGCCTATGGCATCTATGTCGGAACAGATGTCCGCAGCGCGAAAAAGGTTTGCGAGGTGCAGTTAGACGAGCTGTGCGTCATTTCCAGACTGGAAGAGGCACTTGCACCGGTACAGCCATATGAGCGTCTGGTTCCGGTCGAAACGGGTAAAAAGGGCATAGACGGAGAGCCGGTTCTGGAAATCGGAAAACAGGCAGCGCCTCTGCGGAGTGTCGATCTGGCAGAAAGAATCCGGACAGAACGCCCGGAGGCAGAGGCCTGCATCGGCGATCAGGGCTGGAAGTTAGCGGATGTTTGTGATAAAAAGGTGACGCTGGAACAGTTTTTATCACAGTTATCGGACGAAGATCTGGCATGCCTGGTCCGGGGAGAGGGCATGTGCTCTCCGAAGGCAACACCTGGCATTGCGTCTGCATTCGGCGGTGTGACGGATTCCTTAAAGGCATTTGGAATCCCGGTTGCGGGCTGCTCGGATGGACCCTCCGGAATCCGTATGGACTGCGGAACCATCGCCTTTTCCCTGCCAAACGGCACACTGCTTGCCTGCACCTTTAATCCGGAGCTGGTGGAACAGCTTTATGAGATGGAAGGAATGGAGCTGCGCAAGAATCAGATTGACACGCTGCTGGGGCCCGGCATGAACATTCATCGCAATCCGTTAAACGGCAGAAACTTTGAATATTTTTCGGAAGACCCCTGTGTGGCAGGTACGATGGCTGCAGCTCAGTTAAAGGGCATGGGAAAATACGGTGTGACCGGAACGATTAAACACTTTGCGGGAAATAACCAGGAATTTAAGCGGCACGATGCAAACGGCGTTGTTTCCGAACGTGCGCTGCGCGAGATCTATTTAAAAGGCTTTGAAATCGCAGTAAAAGAAGGACATGCCTACAGCATTATGTCTACCTACGGACCGATCAACGGAATCTGGACAGCAGGCAACTACGACCTGCTGACGACGATTTTGCGGAAAGACTGGGGCTACCAGGGCGTGGTAATGACCGACTGGTGGGCGAAGATGAACGAGGAAGGCGAGGAAGGCTCCCAGAGCAATACGATTCCGATGGTGCGCGCTCAGAACGACGTTTACATGGTTGTTTCGGATTCTGCTTCGAACTCTGCAAATGACAACACGATGGAGGGCCTGGCAGATGGACGACTCACAAGAGGACAGCTGGTCAGAAATGCAAAGAATATCTGTCATTTTCTGATGCGTTCTCCGGTGATGAACCGTTTCTGTGATCGGGAATTTGATGTATGTGAAGAAATTAACAATCCGGCAAAGGATGCGATGGCAGGAAATGTGATCGCAAGCCAGAAAGTAGAAAAAGAGACAAAGCTCGATCTGACAAAGCTGAGCACCCAGAAGGGCGTGCGCGCCGGGTATCTGCTGGACGTCTCCAAAGCAGGCAGCTATCAGATGATTTTTAAAATGCATTCCGGAGAAAATCCGTTTGCGCAGCTGCCGGTTTCCATTTTTGTCAACGGCGTCCTGCAGCAGACGACGACCTTTAACGGAACCGACAACAAGATCATAGAGCGTGCGGTAACGATAAGCTTCCCGGAAAGCGGGGAAAACCAGCTGACGCTGTTCTTTGGCGAGAGCGGGGTCCGCATGGATGAAATCCTTCTGGTGCAGGAATAAAACGGCATACAAGGGCTTTGCGTACGGACTGGAGGAAACGTGAAGAAAGAGAAACAAAAAGACAGAGAGGATAGACAGATCTGCATTGTGTTTGCGACGGCGCTTCTGGCGTGCGCGCTCCTTACCGGCTGCGGTGCTGCGAAGGAGGATAATCTTTCGCAGGGAATTGCGCTGGTGGAGCAGATGGACTATGAGGGCGCGCTGACCTGCTTCGAGGCGGCAGCCCTGAATAAAGAGGATATGCGTCAGGTTTACAGAGGGCAGGGGCTGGCTTACATGGGCATGACGGATTATGAGAATGCAGCGGCGAGCTTTGAAAAGGCGCTGGGGCAGAGCAGCCCGCGTCCGGATGCGATGGATTATGACATCAACTATTATCTGGCGACCGCCTATTATCGGAACGGACAGGTCGACAAAGCGATCCATGTTTATCAGGCAATCACGGATCTGAAGCCCGGGGAAAAGACCGCCTGGTACTTAAAAGGAACCATGGAGCTGGAGCAGGGCAGTACGGACGCTGCGAAAGCCGATTTTGATAAGGCGGTTGAGGCTGCGCCGAACGATTACGACATCCGGATTGATATTTTCTGCAGCTGCAGCAAATACGGACAGGACGATCTTGGAAAATCCTATCTGGAAAATGTTCTGGACGGCGACAGGAAGCGGATTTCGGATTTCGATCTCGGCAGAATCAGCTACTACCTGGGCGATTATGAGCAGGCCCGTACCTCTTTGGAAAAGGCGCAGGAAAACGGCGGTGCGGAAGCAGCGTCCCTGCTCGGTCAGACCTATGAGGCACTCGGTGACTACAATTATGCGGCGAGTGTCTATAACACCTACCTGCAGAACAAAACGCCGGACGCGTCTTTGTACAATCAGCTCGGGCTTTGCAAATTAAAGGGCGGCGATTATGAAGCGGCGCTTGCAGCGTTCCAGGCGGGGCTGGAAGTAGAGGGCAATACGGCGACGCAGTCGCTGATGTTCAACGAACTGGTAGCGTATGAATACCTTGGGCAGTACGATAAAGCGAAGCTTGCGATGGATCAGTACCTTGCTTTGTATCCGGACGATGAAAAGGCACAGCGGGAAGCGGTATTTCTGCAGACGCGGTAGTCCCACACACGGACAGGACAGTATAGTCGCATGGCTGCTTAGAAAGAAATGTAGGGAATGACTATGGAGAAACGTGTAAAAATCAGAAAAACGGTTTTTGGCGGCGCGATCGCCCGTATCTGCTGTCTGGCGTTGTGCCTTTGTCTCGGATTGTCGATATCGATGACGGCACAGGCAGCATCCGGGAAAAAAGTGACGCCGGTTACGATGGCAGCAGTCGTCGGGGAAGAAAAAACGGTGACGCAGCAGGCGGATAAAACCTCTGCAGCACTTGGTATTTTACCGGTCGGCACGACGGTCAACGTATGCGGGCAGACCGGCAGCGGGAAAAGTGGCATGTACCAGATTGTCTATGGAAATGCGATCGGCTATATCACACAGACAGCCTGCCAGCCGGTCTGCGTGGATGCGGCGATGACGGCAGCGCTTGCTGCACAGGCGGAAGCGGTGAAACAGCAGGTGGCACAGGCCCAAGCAGCAGCGGCGGCACTGGCAGCGCAGCAGGCGGCACTGGCGCAGCAGGCAGCAATGCAGCAGGCAGCAGTACAGCAGGCAACAGTACAGCAGGCGGCACTGGCTCAGGCGCAGGCTGCGCAGAAAACCCCCATTCCGGCGGGCAGCGGCAACGTCATCTTCGTCGGGGACTCCCGCACGGGACAGATGGCGAATGCAGTCGGTGGAACGGCAGCATGGCCTGGTACGGCCTTTGTGGCATGCTTTGGAGGTGGCGTGGACTGGCTTTCCACCGCCCAGGCGAAAAAGGACGTCGACCAGTATATGACGCCCGGCTCAGTGATTATTCTCAATTACGGCGTCAATGATTTATCACGACACAACGATTATATTACGACGATTAACCGATATGCACAGGATTGGATTTCGAAAGGTGCGACGGTGTACTTCGCCTCGGTCGGTCCGGTCGGGGAAAACGAATACGGAAAACGCAACTGGGCGGTAGAATATTTTAACAACCAGTTAAACAACCGGCTGGATGCCAGAATCGGACGACTGAATCTGTATGTGTTTCTGGCGGGCAGCGGATATACCACGCAGGCAGACGGACTGCATTATGATGGTGCAACCTACGCAGCAATGTTCCGGTTTTTGATGCAGAGCATTGGAAGAATATGAAACAAAAATACGAACACATTCAGCTTCTGAGGGCGCTTGCCTGTATCGGAGTGTTTATCACCCACCTTGCACCGAGGCTGGGAGCGACGGGAAAAGCCGCGTGGCTTGCCAATCAGGGAGCGGCGGGCGTGTATCTATTTTTTGTCCTCAGCGGCTATCTCGCCTGCTGTGACAAAAAGCTCCCGACGGCTGGAAAAAAAGAGCTGCTGACCTATTATAAAAAACGTCTGGTGCGGATTCTTCCGCTGTATTATGGGGTGATCCTTTATAACATCCTGCTGCACGGGCTGATTTTAAAGGATATTCCGGCAGACCCGCAGGGCCTGTACTGGCTTCGGTATTTTTTCCTGACAAACAGCGTGATCCCTGCACCGAATGATTTCTGGGGAAACCTGAGCGCAACCTGGACGATCAGCCTGTTTATGGCGTTTTATCTGCTTGTGCCGGTCTTTGTGCGCCTGATCCGCGGCTGTACGAGCGCGTTTTTCTGCTATGTACTGGCATTGATTCTGCGGTATTTGTGGGTAAAAACCGGATACGGTGATTACATGATGATTTTTTATTACCTGCATTATTTTCTGCTCGGTATGTTGGTCTGGGAGATCCATCAGGCGGGAAGGCGTATCGGCGCGCAGTTGCTTGTCTATATCGGCATGCTTGCGGCAGCAGGTGCGGGTTTGGCCCTTGGCAGGGCGCAGACGGATTCGTTTATTTGGTGGTCGTGGTGCTTTGGCATGTTACTGCTTGCAGGCAGCGGCTTTCGGTTCTGCAGGAAAGGAATCGGAGGTCGGATTTCGGATGCTGTGCTGTGGACGGATCGGTATTCGTATGAGATTTATCTGGTGCATGCTGTAATTTTAGAAGGGCTCGGCATGGTGCGGGTACAGATCGGACTGCCGAACGCAGCGTTTCTGATTCTGGCGCTGCTTCTGACCGGCGCAGGTGCGGTATTTTCCAAAAAACTGATCGAAGACCCCGTCGCCGGACTTGTTGCCCGAAGCAGAATGTGATACCATAGCAGAAGCTTGGAAAACTGACGCAAGCCAGGAAAACAAAAAGGAGAAAAAGATATGATTGACCAGTTAATTGCAAATATCAAAAAGACAAATGCTCCAATCGTTGTCGGACTGGACCCGATGATGAAATTTATTCCGGAGCAGATTCAGAAAGCTGCTTTTGCGGAATACGGCGAGACGTTAAAGGGCGCTGCAGAAGCGATCTGGCAGTACAATAAGGGCATCGTGGATGCAGTAGCGGATCTGATTCCGGCAGTAAAGCCGCAGATCGCCATGTATGAGCAGTTCGGCGTAGCAGGTCTGATCGCATTTCAGAAGACCGTCGCATACTGCAAAGAGAAAGGTCTGGTTGTCATCGGCGATGTAAAACGCGGCGATATCGGTTCCACTTCTGAGGCTTATGCGGTTGCCCATCTCGGAAAAGTAGTAGTGGGAGAAAAGAGCTATGCACCCTTTGACGAGGATTTTGCAACGGTGAATCCGTATCTGGGTTCCGACGGCATCAATCCGTTCATAAAGGTCTGCAAAGAAGAAAATAAGGGCATTTTTGTGCTGGTAAAAACTTCCAACCCCAGCAGTGGTGAGTTCCAGGATCGTCTGGTGGACGGCAGACCGTTGTATGAAATCGTCGGTGAAAAGGTTGCCGAATGGGGCAGCGAGTGCATGGGCAGCGAATATAGCAATGTTGGTGCGGTTGTTGGCGCAACCTATCCTGAAATGGGCAAGGCGCTGCGCAAGGTGATGCCGAAGTCCTACATTCTCGTGCCCGGCTACGGCGCACAGGGCGGCAAGGGCGCTGATCTGGTGCACTTTTTCAATGAAGACGGACTTGGCGCGATTGTCAACTCTTCCCGCGGCATCATTGCAGCATATCAGCAGGAAAAATATGCACAGTTTGGTGCGGCTAACTATGCGGACGCATCCAGACAGGCGGTTATCGATATGAGAGAAGATATCGCACAGGCGCTGCAGGGACGCAAATAAATGAAAACGTCAATCAGAATATAGAAAAAAATCGGGTGGAAGCTGTCAGGTATCTGGCGCTTCCGCCTTTTTCGTGTAGGAAACAGCGTCTCTATATAAAAAAGAATGTGCCAAGGCACGAGGGGATGGACAAGGCAAAAAAACGTAATATATGGACAAGTCAAAAAAAACGCAATATAATAAATGAAATGTAATATATTGCAGCGAGGAAAAAAGAATGAATCAGGAAGTCAGCATAACAAAAGAACAGGTTCAGAAAGAAATGAAATATTTCCGCAGGCTTTTTCCGATTGTGAGGCTCCTGGACGGGGAAAGGCTGCTGCGAAGAAACGATGGCATGGAAGCAGAACCGGTGGAGATCGATGCACCAGAAATTTGCCATTGTTATGATCTGTGGAAATACTCGGCTCCCTGTAAGCATTGCATTGCACTGGAGGCAGTCAGAAGCAGAAAAGAAAAGTGCAAGCTGGAGATTGTGGGGAATGACATCTATCAGGTGATCGCAAGATATCTGGAAATGAATGGAAAGCCTTACGTGATGGAGCTGGTACACCGTCTGGATGAGGATGCACTGACGGATCTGGAGGAAAAACAATATCTGATTGAACAGCTGACGGGCTATAACGAGAAGCTCTATCAAGATGTGCTGACAGGTGTATTCAACCGCCGTTATTATGAAGAAAAGGTCAAAAATATGTGGGGACCTGTGGGCATTGCGATGATGGATCTGGATAATTTTAAATATTATAACGATTCCTACGGACACAATGTGGGGGATCTTGCACTCAATAGTGCTGCAAAAGTGATCTTATCCAATATCCGAAAATCAGATTTTCTGATCCGCTATGGCGGGGACGAATTTTTGCTGGTACTGCCCGGGATCCGGAAGGACGCCTTTGACAAAAAACTCAACCAGATCCAAAAACAGCTTCATCAGACCACTTTGGACGGCTATCCGGGTATCTCCCTTTCTGTGAGCATCGGAGGAGTAACGACGGTGGAAGAGACTGTGGGGACCGCTTTGGAGCGTGCGGATCGGCTGATGTATCAGGCAAAGAAGCATAGAAATCAGGTTGTGACAGAAAGCAGTACGGAGGGAATCCGTCAGGAGGTCGGAGAAAGGCTGGAACGCGACTCCGGCAGAGAACTTGTCCTCATTGTGGATGATGCCAAGATCAACCGGGAGATTCTCTTCGAAATGCTGAAGGATAGGTTTGACATTATAGAAGCATCCAGCGGCGAGGAGTGTCTGGAGCTGCTGCATCAATACGGGACAGAAATATCTATCGTTTTACTGGATTTCATCATGTCGGGAATGGACGGACTCGGTGTTTTGAAGGTGATGAATAAAGAACATCTCATCGAAGATATTCCGGTCATCATGATTTCCAGCGAAGACTCGGAGCTACATATCCGTCAGGCATACGAAATGGGCGTATCAGACTATATCGGCAGACCCTTTGATACAAGTGTTGTTCGCCAACGTGTATATAATACCATCAAGCTGTATGCAAAGCAGCGCAAGCTGATCGACCTGGTTGCAGGCCAGATGCAGGAAAAAGAGAAAAACAACCAAATTATGGTCAATATCCTGAGTCATATCGTAGAATGCCGAAACGGAGAGAGCGGACAGCATGTCCGGAATATCGGAATACTGACGAAGATTCTTTTGAAAAAGCTGATGCAGAAAACGGATCGATACCAGATGACATGGGGAGACTTAAACCGGATCGCACTGGCGTCGGCACTTCATGATATCGGCAAAATCGGCATTGAGGAAGCCATCTTAAATAAGCCCGAAAAGCTGACGCAGGAAGAATATGAAAAAATGAAAAAGCATACCGTGATCGGGTGGTCGATGCTGCAAGATCTGAAACAGTATCAGGAGGAACCGCTGGTACGTATTGCAGAACAGATCTGTCGCTGGCATCACGAGCGCTATGACGGAAAAGGTTATCCGGACGGCTTAAAGGGGGACGAGATCCCGATTTCAGCACAGGTGGTTTCCCTTGCAGATGTATATGATGCATTGACCAACGAGCGTGTATACAAAAAGGCGATTCCACATGAAAAGGCGATTGAAATGATCGTCGCAGGAGAGTGCGGACAGTTCAATCCGTTGCTGATAGAATGTCTGCTGGAGATAAAAGAAGATATCCCGATTCAGCTGATGAATGCTGAGCACAGAAATAGCTGGACACCTCTGGGGGGGGGTAACACCCTCGTGGCGGGTTTGAAGACAGAAGGATAGAGGATAAGGGAAAAGGAGAGGAAAAGATGACAGTCAGAGAATGCTATGAAAAAATCGGATCTGATTTTGACAAAGTGCTGGGACGTATGGGCAGCGAAGCGCTGGTAAAACGGTTTGCAGTTAAATTTCTGGAAGACAAGAGCTTTGAGGAGCTGACGGAATCCCTGAAAGAAAAGGACGGAGAGGACGCATTCCGCGCCGCACACACCTTAAAGGGTATCTGCGCCAATCTTGGGCTGGACAGATTATACGAAATAGACTGCGAGCTGACCGAAAAGCTGCGCGGACGTCAGACCGAGGGCAGCGAGGAGTTATATCAGAAGGTGGCAGAAGCGTACGAAGCCACAGTAACCGTGCTAAAGGAGCTGGAAAATTTCTGAAAATCTTTACAGATAGTGAAGCTTGATCTAAACTGATAGGGAAAAATCTAAAAGAGCGGGGAACAGAGGAAGAAATATGCGTCTCAGGGGAAAAGGCGCAGCAGAATCAGACGATACACTGCAGTTGGGCACTGCGTGTTAAGATTCTGTTAAGAAAGAGTGAGAACGATATCACAAAGGAGACATTCTTCTTCAGAAAAATACAAATGAAAGGGAAGACACAGATGAAAATAGCGATGATAGGACATAAAGATTTCCCTTCTCGTTCCGGAGGCGTAGAGGTGGTAGTTTATGAGCTTTCGACCAGACTTGCTGCCAGAGGACATGAGGTAACCGTGTACAACAGAGGCAGGCAAAAGGGGCATAATGCTTATCTGGAACAGAACGTCAGGGTCAAGCGGATTTTTACATTTAAAAAGCAGATTTTGAATGCGATGGTCTATTCTTTTCTGGCGACATTTGATACAATATTCCATGATTTTGATGTCATTCATTATCATGCGATCGGACCCTCCGTTCCATTGTTTCTTGCAAAGCTGTTTGGCAAGCATACGGTATGCACGGTGCATGGACTGAACTGGAGAAGTGATAAGTGGGGTGGTTTCGCTTCCTTCTATCTCCGTCTGGGAGAAAAAGTTGCCGCCCGTTTTGCTGATGAAGTAATCGTTCTTTCCGAAGAGGAGAAACAATATTTTCTGCAGAAGTATAATCGGGACTCTATTCTGATCCATAATGCAGTGGAACGGATCACACCGGTTTCCTGTAATGTCATCCGGGAAAAATATGGCCTGGAAAAAGACAGCTATATTCTGTATGTCGGACGGATTTCTCCGGAAAAGGGTCCGCAGGATTTGCTGGAGGCGTATCAGAAGCTCCGGCTGCAGGAACGCCTGGTATTGGCTGGCCCGATCCCGGAAACGGAATTTGGAAAAGAAATGCTCCACAAAATCGATGCAGACCCGAGGGTGATCCGTACCGGCCTGGTGCAGGGACAAGAGCTCGCTGAGCTGTTTTCCAACTGCAGGCTATTTGTCCTTCCGAGTCATACCGAGGGACTTTCCCTTGCCCTTCTGGAGGCAATGTCCTGTGGCGGAAGATGTTTGGTCAGTGATATTCCGGCAAATACGGTGATTACCAAACAATACGGGGCAGAGTTTGAGGCAGAGAATATTGATTCGCTGGCGGCTGCGCTTTCGAAAGAATTGACAACTCCAAAGGACGAAGTACTGCTAAAGCAGGAAATAGAATATGTCAAAGAAAATTTTGATTATGATGCAGTGATCGAATGGCATGAAGATGTTTACAAATGTGCTCTGAACAGAAAAAATGAGAAGCGTTGGGAGCAAAATTGCTGATGAAGAAACAAGATGTGCAAATTTCAATAATTGTACCAATTTATAAGGTGGAAAAGTATCTTGTCCGGTGTGTAGAGTCACTGATTGCGCAGGATTTTTTGTCGTTGGAAATTATTCTTATAGATGACGGCAGCCCTGACCGGTGCGGAGAAATTTGTGACAATTATGCAAAAAAAGATGCACGGATTATCGCTTACCATAAACCGAACGGCGGCTTGTCGGATGCGCGCAACTACGGACTGGAGCGGGCGCATGGGGAATATGTCTTATTTGTAGACAGCGATGACTATCTGGAGCCCCAGGCCTGTGCCAACCTATGGAAGGAAGCAAGGGCAGGCTTTGCAGATATAATTATCTCCAAAATGGCACTGGAGAAGCCCTCTGAAGGGATGGCACGGTTTGAAAAGGTGGCGGAGGATCGTTTTCAGTATCATCGTATCTATAGCGGCCCGGCATATCTGATGGGATGTCTGGAGGGTGGTGCACTTCGGGTAGAGGTTATCCGAACCATGTTTCGGCGAGATTTTCTTGTTAGAAATGACCTGTATTTTGAGTACGGTATTTTACATGAAGATGAAGAATTTACACCGAGAGCATTGTTAAAAGCGGAACGGGTTGTGTTGACAGATTATGTCTATTATCATTATGATAATTCCAGAAGTGATTCTATTATGAATTCCACGGCCTTAAACGCAAAAAAAATTGCAGACAGGGTGAAGATCTACGATGGACTGAGGAAGCTTTATAAAACAGTAAAGCCCCGGAAGCTGCGCAGGCTTCTGGAAGATGATCTGTCCTGGAAATATATTGATTGCTATTGTGCCAGTGAACCAAAAAGCAGAAAAAAGCTTGGTGTAAAGAGACTTGTCGTTTTAAAATGTGCCTATAAAGCCAGACGCAGAGCAAAGGCTCTTGTCTTTGCACTTGCGCCGAATCACTATGCAAACCGGATGCGGGAACAGGCGCTGGTACGCAAGGTACATCAGAGAAGAAGCAGCAGTAAAGCTTTGCCCATAGAGAGAGAACCTGCAAAAAACATAAAACATACGGAAAAGAAAGCTGGAAAAAGCAGATTAAAAAAAAGAATGAAGTTTCTGGCGAAGTTTCTGTTTTTGATCCTGCTTTTGGCAGGCGGACTTGCCAAAAATATTTACGATAACCGGACGAATTATACGGCGGAATTTTATCAGGTCAGCTCCCGAAAGCTGACACATAGTATTCGGGTAGTTTTTCTGACAGATGTGCATTTGCGGGAATACGGAATGGATAACGGCGATCTTGTAGAGGATATAGAAAATCTTTCACCGGACCTGATTCTGCTTGGCGGAGACCTTGTAAATGATACTGTGGATTCTTATGACAATATGATCTCCCTCTGCAGCCAGCTGACAGAGATCGCACCGGTATGCGGTGTGCTGGGCAACCATGAGGACGTGAAGATTTATCATCAGGGAGATGAGGAACTGGTAAAACGCTTCGAAGATGCAGGCGTGAAAATCCTGCGGAACGAGGAAACGTCCTATTCCCTGTATGACAATACGGTCAGTGTGATCGGTATAGAAGGAAAACCGGAAGATTTTGCAAGCTATGGAGCGAAAGAGTGTATGGAGGCGCAGGAAGCAGAGGATCAATATGATCTGCGCATCTGTATTGCGCATGTGCCTACTTATTTCCCGGAGAAGCTGGAAAATTACAGCTTTGACCTTGGACTTGCAGGACATACCCACGGCGGAATTGTCCGTTTGCCGAAGCTGGGCGCTCTTTATTCTGCGGAAGAGGGACTGTTCCCGGAGTATGGAGGAGGTGTCTATACCCTTGACAACAAGGCGACGCTGATTGTCAGCCGTGGACTGGGAGATTCCGACAAATGGCCGAGGATCAATAATGTTCCGGAGCTTTCAGTGATCGATATTAACTAAACCTTCCAATGCCGTAAGTAGGATAGTGCAATGAAAGAAATTAAAGGAAAAGTGAAAAGAGCAGTTCAGATACTGTGGGAAAACAAATATCGGATGACATATTATATGCTGATCTTGTGCATTTTGTTTGGATGCATTCATTATGCGGAAAGCGGCATTTGGTCCAGCGCGAATATTTCATTTAATTATTCAGAGGCATCCCTGGGCTTAAGCCCGAATAAAACCCGTTTTAACGCCTATGAAATCGTTTCAGAGGAGGTTATGCAGCGTGCCATCGAAAAAGTTGGTTTGCAGGGAAGCATTTCCGCATCGGAGCTTGCCAGCCATGTCTTCATCACTCCGGAAGGAACGGGACATGTGGGCGGAAGTGACGATTACATCAGCACATCCTATAATATCAATCTCAATGCAGACGGATTGGAACTGAAAAATCGGACAACCATCAGTCTGCTGAAAAGTATCTGTGAAGCATACCGTGAGTTTTTTCAGAAAAACTACTGCGATAATCAGGACATGTTAAAGGAAAAACTCGAAGTTACAACAGATTGTGAGCCCTACCTGCGTCTGAATGAGCTGGAGCTGCGGGCAGAATGTATCATGCAGTATTTAAATGCGCGTCTGAGCGAAAACAAGAGCTATGTCGATACCGAAAATCCGGATTCGTCTACCAATAACTTCACGACGCTGAGCAAGCAGATCAACAATATTGTGGATTATGATATTCCGAATGTGAAGGCCTACGTGATCGAAGGAGGGATTGCAAAGGATGCTTCCCTGCTGATCAGCATTCTGGAGTACAAAAACAAAATCGACGATATTGCCGCACAGAAGGAAATGGCATATTATGATGCCAACAAAAACGGAATTTCCGTATATGAAAAGTCCATGACATCCGTTGTCATGATCCCGACGACAGATGAGATGGAAGAATATTACATGTCCCGGACAAAGACTGCAATGGACAATATGGCGCGTTCTGCGGACAGCTCGCTGCAGGCAGCGACGGATTATCAGTCGGAAATCGTGGATACCAGTTATGTAGTGGAGAAGATGCAGACGGTTACCGATGATGCAGGGCGTCTGAAGGAAGCACAGGATATGATCAACAAGCTGGAAAGCGGAATCAATGAGATTTCGGATCAGCTGTTTATATTGGATAAGGCATATATCAGATACAAGTCACAGAACTATGTCTCTTTTACTTATAATAATGCGTCCTTTACTCAACGAATTAACGTAAAAAAGACAGGAATGAAAGCTGCAGCAGTTCTGGCGTTTATGGTGGGCTTGAATTCTCTGAGGAAAGTCAGGAAGAACAGAAAGGGCATAAAGAAAAGTGAAAAAGTTTGAGATTTTGCGATATCTGAAACGTTTTAGTATGCTGATTTTTTTGCTGACGATGGCAGGGGCGGCAATGATTTACCTGTATGCGCAGGGAAAGCAGCAATATACAGCATCTGTTGTTTTGAAGTACACAAATGACGGCATAAAGGACGGCTATGCCCCGGACGGTTCTGATCTGGATGTGAATGAAATCTATTCCTCTACCGTAATTGCACAGGCGATGGATTCTCTTGGAGCATCCGGAAGACTGACGACAGTACGATCGAACTGCAGCGTTACACCGATTATTTCAGAGGAACAGGAGAAGATCAACGATGCACTGATCGAAAAGGGAGAAGAAGTCACCTATTTTCCGGATACTTATAAGGTGAGTCTGGTGGTGGATGGAAAGCTGGGCGGCAGCTATGCACGCAATATGCTGGATGCGATCATGCAGAGCTACTGTACCTATTATACGGAAAAATATGTGGAGCAGAAGCTGTCCCTGAATCCGTCCAGGAATCTTCTGGATAACGGTTATGATTATTATGAATGTGTCCGTATCCTCGAAAACGATACCAACGATATGCATGATTTTCTGCTGGCAAAGCGGGAAAGCTACCCGAACTTCAGATCCTCCCAGACAGGCTATACGTACAAAGATCTCTGTGCGATTTATTCTGAACTGAAAAAATATGAGATTCCGAAGCTGTATGCATATGTTCTGGATGGACCGCAGATACGGGATGGTAAGATCCTGCAGGAATTTATTGCAAACAGCATTGCAGATTCCCAGAACAGTGAAGAGGTTGGAGCACAGCAGCGCAGTGAGATCGAAAGGCTGATCGCTTCCTATGTGGAAAAGAATGCCGGAATTCTGGAGAGCTATTTTACAGAGGGCGGAGACAATGTCTCCTCTAATTATATTCTGGGAACCATCGAGGATGCAGGAGCCGGTGCAAAGGCGATCACAACCTACGATAACCTGATCCTTGAGCTGGTCGGAATTGATAAGACCATTGCGGCAGACAAGATCGATCGTCAGTTTCAGGAAGAGACCCTGACGGCATTTCAGAACGTGACCTTTGGTGGAACAGAGGAAGAGCATGCAAAGATGGAGCAGATGATCACTGATTATGAGAACGAGCTCCAGGAATATTATGAAATCGTCAATACCAGCAGTAAGGAGTTGAATCTGTATATCAGTGCGGATTATCTGAAAATGGTCAGCTCTGTCCGCGTAGCACCTTCGATCAATATCAAGCTCTATATTATGCTCGCGCTGGTATTGTTTTTCGTGATCGGCTGTTGCGGAGCAGTCCTTTTGGGACGACTGTCGGATATCGTGGACTATCTGTTGTATGTCGACAAGAAGACAGGGCTGCCGAACCGGGAAAAGTTAAATATTTATATTGGAGAAATGGCGGGAAAGGTTCTGCCGGAAGCTTTCACCTGCTTTACTTTGAGTCTGGATAATCTGTCCGAACTGACAAAGCGGTTCGGATATACCGTAGGCGATGGCGTGTTAAAGGATTTCGCCGGACTGGTACAGCTGATGGGAGATACGGAAGGCATGAGAGGATATAATGGAATTGGCCGCTTTGTTGTATTTTTTGAAGAGTGCAGCAGCAAAAAGGCAGCAGCCATGATCCGGATCCTGGACAATCAGGTAGAGGAATATAACAGCTTAAATCCGGAATATCCGATCCGCTATACGGCGACGTGGGCAACGACAGAAGAAACAGATACTTATGAAATCCGAGAGCTGCTGCGCCTTTCACAGAAAAAATGGAAGCAGATGGAGAAAGCAAAAGAGCAGTCTTCCTGTAATTGAGGAGGAGAGCTGAAAGGAAAACAATGACGGAAATCGAATCCACAACAAGCAGTGAGAAGAATAGACGGGTGATCCGGAATATTGTAACAGCGATTGGATATCAGGTTGTCATTGCAGTATTTGGACTGGTACTTCCCAGATTGTATCTGGTTAATTTTGGCTCAGAGGTAAATGGTCTCAACAGCACCATAAAAAATATTTTTGCATATCTGTCCCTTCTGGAGGCGGGGGTTGGACTCTCGGCACAATATTCCCTGTATGGACCTGTAGCAAAGGGCGATACCGGGAGCATCAATGGGATTTTGTCTGCAACACGCAGGTTTTACCTGAAGACGAGCGTGGCATATACTGCGATTACAGTTGGATTTGCGCTGTTATATCCGCTGATTATAAAAACGGAGCTGGATTATTTTACGGTCTGCTGCATCATCCTGCTGTATGGCGTGCCGGGAATTGTGCTGTTTTCACTGCGTGGAAAGTACAATGCATTTCTTGAGGTAGAGGGAAAGAAATATGTTGTGACTTCCCTGGCCATGGTTACGATGGTTCTCTCAAACCTGTTAAAGCTGATTTTTCTGATGCTTTCTGACAATCTGCTTTTGATCCAGGCCACCTACTGTGTACCTTCGATCCTTCAGGTTGTTTTTATCATCTTTTATGTGCGGAAGCATTATCGGTGGATTGACTGGAAGGCAGAGCCGGATCACAGTGCGCTGGCCCAGAAAAACTCCGTTCTGATCCATCAAATTTCTTCCTGTTTATTTTCCAATACAGATACGGTTATTATTTCTTTTATGTGTGGAATGAATTATGCCAGCGTATATGCGGTATTTTCGCTGTTTTTTGCAAATTTCCAACAGCTGATTACGGCATTTTCCAATGGAGTGACGTTTCGGTTCGGACAGCTTTATCACAGTGATCGGAAACAGTTTGAGAAAGCCTTTGAATGGTACGAATCCTTGTATTACATGTTTGTATTCTGGGCGTATACGGTGATCACGGCATTCCTGATGCCCATTATCCGTCTGTATACCAGCGGAATAGCGGATGCAGCGATCTATGACAGCAAGAAGATGCTGCTTTTGTTTGCGGCATGGTCGATCCTGTCCTGTGTGGAAATGCCGTTGATTCAGCTGCAATCCATCGCCGGAAAATTTGATGACACGAAAGGACAGGCTGTCTGGGAAATGGTCATCAATATCTTGGTCTCACTGATCTTAACCTGGCGGATCGGAATTGCAGGCTGTCTGGTAGGAACCCTGGCTGCACTTTCTTATCGGATCATAGCGCTTTTTCGGTACATGTTTGGCAATGTTCGACAGGGAAGTGCAAAACACAGCATCAAAAAGGTTGCAGTCAATGGGATGACAGCAGTAGTTATATTGTCTGTGCTCGGGCTGGACGGCTGCAGGGCAGTCAATTATTTTTATGTTGCGGGAATTGCAGTGTTAAATTCCCTGTGGATTGCGGCACTCTATCTCCTGGTGAATGTTTTAACAAATTTAGAGGAATATAAAGGCCTATGGAAAGAATGGAACAGGTGGCTGAAAATGCGATCCATGAGGTGACAGACTGATAAGGAGTTTGCGGTTGCGTACTTTATCTGAAATTATTGTAAAAAAAGACTACACAGTGAAACAAAAGGCGCGCCCCTTTTTGGATCAGAACAATCCGGTTATCCAGAAGGGGCTGCGGTTCTTTTTTGTTTTTCTGCTGACAGCTGCAGGTCTTGGAGATTGGAAAACCCTCAACAATATGATTGGCGGTCTGCCAAAGGCGATCGCAGTAGGGGTCCTTTGTATAACAGTGGCATATGCGATCATTTTTCCGGATCTGAAACGCTTAAAGCGGATGAAAGGACCTGCGCTGTTTTACATGTCCCTGGTCGCAGCGCTGCTTTTGTGGTCCATGGTGATCTGGATTTTGAATTTTATGAATTTGTCCTCCATGATCCGGGGCTGTTCCAAGGTGATCTTCCAGAGCATTGCAATTTTGACGGCGCTTTCCGGTGCGTATTTGTTTGGTGCAGAAGCAGTGGATCTGTTTGCGGTCAGCATGTGTCTGGCAAACGGGGCGATCATGGTATTGGAGATTCCATCCTTTGGTATTGCAGCGAGCGTACAGTCTCTGATTACCTGTCTGGTGACCTTCGGCGAAGCAGAAGGCTACGCAAGAAATCTGGAGATTCATGATATTACCTTTGTTTTTGGACAGCTGCTGCTCTATTATGTGGCGTTTGCTCCAAAGGAAACACCCGGGGAAAGAAAAAAACGCTGGCGGATGATCTTGCTGTGTGCCTTTTTCTTTCTGGTCGGAATGAAGCGAATCGCTATTCCGGCAGCCCTTCTTTTTATTGTGTATTCCCTGTTTTTGAAACATAAAAAGTTCTTAAAGCCCTTTCTGATCCTACAGGGCTTTTTATGGGTCGCGTTCTTTTTTGTGTATATTTATGGAGTTCGAACGGGAGGAGTCTCCAGGATCCTGAATCTCGTTGGGATCGACATGATGGGGCGGGATTATTTATGGCAGCTTGCAGGGGAGCATTATGATTTCTCCTTCGGCTATATGGGACATGGCTTTGAATATGTGGATTCCATTGTCGCAAGCTGGTACAGCTCCGGTCTGATTAACCATCCCTATCCATTTCACAATGATATTTTGAAGGTGTTCGTGGAAATGGGTTTCCCGGGCTTTATATTGTGGTCCGGCATCCAGTATGTGATAGGTCCGATTTTCTGGACGAAGTATGCGGATAACAACACGGCGCTTTTGTACATGGCGGATCTTGGATATATGACGATCACTTATCTGACGGATAATACGGCATTTTATTTCTGGAGCACGATGGCGCTTCGGATTATTGTGCTTTCTTATGCTGAAAAACGGCATCAGCCGCCCAAGAAGGAGATCTGGAAGCCCAAAAGCAGGGCGGAAATGCAGGAACAGATCCGAAGCATGATGCAGGAGGGATAAAGAGGAGGAGAAAACCAAATGAAGACACCAGGGATTTCCTTTGTGATTCCGGTTTACAATATGGAGCGTTATCTGCCTCGGGTCATCCAATGTCTGAAAGCGCAGACAATGCCCGGGTTCGAAGCGATTTTCGTCAATGACGGTTCCAGGGACAACAGCCTTGCGATCTGTAAGAGCGCTGCGTCAGAGGATCCGCGGTTTCGGATCATCGATCAGCCCAACAAAGGTGTGGCAAAGGCGCGGAATGCAGCGCTGGATGCGGCGCGGGGCGAATATGTCTGTTTTCTGGATCCGGACGACTGGGTGGAGTCTGACATGGCGCAGGTGTTATATGAGGCTGCAAAAAAGGAAAACGCAGATATCGTGATGTTTGGAATTTACAATGATTATTGCGATAAGAACGGCAACTGTGTGAAGACGTTGATCGATGGTCCGGCGCTTTGCGGCGTATATCGGGGGAAACCGTTTCAGGAGTATTTTGACGCGCTGGCATCCTCCTATCTGGTCATCACCAAAATGCTGCGCAGGGCTTGTATTGAGGCAGCCCATCTGAGATTCCCGGAGCGGACACTCGGGGAGGATGGTCTGTTTTATGTAGCGTTTATGCGGCAGAATCCGTCCTGTCTGGTAGCGATCCAAAAGCCATTGTATCATTACACGGTTGCGCGCAGCGCGTCACTTTCCAACTCCTGGCATCCGGAGCGGCTGCAGGACAATTTTTATTTAAGCGATGCGGTCTGGAGCGTGGTAGAGGACTGGGGATTGCAGGATAGCGAAATGCATCGGAAGAAAGCCTGTTACTGTACTGTGCGGGATTTGCAGCTCGGCATTAAAAATGTCTGCAGCGGTCCTTTATCTGCCAAAGAGCGGACAGCTTGGCTGCAAAAAACGGTGAAGCTGCCGCGGGTGGAAAACGCAATAAAAAATACTGCAGTAAAGAGCTTTCACAGCAGAAATGACCGGATTAAGCTGCTTTTATTAAAGCTTCATCAGTATAGGACGGTTATTTGGCTTTCCAGTCAGAGACACCGTTGACAGGCAAACCGGAAAAGGGATGAGAGGGAACATGAGAAAAGTTGTAAGAGCGCTGTGTTATCTGAAGGAACTATGCCTGATGGCCTTTTTTAAGCTGTTCGGTGCGGTCTGCAGGTGCTGCAGTGCCAAATATCGGGAGCTGTGGCTGGTATGTGAGCGCGGAAACGATGCGCGGGATAATGGTTACTGGTTTTACCGGTATTTAAAAGAAGAGCATCCGGAAATCAATGCGCGTTATGTGATCGAGACAGAAAGTGCTGACCGGGCGAAAATCGAGGCGTTGGGAGGAATGGTTCCGAGAGGGAGCTTTTCTCATTATCTGGCGTATTATTGCGCGGATTTTCTGGTTGGCACGCATGTACAGCCCTGTGCGCCGGATTTGATTTTATTTTATCATCTTGCAGGAAAAGGAATCCGGGCGAGGGGAAAACAGGTTTTTTTGCAGCATGGCATCATCAAGGATGAAATGGAATGGCTGCATCGTAAAAATATGTACATGGATTTGTTTGTCTGCGGGGCGAAGCCGGAATATGAATACATTCGCGATACGTTTGGATATCCGGAACATGTGCCGCAGTACGTCGGACTGGCGCGGTTTGATAATTTGATCCGGGCAGAGCGTAAAGAGAAGATGATTCTTGTTATGCCGACCTGGCGCGGCTCCTATTATCCGACAGGGGAGGCGTTTCGAAACACAGCGTATTATGAGCACTTCCAGTCTTTGCTCTGCTGTAAGGAACTGGATCAGCTTTTGGAACAGCAGGATTATCGGCTCGTTTTTTATCCCCATGTCGAAATGCAGAAGGACAGCCGGATGTTTGAATCGGGCTCGGACCGGATCACAATCGTGTCGAAGGAGACCCATGATGTGCAGGAGCTTCTGATGGACTGTGCACTCCTGGTGACGGATTATTCCAGCGTCTTTTTTGATGTGGCGTTTTTGCGCAAGCCTGTTGTGTATTATCAGTTTGACGAAGAGGAGTTTCGTAAATATCATTATCAGAAGGGATATTTCGATTTCCGCCGGGACGGGTTTGGACCGGTATGTACGACACAGGAAGCACTGCTGGGGGCTCTGACGGAAAGCTTTGAAAATGGCATGGAGATGCAGACAGAATACGTGCAGCGTACAGAGCGGTTTTTCCCGCTGCATGACGGAAATAACTGCCGGCGGACGTTTGAAGCGATTGCAAGGCTGAAGGAAAGGAAGGAAAAACATGCTGCGGAATCAGAGAGCTTATCAGTTCATTTATGACTGGACGAAAAACCGCTGCGCCGCTGCAGTCGGCGCGTGGGGCGGAAGAATGGTCGGACGGGCCGTCGTCGGTTTGCTTGGATGCTTAAAAAAAGAACGGATGAGCGAGGATGCGCTTTTGCAGACGGCAGAGGCGGCGAAAAAATGCTATCTCAGACCGGCAGCGGATACAGATGGCTGGCAGGCACTGCAGCCCTTTGGGCAGACGGAAGTCCTTGTTTCCGTCATCGTTCCGGTGCATAACGGAGAGAAGGATTTAAAGCAGTGTCTGAACAGCATTCTGGCGCAGGAGTGCGGCAGTACAGTGGAAATTATTGCAGTCAACGACAATTCTACAGACAGCAGCGGCGATATCCTGGAGGAATATGCAAACTGGGGAGAAGTCAGAAGGGTTGAGCTGACGAAAGAAACCGGTGGAAGTGCAGCGAAGGCACGCAATGCCGGGATTTTGCAGGCAAAAGGAGAATATCTTCTGTTTGTGGACTGTGACGATGTACTGTTGCCGGGAGCGATTTCGGCGCTTTTGCAGAAAGCGCAGCAGACCGGTGCGGATATCGTGCAGGGCGGCTGGCAGTATCTGGATGGAGACGGGAAATTTGGGGCAGCACAGCGGTTTGCAGAACATATTTATGAAAAACGCACGGCATATGACTGTCTGGATTTGCCGGGGACTCCGTGGGCGAAGCTGTATCGTCGGAGCCTGTTTGATGAGATCCGGTTTCCGGCAGGATATACCTGCTTTGAGGATGCGGTCATCCATTTTCTGATTTTTCCGGCGGCAGAAAAGATCGCTTCCATTTCGCAGGTGGTCTATGCATGGCGAAGAAATGCAAACGGAATTACGTTTACCTCGCAGGGAACGAAAAAGGCGGTGCAGGCATACTGGATCGTGGAAGAGCTGTTGGAGCAGCACAGAAGGATCAAGCAGCCGTGGGACGAACTGTTTTATCGAAATCTGACGCTGCAGCTGTCGAATTACTGTTATGTGTGTGTGGCAGGGCTTACGGAAGAAGAAAAACAGGGCGTATTTGCCTGTTGCTGTCTGCTTTACCAAAAAAACGCGGGGGACTATGAAGCAAAACATGCGCCGTTTGCAGTCCGGACAGCGCACCGGGCGCTGATGACCTCGGAGTATGGACTGTGGAAGCTGCAGGGAAAGTGGTTTCCGTTGATTGCATAATAAGTAGGGACGGAAAGGACAGAAAAAGATTGAAAAATAAAATTTTTCAATCGCGAGATTTGTGTCTGCGCGCACTTGACACAAACTCGACATGCGCAAAAAAGCGTGCGCAGAAATGAGCGGAAAAGATGATCAGAATTTTGCAGTCTGTGAGCAATATGGATCGCGGCGGAATCGAAACGATGCTGATGAATTATTACTGGCATCTGGATCGGGATCAGTTCCAGTTTGACTTTCTGGTAAATAAAGAAAAACCGGGATTTTTTGATGATGAGGTGCGTTCTCTGGGCGGTCGTATTTTTATGGGACCGGGACTGAGCCCCTTAAAGTATCCGGAATATCTGCGCTATATGAAGACACTCCTTGACCGGGAAAAAGAAATTAAGGTGCTGCATGCCCATAACGAGGCGATGGAATTTTATGCGTTAAACGGGGCAAAAAAGGCGGGATTTCCGGTTCGAATTGCCCATGCGCATAATACGCATCTGCCGCATGGACTGAAACTGCCGGTCAAGTTGGTTTGTAAGGCGATGATTCCGGGAGCAGCGACGGATTATTTTGCATGCGGGAGAGAAGCCGGAATCTATTATTTCGGTGAAAAACGATGGAACGAGAGCGGTGTGCTTATCCATAATGCCATCGATCTGGAGCGGTTTTGCTACCGCAGCGAGGTACGCACCAGACTTCGCCGGGAATATCAGCTGGAGGATAAGCTGGTGATCGGTTCTGTGGCGCGGTTTATGGTACAGAAAAATCATACCCGGATGCTGGAACAGTTTGCCTGTCTGAAAAAAATATATCCAAACAGCCATCTGCTGCTGGCAGGAGAAGGTGAGCTGCAGGCTGCCATGGAAGAAAAGGCAAAACGGCTTGGAATTTATGACAGCGTTTCGTTTCTCGGCGTGCAAAAGGATACCTCGATCTGGTATCAGGCGATGGATGTTTTCCTGATGCCGTCTTTATTTGAGGGATTGCCGGTTGTCGGAATCGAAGCGCAGGCATCCGGATTGCCGTGTGTGTTCTCGGATACGATTACGGATGAAATCATTCTTTCAGACAGGGCGGTTCGGCTGAGCCTGGAGCAGCCGGACGAGGTCTGGGCAAAGGAATTGATCAGGCTGGGAACGGCTGACAGGGACAGAGCAGAGGGACGCAGCGTTGTACGCAGTGCGGGTTACGATATTGTGGAAGAAACAAAGCGTCTGCAGGAAATTTATGTGAGCCTGATTGAGAAGTAGAGCGGGCGCTTGAGCGGCATGGGAAACTATTGAGAAGCGTTTAGAGGATTGTGAACCGGTGAAGAAATAAAGATCAAGGCGAGTGAAAAGCTTCACTCGCCTTTTCCGATGCTCCGATAAATCCGTGCTGCGATCTCATCCACTTTCCCCTCCGCTTTTTTCCGAAAGACCACCCGGTAAATTTTTTGATACAGCGTATCGACAAGATACCCTGCACAGGTGATGCAAACGGTTGCGATAGCCAGGTAGCCAAGGGACGCAGGCAGGCTTCCAAAACGGGAAAGCGCGATTTTTTCCCAGAGAAATGCGCGGGTAAAATCGCTGTCATGCAGCAAATATACGCCAAAAGAAAGCGGGGCGATCGCAAGGATGATTTTTTTCGGGCGATTGCCCTGAATTTTGATATTCTGGAAGAACAAAAAGAAGCAAACGGATGCGAAAAACACGGTCGGAGACTGGTATCCGCCGAGTGTGTCGAGCATTCCTTCCAGTCCCATCCGTGCTTCGATCCCGGAGGCAGAGATCCGCACCAGAACAGAGAGCAGGGAAAAGACGAAATAGAGGCTCAGGCAGAGGGCAGAGGACATCCGCACCTGATAGATGGAAAGGTATGCTGCCGTAAAATAAAGAACGAAAAACCATACATAACTATAGCCGTTTTCCACCCGCGCCATGCCGGACCAGAAGCAGACGGTCGACCATAGGCTGAATAGGAGAAAGAGCACGATCAGCATAAAACGGTACTGAGCCCTTGTGAGGGAAGCAATTATTTTATTTAACAGCGGGATCGCAAGATACAATATGAAATAGCAGGAGCAAAACCAGTATACACAGGAGGTGGTCGGAAAAACAGCCCGCAGAAGAGTGCCGGCAGATAGAGAGACAGAATTGACAAACAGCCCGATCACAAAGGTCAGCAGAGAATAAAACAGCACCTGCATTTCGATTCGAAACAGGCGGGATACTTTTGTTTTGGACTGCCACATAAAATAGCCGGTCAGCATGACAAAGCAATTGGTAGAGACGCGTCCGAGCATGAACAGGAGCCAGTAGATAAAATAGGGAAAGGTGCCGGGGGCAGCGGTTGTTCCCAGGCCGCCGTGACCGATCCCGTGCATGAGGACGATCATCATCATGGAAAGAATCCGCAGCAGTTCAAAGCCTGCATGGCGGGAGGAATGATCTGATTGCTGAGTCATCGTGAAACCCTCCTTTTGGGTTTAATTCATGACAATAGAATGCTCGCAGAGCGTGCATTCTATTGTTGCGTTACAGCGAAATCTTCGCCTGCTCCAGTGCCTTTGCCACAATCTGGTCGGGGCGCAGCCATGTATCGTAGTAAGCGCGGTTTCGCTGTCCCATCTGCAAAATCTGCTCGGGATGTGCAAGCAGCGTCCTGATCTGTTCGATGCAGCCGTCTGCAGAGGTGTAGGTCAGGTAGTTTTCGCCTGCTTGAAACGGCCCCGGAACCTCATAACAAAGCGGCTCGGACACGATCGCCCTTCCTGCGGCGAGGTATTCTGCAATCTTCCATCCGGAAGACTGGTGCAGACCAGTGGAGGCAATGCAGATTTCGGAGTGCTTCATGCGATGCAGATAGATCCGTTTCCAGGTGGAGTGTTCGGAAAGAATCAGGTCAGGACACTGCGTTTGCGCAAACGGGCTGTCCTGAATGCCTCCGATAAACTGTTCCGGAAATGCGGCGCGCAGCTTTCGTACGAGCAGCATCCGCATTTCGTTGATTTCGCCCCACTGGCGGACGAGCTCCGAATCCGTTTGAACAACTGGTTCTGCCGGGTCCCAGAGGCGAGTGATAAAAAGAATCCGGGGGCGGGCAGAAACGTGCGTCATCTTTGCTTCATAGTCGGAGACGTAGCAGGTCACCCCTTTGATGCGTTTTTTCAAAAATCCGATTTTCGAAGTGGTACCAATCAGAGGGGAGCCAGGACAGAACACGTGATAGTTGAAGCCCAGCGGATGAATTTTTTCTGAAAATGCTCCGAAAACCTCACTGTTTTTAACAGATGAAAAAGACCGTTTAAAAACGATATCTGCGGAATGATACAACGGGAAAACTGTTTCCGGGCGGTTATACCAGTAGCCGTCCATCAGGTCAAACAGAATCCGGATCCCATTGACCTGGGCCTCCAGAAACGCTTCCTGATAAACAGGAGAGTCTTTGCGGCAGTCAAGGATGTCGAGAGTAAGCTTATTTTCCCGGGAAAGCATTTGGAAGCCGGTCAGGATCTGGCTGAGATGGTCTGCGCCAGACAGCAGACGGACAGTAACCTTCATAGATCAGAGATCCTTTCGTAGTGGATTGTTTTACATAAAGTAATACTTGTTTTATAGTTTTACTGTAATCGTTTTCCATAAGGGTGTCAATGATTTTCACTTTTTAACGCACTGCAGTATCCGGTTGTTCTTCTTAGGTATGCATGGTATAATTACGCCGATCGGTCAGGCATAAAACAATTATTTACAGGATAAAAAGGAAGAGGATATGCAGAAAAAATGGATTGCAGGAGGCTTGCTTGTGCTGGGGCTGTTGGGAATGTGTGGCTGCAGCAGTCAGGCCTTCGTATCGGAGCAGCAGACGGGGACAGTACTTACGCAAGAAGAGACTGGCTTGGAATTTCAGGACGGTACGTATCAGATGGAGGTGGAGCTTTTGGGGGGAAGCGGCAGGGCATCTGTCACTTCTCCGGCAAAGGTGGAAATAAAGGACGGAAAAGCAGTGGCAACGCTGGAATGGAGCAGCCCCAATTATGACTACATGGTGGTGGACGGGGAAAAATATCTTCCGGTCAATACAGAGGGAAATTCTGTGTTTCAAATTCCGGTGGAGGCATTCGACCAGGATATTGTCGTCATCGCAGATACAGTGGCGATGAGCACACCCCATGAAATCGAATACACGCTGAACTTTCATGCCGGGGAAAACGGTCAGAATGCAGCAAAGGCAGGTACGACCGAACAGGAAGATGCCGATGGTGCAGAAAAAGGGCAGCAGACAGCTGCAGTCGGAGAAAACCCTGCGAAGACAGCAGCCGCCCCTCTGACCTACGATCACAGCATGGAGCTTTCCTACGCGGAAAATTTTGCAGTGGATTATTACGAGGGCGGCTATAAGCTTCTGACCACACGGCTAAATGGAGACCGGATTTTGATTGTTCCAAAACATCAGCAAGCTCCGGAGGACGCAGAAGCATTGGTCAGCCCCTCTGCAGAGGGAGAGCCCGGAAAGCTGATCGTGCTGCAGGAGCCTGTGAAAAACCTGTATCTGGTGGCTTCCAGCGTAATGGATATGTTTGCACAGTTAGACAGCATGGACGCGATTTCCATGTGCGGCTTAAAGGAAGAGGACTGGTATATTCCGGCGGCAAAGCAGGCGATGAAGGATGGCACTCTCCTTTATGCCGGAAAGTACAGTCAGCCGGATTATGAATTGCTCCTATCTCAAAACTGCAGCATGGCCATCGAAAATTCGATGATCTACCACACCCCGGAGGTGATGGAAAAGCTCGGCGAATTCGGCATCCCAACGCTGGTGGAGTATTCCAGCTATGAGGAACATCCCCTCGGGCGCGTGGAATGGGTACGTTTTTTCGGTGCGCTGCTGGATCAGGAAGAAAAAGCAGATCAATTGTTTGAAAAACAAAAAGAAGCATTAAAGCGCGTAGAAACAGAAGAAAGCACAGGAAAAACCGTCGCTTTTTTCTATATCACTTCAAACGGACTGGTGCAGGTACGCCAGAGCACGGATTATATCCCCAAAATGATCGAGCTTGCCGGCGGAAAGTATGTCTTTGAAAATTTGGGAGATCCGGACTCCCGCCGTTCAACGGTCAATCTGCAGCTGGAGGATTTTTATGATGGGGCGCAGGATGCAGACTTTTTAGTGTATAACACGACGATCGACAGGCAGGTACAGACCCTGGAGGATTTGTTGAAAAAGTGCAGTCTGTTAAAGGATTTTAAGGCAGTAAAAAATCATCAGGTCTGGTGTACGACAGAGGATATGTATCAGCAGTCCATGTCGGCCGGAAATCTGATCGAGGATTTTCACAGGATGCTGACGGGCGATGACAAAGAGACCAGGTATTTGTACCGGTTAAAGTAGTAAGGAAAGACAACAGAAGGGATAACACAGCATGGAAAAAAACTCCGCAGACAGTGCAGTACGGAAAAAAAGAAGGATTCTGGCAGCGTTTTTGCTGCTGGCAGCAACAATGGCTGCAGGCATATTGCTCAATATCTGTATCGGAAGCGTCTCGGTTTCCCTGTCCGAAATCCTAAAGATCCTGTCCGGTCAGCCAATGGGGGAAAAGCAGCAGACGATCATATTGCAGCTGCGCCTGCCCCGCACGATCCTTGCAGCAGTATTAGGAGGTGCACTGGCGCTGTCCGGTTACCTTTTGCAGACCTTTTTCCATAATCCCATCGCCGGACCCTTTGTACTTGGAATCTCCTCCGGGGCAAAGATGGTGGTGGCACTCGTCATGGTTTTTTCCCTGGGCAGGGGCAGGATGGTGAATTCGGCAGGGATGATCACTGCGGCATTTGCAGGGGCGATGCTTTCCATGGGCTTTGTCCTGTTGATGTCGAGGCGGATCAGGCGGATGTCCATGCTGGTGGTCAGCGGCGTGATGATCGGATATATCTGCTCGGCGGTGACGGAGCTGGTCGTGACGTTTGCGCAGGATGCGGACATTGTAAATCTTCATAATTGGTCCCTGGGCAGCTTTTCCGGAACGACCTGGAGCAGCGTCAGGGCGGCCTGCATCTGTGTGACGGTCATTTTTGTGCTGGTGTTTCTGATGTCGAAGCCACTGTCCGCCTATCAGCTTGGCGAATCGTATGCGTTAAATCTCGGTGTGAATGTGAGACTTTTACGAATTGGAATGGTCGTATTTTCAAGTATTCTGTCCGCGTGCGTTGTGGCCTTCGCCGGACCGATCTCCTTTGTCGGGATCGCAGTCCCGCAGCTGGTCAAAAAAATGCTGGGAACCGCAGAACCGATCTGGATGATCCCGGCCAGCTTTCTGGGGGGAAGTGTTTTTTGCCTGTTCTGTGATCTGCTGGCGCGGACGCTGTTTGCACCGACAGAGCTGAGTATCAGCACGGTGACGGCAGTGTTTGGTGCACCGGTGGTTCTCTGGGTGATGGCTTACGGGAAAAAGGAGAGAGTGGACTGATGGCATATTATTTTCAGGCGAAACAGCTTTGTGTCGGATATCAGAACCAGCCGCTGATACAGAATATTGAGATCGAATTGAAAAAAGGGGAAATCCTGACGCTGATCGGTCCAAACGGTGCCGGAAAATCCACCATTTTAAAAAGCATTGCGCGTCAGCTGGAGCTTTTGGGAGGCAGTGTCCTTTTGGAGGATAAAAATTTGCAGAGCCTTTCGGGACGTGAGCTGGCAAAAAAGATGGCGGTTGTCTTTACAAAGCGGCCGCATACAGAGCTGATGACCTGTGAGGATGTGGTGGCAACCGGGCGTTACCCTTATACCGGGCGGTTCGGAGTTTTGTCCGCAAAGGATCATGAAGCCGTGCAGGAAGCAATGGAAGCCGTGCATGTGCTGGAATTCAAGGACCGGGATTTTGCGAGGATCAGCGACGGACAGAGACAACGTATCCTGCTTGCCAGGGCGATTTGTCAGCAGCCGGAAATCCTGCTGTTGGATGAGCCGACTTCCTATCTGGATATAAAATATAAGCTGGAATTTCTTTCCGTGCTGCAGGAGCTTCAGAAAAAAAAGGGACTGACAGTGATCCTGTCGCTGCATGAGCTGGAGCTTGCCGCGCGGGTATCTGACCGGATTTTGTGTGTGGATGGAGCCTTTGTGGAGCAGGTCGGCACGCCGGAGGAAATTTTTAGGCCGGGACATCTTTCGAAGCTGTTTCAGATCACTCAGGGGAGCTTTGAGGAAGAAAGCCAGGAAATGGAGCTGGCGGCAGTAAAAGGGACTCCGGAGGTATTTGTCATCGCCGGGAATGGCAGCGGAAGAAATACGTTTCGGAGGCTGCAGCGGGAGGGGATTCCCTTTGCGGCAGGACTGCTTTGGGAAAACGACCTGGATTATCCGGCGGCAAAGGCACTTTCCTCTCAGCTTTTCTCAGTACCGGCCTTTGAGCCGGTTCCGGAGGCGCTTTTGGAGCAGGCGATGCGCTGCATGGACAGCTGTCGGAAGGTGATCTGCTGTCGGGAGTCCTTCGGAACCCTGGAGGATGCTCAAAAGAGGCTGTTGGCATATGCCAAAGCCCGGGGCTTGTCTGAACGGGATGCACAAAATTGTGTTTAAAATATATGGATTTTTGTAGAAAATTCTGATAGAATAATATCGATAGTATCGTTAAATTGCAGTCAAATGCCGGTAAAGCGTGTATGTTGTGGATAAGGAATCTGACTGCAGAAAAAAGGAGGACTTACTTATGGGATTGATAAAAGCGGCAATGGGCGCAGCTGGCGGTGTAATGGCGGATCAGTGGAAGGAGTATTTTTACTGTGAAGCCCTTCCGGTTGATGTTCTGGCGGTAAGAGGGCGCAAGAAGGTATCCGGCAGATCAAGCAACAAGGGCGGCGACAATGTGATTTCCAACGGTTCCCTGATTGCAGTTGCAGACGGTCAGTGTATGTTGATCGTAGACCAGGGTAAGATCGTGGATGTGTGCGCAGAACCGGGTGAATATACATATGATATGTCTACAGAACCGTCTGTTTTTACAGGAAGCTTAGGCGCTGGTATCAGTGCGGTGTTCAAAAATATCGGCAAGCGTTTTACTTTCGGCGGCGAGACACCTAAAGAACAGAGAGTTTATTATTTCAATACAAAGGAAATTACCGGCAATAAATACGGGACTCCGTCTCCGGTTCCGTTCCGGGTGGTAGATGAACGGGCAGGCATCGATCTGGATATCGGTATCCGCTGCTTTGGAGCCTACAGCTACAGAATCACGAATCCGCTGCTGTTCTACACCAATGTCTGCGGTAATGTATCAGAGGATTATACCCGTGATAAGATTGATGATCAGTTAAAGTCAGAGCTGTTGACAGCACTGCAGCCCGCCTTTGCAAGGGTTGGGGAAACCGGTGTCCGTTATTCCGGTCTGACTGCCCATACAAAGGAGATCTCGAAAGCATTAAATGATGAGCTTTCTGCAGAATGGAAGGATGTCCGCGGTCTGGAGATCGTTTCCTTTGGCGTATCTTCCGTCAAGGCAAGTGAAGAAGACGAGCAGATGATCAAAGAGATGCAGCGTGAAGCTGCATATATGGATCCGACCCGTGCAGCCGGCGCCCTGTCCCGTGCCCAGGCTCAGGCAATGACAGCAGCTGCTTCCAATACGTCAGCCGGTCCTGCAATGGCATTTATGGGAATGGGCATGGCACAGCAGGCAGGCGGCATCAATGCGCAGAGCCTGTATGCGATGGGGCAGCAGCAACAGATGGCGGCACAGCAGGCAGCAGCGAATGCGGCAGCACAGCAGGCAGCGGCAGCACCGAAGATGGAAGCTCCTGCAGGGGGCTGGAAATGCAGCTGCGGCGCAGTAAACACCGGAAAATTCTGTGCAGAATGCGGTCAGCCCAAGCCTGTTGACGATACCTGGACCTGCAGCTGCGGTGCAGTCAACAAAGGCAGATTCTGTTCCGAATGCGGAAAGCCCAAACCGGCTGCAGTAAAACAGTATAAATGCAACAAGTGCGGCTGGGTTCCGGAGGATCCCACCAATCCGCCGAAATTCTGCCCGGAGTGCGGAGACCCCTTTGATGCAGGAGATGTACAGAACTGATCCAAAGAGATACAGGGATGATTACGATTCTGAGAGGGGATGAGCTGTTATGGCGGAACAAATTACCAATTATCAGTGTCCGGCCTGTACCGGACCGCTGCATTATTCGGAAAGCCTTGGCAAGCTGAAATGTGATTACTGCGGTACGGAGTATGAAGTCGCAGAAATCGAAGCGATGTATGCCAAGAAGGAAGAAAAATCTGTCGAAGTCCAGAAAAAGGCAGAAAAAGAGACGGAACAGAAAAAGCAACAGCAGGCAAAGGCGGCCGAAGAGGGCTGGGATACTTCGGATATCAGTGATAACTGGGGCAAGGATGCAGCAGGCATGAAAAGCTACAATTGTCCCTCCTGCGGCGCGGAGCTGATCTGCGATGAGACGACTGCTGCAACCTCCTGTCCCTACTGCGGGAATCCGACTGTTGTGCCCGGACAGTTTTCCGGTGTATTGAAGCCGGATTATGTGATCCCGTTTAAGGTCAGCAAAAAAGAAGCAATCGAAAAACTGAAAATGCACTATAAGGGAAGACCTTATTTGCCGAAATCCTTTAAGGACGACAACCATATCGAAGAGATCCAGGGCGTTTATGTTCCGTTCTGGATGTTCGACGGCAAAGCCTCCGGAGAAGCATCCTATAAGGCTACGACATCGAAGGTATACGAAAAGGGTGACGAAGAGATTACGGAAACCCGTCATTATGAGGTATCCCGTGCCGGCTCCATCGGCTTTGAGAAAATTCCGGTGGATGCGTCATCCAAAATGCCGGATGATCATATGGATTCCATCGAGCCCTATGATTACAGCGGGTTAAAGGAGTTTTCCACTGCATATCTGCCGGGCTTTCTTGCAGACAAATATGATGTGAGTGTCAAGGACAGCCAGAAGCGTGCGGATACGCGCTGTGCCAGCACACTGGAGGATGCCCTTCGGGGAACGGTAACCGGATATGACTCCTGTACTCTTGAGCACAAGCAGATCGATTTAAAGCGCGGCAAGGTACATTATGCACTGCTTCCGGTCTGGATGCTGCATACGAAATGGAACGGACAGGATTTTTTGTTTGCGATGAACGGTCAGACCGGCAAGATGGTCGGCGACCTTCCGACGAGCAAAGGAAAGTTCTGGGGATTGTTTGCAGCCATTGCAGCACCGATGACGGTTGTGCTGACGATCATTTTGATGCTGTCGTAAGGGGGAGAAAGAGATGAAGAAAAAACCGAACGGATTTGTTTCTGTGCTGCTGGCCCTTTGTCTTCTTCTGGCTCCGATGACAGTTTTTGCAGAGAGCAATGCACAGTTAAATTATGTAACGGATGATGCCGGGATCCTGACAGACAGTCAGTGGGAAGATCTGGAGCAGCGTGCACAGCAGGTCTCCGAAGAATATCAGTGCGGCGTCTATATGATAACGGTTGATGATTATACGGATTACAGCACGGAGAGCGTATATACCGCAGATTATACCATCTATCATGACTATGAGATGGGCATGGGAGAGGACCGGGACGGCATTATGATCCTGCTGAGCATGGAGGATCGGGATTATGCGATGTTTGTATACGGTCCGAAGGCTTCTGAGGTGTTCAACGCGTATGGTCAGGAACAGCTGGAAACCTATTTCCTGGATAATTTCCGGGATGACGACTGGTATGGAGGCTTTGGTGACTATATCGATGCCTGCAGCAATTACTTACAGCTTGCAGAGCAGGGAACACCTGTCAGTGCGCCCGAGGGATACGATTCCGGTGACTATGAGGATTATGAAGCGACTCCCGGAGAAAATTTCGGAGTGAGCTTTTTAATGGCACTTGGAATTTCCTGTGTGATTTCTATCATTATCTGTCTGCTGCTGCTGTTGAAGATGCACACGGTGCATCAGAAAACAGAAGCGAACGATTATGTCTCCGAAAAGCTAAAGCTGAGCCGGAAAGAGGATCGTTACACTCACACGACCCAGACAAGACGCAAAATTGAGAGAGAAAGCTCTTCCTCCTCAAGTACCCAAAGCGAAAGCGGTGGAGGAGGCTCGGGACGAAGCGGAAAGTTCTAAACAGAGCAAATCAGAATAAAAAAAGCGACCGGCGGGAGAATTTCTTCCTGCTGGTCGCTTTGCGTTATTCATGACAATAGAATGCTCGCAGAGCGTGCATTCTATTGTTGCTTCTTCATCGGGTGCACTGTCCAAGAAACGCGCAGATCTCATCGATCAGCGCAGCGTTGTCATACTTGTGGTAGTTATCATAAAACGCATAGAAGCTTCCCTTGATGAGCATGGAGAGGCGAATGTTGAACTGCATATTATCTGTATATTCCGGTTTCAGGCGGTAAATATATTCCCGGATCGACGAATCGACGAGGTCTGGGAGAATATGCGCCTGCGAACCGGAGAACAGAAGCTGGATCAGATTGATCTGAGAAAAGAAGCCCGTTGTGATTTCCCTTGTGAACACATCGGGCTTTTCCAGTACATTTTCCGGTCTGGAAATACTGTTTAAAATATTGGTGAGCACCTCTTTCCCGATCTGCTCGGAAAGGTCGTAAATATCCTGATAATGGAGATAAAAGGTGGCTTTGCTGATTTCTGCGAGGGCGGCAAGTTCCCGGATCGTGATTTTTTCGATCGGCTTTTGGGCACGCAGCATCAGAAATGCATTCTTGATGGCGCGTTTGGTTTTGATTTCCCGTTGATCCAAAAGAATTCCCTCCTTTCTGGACAATTTGCCCGAAACGTCCAGTATTGTAACAAGGGGCAGGATTGTCGATTGTGCCGGAAACGCTCCGGCTGGTATGATAATATCATCAGTATACGGCGCAAATAGACACCCGTCAAGAAAATCAACGACGCGCTTTTGCGAATGGCGCGAGGAAGCTGTAACTGCAGATCAGAAAAGCAGGCTGCAAAAAATGATCTTTGCGGACGGAGAGAGAAGAAAGGGAGAAGAACATGGATTTTTACGGATTTTATACCGGACAGGAATTTGAAGCTTATAAATATCTGGGTGCCCATTACACGAAGGAGCGCACGACGTTTCGGACGTTTGCCCCCTCTGCAGCGGGCGTGGAGCTTGTATTAAACGGACAGGGACACGGAATGCAGCGGGTGCATGACGGCAACTTTTATGAAATTACACTGGACCAGGTAAAAGAAGGGGACCTGTATGAATTCCGTATCTGGCACAGGGATGGTTCCTGCCAGGAGCACTGTGATCCCTACGGGTTTGGAATGGAGCTTCGCCCGGCACATAAATCAGTGGTACGGGATCTTAACCGTTATGCATTTACCGATGAAAAATGGTTAAAGGATCGGGAGGATATCAGCACGAAGCCCCTCAATATTTATGAGGTACATGCTGGCTCCTTTAAAAAGCCGGGTACAGGACAGACCGACTGGTATACCTATGAGGAGCTGGGAGAGGTTCTGATCCCGTATCTGAAGGAAAGCGGCTATAACTGTGTGGAATTTCTTCCGCTGAGCGAGCATCCCTGCGATGAAAGCTGGGGATATCAGAATACGGGATTTTTTGCTCCGACTGCCCGGTATGGTACGGCAGAGGGATTACAGAAGCTGGTGGATCAGATGCATCAGAATGGAATTTATGTGCTGCTGGATTTTGTACCGGTACACTTTGCCACAGATGATTACGGTTTGAAACGTTACGATGGCGGAGAGCTGTACGAATATCCGAGCAGGGATGTTGGAGTGAGTGAATGGGGAAGCTGTAATTTTATGCATTCCCGTGGGGAGGTGCGCTGCTTTTTACAGTCTGCGGCGTATTACTGGATGAAGGAGTTTCATTTTGACGGTATCCGGATGGATGCCATCAGCCGGATCATTTACTGGCAGGGGGATGAACGGCGCGGCGTAAACGGTAATGCAGTTGACTTTATCCGTTTTATGAATAAAGGGTTGAAAGAGCGCGTTCCGAACTGTATCCTGGCGGCGGAGGATTCTACGAATTTCCCCGGCGTAACGGCGCCCGCTGATCAGGGCGGACTTGGATTCGATTTAAAATGGAACATGGGCTGGATGCACGACACGCTGGAATATTTTCAGCTCGATCCGTCGGCGCGCACGGAAGCGTACCACAAGCTGACCTTTTCAATGATGTATGCGTATAACGAGCATTATCTGCTGCCGCTTTCCCACGATGAGGTAGTGCATGGAAAGGCGACGATTCTGCAGAAGATGAACGGCGATTACGAACGGAAATTCCCACAGGCACGCGCCATGTACGCCTATATGATGCTGCATCCGGGTAAAAAGCTGAATTTCATGGGCAATGAAATCGGGCAGTTCCGGGAATGGGATGAAAAGCGGGAGCAGGACTGGAACCTGCTGGATTTCCCGATTCACGAAGCGTTCTATCATTATATGAAGGAACTGAATCACCTTTATCTCGATCATCCGGCGCTCTGGGAAAAGGACTTTAACCGCGACGGTTTTATCTGGCTGGACTGCCATCAGGAGGGGCGCGTGATCTACGCGATGCAGAGAATGGCGGGCGACCAGACCGTGATCGGCGTATTCAATTTTTCCGCTCAGCCGCAAAACGGCTATGCCGTACCGCTGCAGAAAGACGGCAGCTATCGCGTGCTGCTTAACAGCGATTGGGAGTGCTTTGGCGGCAGCAAAAAACGGGAAGAACTGGTATATGAGAACAGCTGTGTATTAGACCTCTCGCCCTTTAGCGCAGTGCTGTTAGTTAACGGTTGAAAAACCTGTCTTGCAATGCTATACTAACATTATCTTTTTGTACCTGCAGGCGATCGCGCTGCATTCATAACAAAGCACAGGCATTTTCAATGCACTGCAACGAAGGAGAATACAAGAAATGGAACAGTATAAACAGGAATTTATCGAATTTATGGTGGACAGCAATGTCTTAAAGTTTGGCGATTTTACGTTGAAGAGCGGACGTAAGTCCCCGTTTTTCATGAATGCGGGCGCTTATGTGACTGGCACACAGCTGCGCAGACTGGGCGAATATTATGCAAAGGCGATTCATGACAACTACGGACTGGATTTTGACGTGCTGTTTGGACCCGCATACAAAGGCATTCCGCTGACCGTTGCGACGACGATGGCCATCAGCGAGCTTTACGGCAAGGATATCCGTTACTGTTCCAATCGTAAGGAAGTAAAGGATCATGGCGACACTGGTATTTTACTGGGCAGCAAGTTAAAGGATGGCGACCGCGTTGTTATTATTGAGGATGTAACGACCTCCGGCAAGTCCATCGAAGAAACCTTCCCGATCTTAAAAGCACAGGCAGATGTGGAAATTGTTGGACTGATGGTTTCCTTAAACCGCATGGAGCGCGGACTTTCTTCTGAGAAGAGCGCGCTGGAAGAGATCAAAGAAAAGTACGGTTTTGACGCCAATGCCATCGTAAGCATGGCAGAGGTGACAGAATATCTGTATAACAAGCCCTACAAGGGACAGGTTTATATTGATGATACCTTAAAGGCTGCGATCGACGCTTATTACGCGCAGTACGGTGCAAAATAAGGAGGTTCAACCAATATGGAAGAAAAGACCTATAAGCTTTTGGGCGGCAGCGGCGCTTTGAATATCGCGGTCGGCGCGGTTGTGCTGGTTTCCGGGATTGCAAGCGGCGTGCTGCTGATCGTAAACGGCGCAAGACAGCTGGCACACCGGGGCAAACTGATTTTCTGAGAATGCAGGAAATGGAATTTTTACGCAGTTCCCGGTTACAGATAGGGAACTGCGTAAGCGAAGCTTTTCGGAAAGGAGACCGGCGTGCGCAGGCATTACATTTTTACCGATAAGAGGGAATCCAAAAAGGGGATATTGTCAGCAATGCTGGGGGCAATGTCCCTGATTTCTGTTTTCCTGACCGTCTATTTTACCTGGCAGAATCATGGGACGGCATATGTGCGCTACGGCGTGGTGACACTGCTGTGCCTGATTTTTTCTGTGGCAGGTCTGGTAATTGGAATTATGGCGAAGCTGGAAGAGGATAAATTTTATCTGTTCGCCTGGATTGGCATTGTGTTGAACGCCCTGACCCTGTTGGGGATCGGGGGGATTGTGGCAGTAGGAGTGTATGGATTATGACAGTAATGGAAGAACGGTTTGAGCTTGCCTCACAGCGTATTTTGGAAATCGAAAAAGAAAAACGGATGCCGGAGCAGTTTCAACGCTATTTTGCAGAAAACGCAGACTACCTGGGCGTCCTGCTCGAAGAATACAAATGGATAGCGTCCGGGGCGATGCGGGAAGCCTCTCTGCAAGAGCTGGAACGGCACAACGAAAGCTGCTTCATCGACCTGATGGGACGCAATTATGAGACGAGCTATGCAAACCCTGACTGGGCGTATGCACAGCTTGGCGAAACCTTTGGACAGCTGCTTTCTGCAGTTGCGGCGGAGCTGCGCAGCCTGCCTGCGTTCATTTATGAACAGGATCTGGAAGGCATCACGATCCGCCTGGAGCTGTTTGTCGAAATTTACTGTGCGTTTGCAGAAAGCTTCGAGGAGACAAAAGAAGCACCGGAGTATTCCCGGATCCGGGATATTTTCTACTGGTTTGCAAGCGACTATGCGGAGCTGACTGCAGAGCATGCGATCCGCCATACCGTGGACTGGGGACAGAGATTTGCGCTGGACATCATCGAAAACGCAGATCTGTCTGATATCCGTTACCTGTTCTGGTTCGGGGAATATATCGCGGATGACCAGTGGAAGCTGGCAGAGCATTTGAATGGTCTGCCGGAAGAAAAAATTCAGAAAATCGCAGACACCTACACGGAGGGCTTCCGCAAGGGCTTTGAGCTGGCAAAGAAGCCTCTGGACAAAAAGAAATCCGTCCAGATCCGTTATCCTCTGGGCTTTGAGCGTGTCGTAAAAGCTGCAATTGAAAACTTCAGAAAAATGGGCTTAGAGCCTGTCATCGCCCGCACACCTGCGAGCTTTGCAGAGGGACGCAGAGTGTTCCGGCTCGGATTTTTCGGCGGTGCAGTGAACCGGCAGTTCGACTATGACCATGAAAACGATAAGGCACTGTACCTGGACAAAAAATATGTCCACAGGATGCTGGAATGCCGCAAAAATGCGTGGGAAGAGTACAAAGATATGGCGGTTGTCCATGCAGGTCCCGCTGTCATCGAAGCATTCGGCGAAGAGCCCTTCGAGCCTGCGAGCAAGGAGCATCTGCTCACCTTATCGGTCGAACAGCAGAAGCTGTATGTCGAATATCAGAGCCAGGCGGGTGCGATGACGAACGAATATATCGACCCGGAGGAAAGAAGCTTTACCTGTATCGCGTTCCCGGTTCCGGGCATCGGCGAGCATTTCCCGGAGATTTTCGACGAAGTATTAAAGATCAATACGTTGGATTACAAGACCTACGAGACGATTCAGCAGCACCTGATCGATGCGCTGGATAAGGCAGCGTGGGTGGAGATCAAGGGACGCGGCGACAACCACACCGATATGAAGGTCATGCTCCATACGCTCAACAACCCTGCGCAGGAAACGAATTTCGAAAACTGCGTGGCGGATGTCAACATTCCGGTTGGGGAAGTGTTCACCTCTCCGAAGCTGACCGGAACAGAAGGCGTTTTACATGTACCGCAGACGTTTTTGCGCGGTATGCAGTATAACGATCTGGAGCTGCAGTTTAGGGATGGCATGATTACCAAATACACCTGCCGTAACTTCGAAAAGGAAGCGGAAAACGAAAAGCTGCTGCAGGATGGTGTGCTGTATCATCATGATACGCTGCCGATCGGCGAATTTGCTATTGGTACGAACACGACTGCTTATATGGTAGCGCGCCGTTATGAAATCAATGACAAGCTTCCGGTGTTGATTGCAGAAAAGACCGGCCCCCACTTCGCAGTGGGTGATACCTGCTACAGCTATGAAGAAGACCGCATGACCTATAATCCGGATGGCAAGGCGATCATCGCGCGGGACAACGAGGTGTCCGCGCTTCGTCATACCGATCCGGAAAAGGCATATTTTAACTGCCACACAGATATTACGATCCCGTACGCAGAGCTGGCAGAGGTAACAGCGGTATGTGCAGACGGCACCAGGATTGGGCTGATCAAGGACGGATTTTTCGTACTGGACGGCACGGAAGAATTAAATTTGCCGCTGTATCAGGGATAAACATCTTACAGTTCACCCGCGCTATTGGCGGGAAGGTGCGTTACAGTTCACCCGCGCCATTCGCAAAAACGCGTCTTCGACGCTCTCCGCTGCGTTGCAGCTCCTTTTGCTCATAAAATGGCGCTCCCTTCGTACCTTTTTGAAAGCAGATTTCATGCGAGCATGAAATCTGCTTTCAAAAAGGTACGAGTGAACTGTAATACAAAAATAGGTTGCATCTGCCAAAAAAGTTTAGTACACTGTAGATTGATAAGTTGCGACATATTTTGACAGGAGGATAAAAGCACATGGCACAGGTCAGTATTGTAATGGGCAGTGATTCCGATATGCCTGTAATGGCAAAAGCAGCTGAGATTTTGGACAAATTCGGTATTTCCTATGAAATGCGGATTATTTCTGCACATCGGATGCCCGATACTTTTTTTGAATATGCACAGACCGCGGAGGAGCGGGGCGTAAAGGTGATTATCGCCGGCGCCGGTATGGCAGCTCATCTGCCGGGTATGTGCGCTGCATTGTTTCCGATGCCGGTGATCGGTATCCCGATGCACACGACGTCTCTGGGAGGCAGGGATTCCCTGTATTCCATCGTTCAGATGCCCTCCGGTATCCCGGTGGCGACCGTTGCGATCAACGGCGGTGCAAACGCAGGTATTCTGGCGGCGAAGATTTTAGCGGTTTCCGATCCGGAGCTTCTTGCAAAGCTCAAGGCTTACAGCGCAGAGATGAAAGACGGCGTACTGAAAAAGGATGCAAAGCTGCAGGAATGCGGCTATCACAACTACACAAAATAAACAGGTGCACAGGCACGATATGGAGGATCAGATGGATTACAAGAGTTCTGGAGTGGATATTGAAGCCGGATACAAATCGGTGGAACTGATGAAACAGTATGTAAAGACGACAATGCGTCCGGAAGTGCTTGGCGGACTGGGTGGTTTTTCCGGTGCATTTTCCCTGGAAAAGATCAAGGATATGGAAAAGCCTACCCTGGTATCCGGTACAGATGGTGTCGGAACCAAGATCAAGCTCGCCTTTCTTATGGACAAGCATGATACCATCGGTATCGACTGCGTTGCCATGTGCGTAAACGATATCGCGTGCGCAGGCGGCGAACCGCTCTTTTTCCTGGACTATATCGCATGCGGCAAAAATATTCCCGAGAAGATCGCAGAGATCGTAAAAGGCGTATCCGCAGGCTGTGTACAGTCGGAAGCTGCCCTGATCGGCGGCGAGACAGCAGAACATCCCGGACTGATGCCGGAGGATGAGTACGATCTGGCTGGTTTTGCAGTCGGCGTAGTGGATGAAAAAGACCTGATTACCGGTGAAAACTTAAAGCCCGGTGACGTGCTGATCGGCATGGCAAGCTCCGGCGTGCATTCCAACGGCTTCTCTCTGGTTCGTAAGGTATTCGACATGACCGTTGAAAGCTTAAATACCTATTATGATGAGCTGGGCGCAACCCTGGGCGAGACCCTGCTGGCTCCGACACGCATCTATGTTAAGGCGTTAAAGGCAGTCAAAGAAGCCGGCGTAACCGTAAAGGCATGCAGCCATATCACCGGCGGCGGCTTTTATGAAAACGTGCCCCGTATGTTAAAAGAGGGTACCCATGCGGTGATCAACAAAAACAGCTATCCCATTCCTCCGATCTTTACCCTGATGGCGAAAAAGGGCAATATCGAAGAGCATATGATGTATAACACCTATAACATGGGCCTGGGTATGATCGTTGCAGTAGATCCCGCCGATGTGGATAAGACGATGGAAGCAATGAAAGCTGCAGGCGATACCCCTTATATGGTAGGCACCATCGAAGCAGGCGAAAAGGGAGTGACCTTATGTTAAGGCTTCTGGTCTGTGTCTCCGGCGGAGGTACGAACCTGCAGGCGATTTTCGATGCGATTGACGCGGGAAAAATCCGCAATGCCGAAATCGCAGCGGTGATCAGCAACAACCCGGGCGCATATGCGCTGGAACGTGCGCGGCAGCATAATGTGGAAGCAATCTGTCTTTCTCCGAAATCTTTCGAGAGCAGAGAGGCATTCAATCATGCCCTGACCGAAAAGGTAAAGGAAATCGCGCCGGATCTGATCGTGCTGGCAGGATTTTTAGTCGCTGTTCCGGCAGAGATGATCGAAGCGTTCCCAAATCAGATTATCAATATCCATCCGTCGCTGATCCCTGCGTTTTGCGGCGTTGGCTTTTACGGTCTGCATGTCCATGAGGGTGTGCTTGCGCGCGGTGCAAAAGTGACCGGCGCGACGGTGCATTTTGTGGACAGCGGAATGGATACCGGTCCGATTATCTTACAGAAGGCGGTTGAAGTGCAGCAGGGCGATACACCCAAGAGTCTGCAGCAGCGGGTCATGGAGGAAGCGGAATGGAAAATTTTACCCCAGGCCATCGATCTGATTGCGCAGGGCAGAGTAACCGTTGTGGATGGAAAGACGATTATCGCATCGTGATGCAAAATTGCATCGCATAACAGCGAAAACGCCTGAAAATATGGAGGTTCATATGAAAATTCTGATTGTAGGAAGCGGCGGCAGAGAGCATGCGATCGCTGCAAGTGTGGCAAAGAGCCCGAAAGCAGAGAAGATTTACTGTGCGCCCGGCAACGCCGGAATTGCGCAGCTGGCAGAGTGCGTTCCGATCGGCGCGATGGAATTTGACCGTCTGACCGAGTTCGCAAAGGAAAAAGAGATCGACCTCGTTATCGTCGGCATGGATGATCCGCTTGTCGGGGGCCTGGTAGACCAGCTGGAGGCAGCCGGGATCCGTGCATTCGGTCCTCGCAAAAATGCGGCGATTCTGGAAGGCAGCAAGGCATTTTCCAAGGAACTGATGAAAAAATACAACATTCCGACGGCTGCCTATGAAGTGTTCGACAAGGCAGAGGATGCGCTGGAATATCTGCATACCAAAGCGAAATTCCCGATCGTTTTAAAGGCGGATGGCCTTGCACTTGGAAAAGGCGTTTTAATCTGCAGCACGTTGGAAGAAGCGGAAGACGGCGTATGCACGATTATGACAGATAAGAAATTCGGCACAGCCGGCAACAAGATGGTCATCGAAGAGTTCATGACCGGACGCGAGGTTTCCGTGCTGTCCTTTACAGATGGAAAGACCATCCAGATCATGTCCTCTGCCCAGGATCACAAGCGCGCAAAGGACGGCGATCAGGGCTTGAACACCGGCGGCATGGGCAATTTTTCCCCGTCTCCGTTCTATACAAAAGAGGTTGATGCGTTCTGTAAAAAATATATCTATCAGGCTACCGTCGACGCAATGTCTGCGGAAGGACGCACCTTTCAGGGTGTAATTTTCTTCGGCCTGATGCTGACACCTGACGGCCCGAAAGTGCTGGAATATAATGTCCGCTTCGGTGATCCGGAAGCGCAGGTTGTGCTGCCGCGTATGAAAAACGACATTCTGGACGTTTGCGAGGCATGTATCGACGGTACGCTCGATCAGCTCAAGTTGGAGTTTGAAGACAATGCGACAGTTTGTGTTGTGCTGGCATCGGACGGTTATCCGTTAAAATACGACAAGGGACTCCCGATTTCCGGCCTGGAAGCCTTTGACGGAAAAGACGATGTGTTCTGTTTCCATGCAGGAACCAGGTTTGCAGAAGACGGAAAGACGATCCTGACCAACGGTGGACGTGTGCTGGGTATCACGGCGAAAGCGCCTACCTTAAAGGAAGCGCGCGCAAAAGCGTATGCAGCGACCGAATGGGTCAATTTTGCCAACAAATATATGAGACACGATATCGGTAAAGCGATCGACGAAGCATAATATACCGATAGAGCACTGGCGACAGGCGAAATCGGAAGCCTGGCTGAGGAGTTTGGAAAAGAGAAAAGGTCCGCAGAGACCTTTGCGGATCGGAATCAGAAAGGTACGTAAACTAGAATGATGAAATGGACGACCAAGTTCAGCACTGTGCTGGGATGTGCACTTGCTGCGGTATTTTTATTTACATCCACAATGGAAGTCGGCGCTGTACCGCTGACCTCTTCCCCGAGCGGAACGACAACGACCACAACAACCGACACCAATGCTGCAGAGGACGGAAATGCTGATGCAGCCGCAGAGGATAACGCAGCAGGGACAGCTGCTGCAGGAACCGTTACCAGCGCAACCGTAACCTCTTCCAGCGTTAATATCAGAAGCGAAGCTTCCACCAGCGCAAGCGTTGCAGGTAAGGCAGCCAGCGGACAGGAGCTGACCGTTACCGGCGAGACACAGGGCAGCGACGGCAAGACCTGGTATGCAGTAACATTTGATAATGTAAGCGGATATATCCGTTCCGATCTGGTAGAGGCACATGTGTCGGAGGCGACAGCAGAGCCGGCTGTTGACGAAACTCAGGAGACGGAGGAACCGGAGGAGGAGCCGATCGTAGACAACTCCGCAGATTATTCCGTCGCCTTTGAGGATGACGGAAGCGGCAGCAGTGCATGGTATCTGCATGATAATACTATGGGAACCAGATATCAGGTCAGTGACCTGCTGAATGCAGAGGAGACCAACAAGAACAACCAGGCGACCATCGACCAGACCGCAAAGAGCATGCGCTTTGTCGTTATTCTGATGGCGTTTGTAATCGTAGTTCTGATTATCGTTGTAACAATCCTGATCATCAAAGTCAGAAGCACGTATGAAGACTATGACGATTATGATGATGACGAAGAGGACGACGAGGATGACGAAGACGACGATGAGGATGAGGAAGAGGAAGAAGAACGTCCGCGCCGCTTTGGCCGCAAAAAGCCTGCCCGTTATGTAGAAGAGGATGACGACGAGGACGAAGACGATGACGAGGATGAGGACGAGGAAGAGGAAGAAGAGCGTCCGCGCCGCCGTCCGGCAAAGAAGGCTCCGGTAAAGAAGCCTGTCCGTCGCCCCAGAGTCGACGAATATGAAGACGAGGATGACGAGGATGAGGACGAGGAAGAGGAAGAAGAACGTCCGCGCCGCAAAAAGGGCAAATCCAAAGATTGGCAGTCCAGGAATTTCCTGGATGATGACGATCTCGAATTTGAATTCCTTGACCTGAAATAAATCTTCCAAAAAGCAAGCATTCAGAAAACAATAGAAGCACGTTCTGCGAACATTCTATTGCCGTGAATCCATAAAAAACATCCGGCTTTTGCTGCAAACTGCCCGCTGTCTGGCGGGAGCACAGGAAACAGCAGTGCCGGGTGTTTTGTTTTATTCATGACAATAGCATGCTCGCAGCGCGTGCATGCTATTGTTGACTATTTTCAGGATTCTTGTTATAGTGTTTCTAGAACACTTTAAAGAGAAAATGGATGGGAGATCAGCATGATTCTGGAAGTCGATTTTAACAGCGAAGAAGCGTTATATATACAGCTGCGCAATCAGATCATTGTCGGGATTGCGACAAACAGGCTCAAGGAGGGAGAGTCCCTCCCGAGCGTGCGGCAGCTTGCAGAATCCATTGGGATTAACATGCATACAGTGAATAAGGCATATACCGTGCTCAAGCAGGAGGGCTTCGTCAAGGTGGACAGACGCCGCGGCGCAGTGATTGCGATTGATGCAGATCGGATCAGTGATCTGGAGCAGATGCGGGAGTCGCTGCGGGTCATTCTGGCACGGGCAAGTTGTCGGAATATTTCCCGCGAGGAAGTACATGCTTTGATAGATGAGATTTATGAAGAGTATGGAGGACTATAACAGATGCAGTCACAGTTTACGGATAAGGCAAAAACTGCCCTGCTTTTGGCAGGGCGGGCGGCAAAAAGCCTGCATCAGAATTATGTTGGGACAGAGCATATCCTGCTGGGCCTGATCAAAGAAGGAACCGGCGTGGCATCAAGGGTTCTGACGGAAAACGGGGCAAAAGAAGAGGCGATCCGGGAAATGATTCAGGATCTGCTGGCTCCGGAGACGCCCAATCCGGTCATAGAGCGGGACGGTTATTCCCCCCGGGCAGAGGAAGTTCTGGAGGAAAGCCACAGACAGGCGGAAAAGGCAGGCAGCGCGCTGACCGGAACGGAGCACATTTTGTTAGCGCTTTTAGGAGATGGGGATAATGTTGCAGTGCGGGTGCTGCAGACGCTGTCGCTGCCGCTGCAGAAAATCATGCGGGATACGCTCCTGGCAGCAGGACTGGACCCTACGGCGTACCGCGAAGAGCTGGGACGCAGGCAAAAAAAGAGCCAGACCGGGACGCTGGAGCTTTACAGCCGGGATCTGACGAAGCTGGCTGCACAGGGAAAGCTCGATCCGGTTGTCGGGCGCGATCAGGAGATTGGGCGCGTGATTCAGATTTTAAGCCGCAGGACGAAGAACAATCCGTGCCTGGTAGGAGAACCCGGTGTCGGCAAAACGGCGATCGTCGAGGGACTTGCACTTCGGATTACGGAGGGCAGCGTGCCGGATACGGTAAAGGATAAACGGGTTCTGATGCTGGATCTGTCCGGGATGATCGCGGGAAGCAAATACCGCGGCGAATTTGAGGAGCGAATTCGTAAGGTCATCCGTGAGGTGACAGACGACGGAAATATTTTACTGTTTTTGGATGAGCTGCACACACTGATCGGTGCAGGCGGCGCAGAGGGGGCGATTGACGCTTCCAACATTTTAAAGCCGTCCCTTGCGCGCGGCGAGATTCAGCTGATCGGCGCGACAACGCTGGAAGAATACCGCAAATATATCGAAAAAGATGCTGCTCTGGAACGCCGTTTTCAGCCGGTTACGGTCGAAGAGCCAACGGAAAAAGAGGCGATCGGCATTTTACAGGGAATCGTTTCCAGATATGAAGAGCATCATAAAGTAAAGATTCTGCCGGAAGCCCTCGAGGCCGCAGTACATCTTTCCAATCGCTATATCAACGACCGGAAGCTCCCGGACAAGGCGATCGACGTGATGGACGAGGCGGCTGCTGCGGTGCGCCTGCAGCGGATGCAGACGACTGACGAGGCAACAGACCAGGCAAAGGAAATCAAAACGCTGGACGAAAAGCTGGAGCAGGCGATTCGCGATCAGGATTTGGAGGAGGCCTCCAGACTAAAACAAAGGCTAAAGGAGGCACTCGCCCGTTACGAAAAGCACCAGAAACGGCAGGAAAAGAGCCGCAAAAAGGGGCAGCCAGAGGTGACAGCAGAGGATATCGCAAAGGTCATTTCCACTTGGACAAAGGTTCCGGTGAGCCGCCTGACCGAAAAAGAGAGCGAACGGCTGTTAAAGCTGGAATCTATTCTGCACAAGCGCGTGATCGGACAGGAAGAAGCCGTATCGAGCGTTGCGCGGGCGATGCGCCGCGGCAGAGTCGGACTGCAGGATCCGAGACGACCGATCGGTTCGTTTTTGTTCCTCGGTCCCACAGGTGTCGGAAAGACGGAGCTTTCCAAGGCGCTGGCAGAAGCGATGTTTGGTTCAGAAAACGCGCTGATCCGCGTGGACATGTCGGAATATATGGAAGGGCACTCTGTTTCGAAAATGATCGGCTCGCCTCCGGGCTATGTCGGCTTTGACGAGGGCGGACAGCTTTCTGAAAAGGTTCGCAGAAATCCGTATTCGGTGGTTTTATTCGACGAAATCGAGAAAGCGCACCCGGATGTTTTCAATATTTTGCTACAGGTGCTGGACGATGGGCATATCACGGATTCCAGAGGCAGGAAGGTCAGCTTCAAAAATACCGTCATCATCATGACGTCCAACGCCGGTGCACAGCGGATTGTGGAGCCCAAAAATCTCGGCTTTGCGGCAAAAGAAGATGCGCAAAAGACTTACGAAAAGATGAAATCCGGCGTGATGGAAGAGGTAAAACGCCTGTTCAAACCGGAATTTTTAAACCGGATTGATGAAACGATCGTATTCCATCAGCTGACAAAAGACGATATGAAGCGAATTATCAATCTGCTGGCGCAGAGCCTGATTACGCGCTGCCGGACGCAGCTGGATATCAGCCTGACACTGACACCATCTCTGAAAGAGCATATCGTAGAAAAATACAGCAACCTGAAAATGGGTGCAAGACCGTTAAAGAGAGCAATTCAGACGCTGATCGAGGACGCACTTGCGGAAGAAATTCTGTCGGGACGGGTAAAATCCGGCGATCATGTGAGTGCAGGCTTCCGCGAGAATAAAGTTGTTTTCAGCGTCAAAAACAAATAAACAGCAAACCGCCGCAAAGGCGGACAGGAGGACAAAAGAATGGCAGCAGTAGCAGAACTCATCAGAACAGAAGCAGACGGAAAGATCAGCTTCGGTAATCATCTTCTGCAGGAAAAGAGCAAGAAGGAGGGCTTTGAGGCTGGCGGCGATGAGTACAAGGTAAAGACTTTTAAAGAGATTACCAAGCTGGAAAGAAACGGCATGTTTGTCTATGAATCTGTGCCCGGCACGAGCGTAGAGCATTTTGCGGAGAGCGAAAATGGCGTCAGCTTCACGGTAGAGGGCACAGAGGACGCGCAGATCACACTCGGTCTGGAGGAAGATACGGAATATGATGTGAAAATCAACGGTGAGGATGCGGGCAGAATGCGCACGAACCTTGGCGGAAAGCTGAATGTGAGCGTGGAGCTTGCTGGAATCGGAGAAGTAAAGGTAGAAATTTCAAAATAAATGGCAACCAAAATAAAAACCAGATTTTTCTGTCAGGAATGCGGCTATGAAACGGCAAAATGGCTGGGGCAGTGTCCGGGCTGTAAGGCGTGGAACTCCCTCGTAGAGGAACCGGTTTCCGTGTCCGCAGGCGGAAAAGAGAAAAAGCAGGTGCTGTCCGGGGTGCAGAGCGCTCCGGCGGTGCTGAATGAAATTTCGATGGAAGAGGAAAGACGCACGGAAACCGGGATGGGAGAGCTCGACCGGGTACTGGGCGGCGGAATCGTTACCGGCTCGCTGACGCTGGTCGGCGGCGACCCGGGTATCGGCAAATCGACGCTTCTTTTGCAGATGTGCAGGAACCTTTCGTTAAAAAAGCAGCACATTTTGTATGTATCAGGCGAGGAATCCTTACGCCAGATCAAAATGCGCGCGATGCGGATCGGCGATTTTTCGGACACGCTGGAGCTGTTCTGTGAGACGAACCTGAATCGGATTGAGGAGGTAATCCAGCAGAAAAAGCCTCAGATCGTCATCATTGACTCCATCCAGACGATGTACAATGAAGCGGTCAGCGCGGCGCCCGGCAGCGTGTCGCAGGTGCGCGAATCGACTGGTGTTTTGCTGCGGCTGGCAAAAGGGCTCGGTATTTCGATTTTTATCGTCGGCCATGTGACCAAAGAGGGAACGGTTGCAGGTCCCAGAGTGCTCGAGCATATGGTGGATACGGTGTTGTATTTTGAGGGCGACCGACATGCATCTTATCGAATCCTTCGGGGTGTCAAGAACCGTTTTGGCTCAACCGATGAGATCGGTGTGTTTGAGATGCGCCAAGAGGGGCTGACAGAGGTGTTAAACCCGTCGGAATTCATGTTAAATGGCAGACCTGCCGGCGCGAGCGGCTCGGTCGTCTCCTGCTCAATGGAGGGGACTCGTCCGATGCTCACGGAGATTCAGGCGCTCGTCTGCCACAGCAATTTTGGCATTCCACGCCGTCAGACGACCGGAACGGATTTTAACCGCGTCAATTTGCTGATGGCGGTATTGGAAAAACGGCTTGGCATGCAGATCGGGGGGTGTGATGCTTACGTCAATCTGGCGGGCGGCATTCGGATTACAGAGCCTGCCATCGATCTTGGAATCGTGATGGCAATCATGTCGAGCTTCAAAAACAGCCCCGTCCCGGAGGGCGTTGTCGCCTTCGGGGAAGTGGGCCTGAGCGGGGAAGTACGCGCCGTTTCGATGGCGGAGCAGAGAGTGAGGGAGGCGCAGAAGCTCGGTTTCACAACCTGTATCCTCCCCCAGGTCTGTCTCGAAAAAATGCCGAAAATTTCCGGCATCCGATTAGTCGGTGTCCGCAGTGTTGCCGACGCCGCGCGGGAGCTGTAAGAACGCCCTACAGCGGCTGGTTGGGATAACCCGGAAAATAAAACGGAAGGGTCGCACCCGGAACAGGATATACCGCGATCTTGTCGTCGAACAGATTTTTTTCAGACGGCGCTTCGTCGTTTTTGGAAACCGGATTGACACCGTCGGGAGAGAGGATGCAGTCATCCGCAAGGTCAGAAGGACGGTCTGATTCTGGAATTACAGGATACATGACAAAAACCTCCTTTTCATTGTTGGATTTAAAAAGCGATAGGAAAGCTTTTGGGATCAGTATATATCTTTTTTGGGGAAAATATTCTATTGTTACAGTTCACTCGTACCGTTTGGGGGCAGATTTCATGCTCGCATGAAAATCTGCTTACAAAAAGGTACGAGTGAACTGCAAGGTATATTTTGAAAAAGTAGTTGACAAAAGATACAGTGGTGCGATACAATATGATCAAGTTGAGAAGTTATCAACCCACAAAATCAGGCAGGATGTTTTCCGCAAGGAGGATGTCCTGCCATCCCCCCACAAAGATTCGATACCTGCTGATTTCGTGTCAGCAGGTTTTTTATTTGTTCATGACAATAGAATGCTCACAGAGCGTGCATTCTATTGTTGCATAAGAAAGTTCGTTTCTATACAATAAAAAACGCTCCGCGAGGATGCACACTCGACGCAAGGGTAGATGGTTGCCGAAGCAACCGCGCCTCGGCGCAAAAATATACTAAGGCACATTCTTTTTATATTTTATATGGAGAATACGAATGAAAAAAACGGTTTTAAAGGAAAATAATTCCTGCAGAATGCAGTGTATCGCAGAAGAAAATCTGGAACAGGAAATGGACAGCCAGGTAGAGCCGTTTCTGAAACAGGTTCAGATTTGCGGGTGGATGGAGGTCGCGCCCGAAGGCAGTGAATCGCAGGAGCGTGATGCGGCATCGGCAGACAGCACATCGCAAAAGTCCGAGAACGCACCAGAAGACGGTGTGGCTCAGAAAAAAACAGCTAAGACGGGCGGTCTGTATTATGAACTGTATCCGCAGGAGACACAAAAAGGGACGATCGTGATCAGCTATGGCTTTACAGAGTCCTGCCTGAAATATCATGAATTGATTTACTATTTTTATCTGCAGGGATATCAGGTGGCGATTATGGATCACAGAGGGCATGGAAAATCCATGCGTGAAGTGGAAGATCACACAATTGTACACATTGGATTGTTTTCCCGATATGTAAAAGATCTGCACCGGTTCGTCAAAACAGTGGTGAAGCCGATGGCAAAAGATCTGCCGCTGTATCTGTACGCACATTCCATGGGCGGCTGTATCGGCGCATTTTATCTGGAGCAGTACCCTGAGGATTTTGCCAAAGCGGTTCTGAATGCACCGATGTTGGGAGTAAATCTGGGCGGCGTGCCGTCATGGGCAGCGCGGGTGCTGTGTGATTTTAAAGTGTTCGGAGGCAATGGGAAGGATCGTCTGCTCACACAGGGCACTTTTGATCCGGAAGAGTCTTTTGCGGATGCGTCCTGCAGCTCCGAAGCGCGCCATGATTATTATATGAAAAAGCGGCGGGAGGATGAAAGCTGCCAGACCTCTTCGGGAAGCTATGAATGGGGCAGGGAAGCGATCAATGCCGGAAAATTTGTCATCAGCAAAAAGCAGGCGAAAAAGGTGAAGACGCCGGTGCTTTTATTTCAGGCGGGAAAAGATACGCTCGTAACGCCCGGAGCACAAAAAGAGTTTATCAAGAGGATCCCAGATGGACAGCTGGTGGTTGTGCCCGATATCCGGCATGAAATTTACCGCGCGCCAAACAGCGTCCTGCAGCCGTATCTGGAAATGATTTTTGAATTTTATGACAGTGGGGAAAAAGTCCTGTAAAAAAGGAGAACCGGCAGAAGTTTTGCTTTCCTGCCGACGATATGAAAGCAAGACTTGTTGCGTATTGACCGCCGGGGTGGTATGATAGAAGAAATGCAGACGGGCATAGTTTGCACAGTTTTGAGCGAAATGGAGATTAGAATGGAACAGTTAGCAATTTTTGGCGGGGAGCCGGTTCGGAAGACACCGATTTCCTATGGGCACCAGTATATTGATGATGCGGACATAGAAGCGGTTGCAAATGTGCTGCGCAGCGATGCGCTTACCTGTGGACCGAAGGTGACAGAGCTGGAGAAGCGTTTGTGCGAAGTAACCGGGGCAAACTATGTCGTTATGGTCAGCAACGGAACGGCGGCGCTGCATCTGGCTGCGATGGCGGCGGGCATTACGAAAGGGGATGAGGTAATCGTAACCCCCCTGACGTTTGCTGCTTCCGCCAACTGCATTTTGTATTGCGGCGGAACGCCGGTATTTGCTGATGTAAAGCGTGACACCTACAACATCGACCCGGAGAGCATCCGCAGCCATATCACAGAAAAGACCAAAGCTGTCGTTGCGGTGGATTTTACCGGTCAGGCAGTGGAGCTGGATGAGATCCGTCAGATCTGCAAGGAGCATAATCTGATGCTGATCGAGGATGCGGCGCATGCGATCGGCACACAGTATAAAAATAAAAAAGTCGGCAGCATCGCAGATTTTACAACCTTCAGTTTTCATCCGGTCAAAACCGTAACAGCCGGAGAAGGCGGCGCGATTGCGACCAACGATGAGAAGCTGTATCACAGGCTGCTTCGGCTGCGCTCTCACGGAATTACGAGAAATCCGGATGAGATGGTACATCCGACCGATGCGAAGTGGTACAATGAACAGGTTGAGCTCGGCTATAACTATCGGATGACAGATTTTCAGGCGGCGCTTTTGCTCAGCCAGTTAGACAAGCTGGACCGTTTTATCGAAAGAAGAACTCAGATTGTAAAACGCTACAACGAAGCATTTGCAGAGTGCCCGGAGCTTGTGCTGCAGCGGGAGATCCCGGAGTCAAAGACGGCACGCCATTTGTATGTCATTCAGTTAAACCCTGAGCTGCTGACCTGCACCAGAAGAGAGTTTTTCGATGCGTTGTATGCGGAAAATGTGCATGTACAGGTGCACTATCTGCCGGTTTACTGGCATTCCTATTATGAAAAGCTGGGCTATCCCAAGGGACTGTGCCCGAATGCGGAGTACCTGTATGAGCATGTGATGAGCATCCCGCTCTTTTACAGCATGACAGACGAGGACGTGGAAAGCGTCATCACTGCGATTAAAAAAGTGCTCGCTTATTACAGGAGATAGATTGGAGAACGAACATGAAGAAATTTTTGGAGCTCATTTCCGAAGAGATGGGAAAAGGCTTTGAAGCTGCAGGTTATGAGGCACAGTTGGGACGCGTAACCGTGTCCAACCGTCCCGATCTGTGCGAATATCAGTGTAACGGCGCGATGGCGGGCGCAAAAAAATACCATAAAGCCCCGATCATGATCGCCAACGACGTAGCGGAAAAGCTGACGGACAGCGCAGTATTTTCTGAAGTATCTGCGGTTGCGCCCGGATTTTTGAACCTGAAAGTAAAGGACAGTTTTGTCTGTGAATATTTAAAGGAGATGGCTGCAGCGGAGAAGTTTGGCGTAGAGCCTCCCGAAAAGAAAAAAACCATCGTTGTCGATTACGGCGGTCCCAACGTTGCAAAGCCGCTCCACGTCGGTCATCTGCGCTCCGCAGTCATCGGCGAAAGCATCAAGCGGATCAACCGTTACAAAGGACATAGGGTTATCGGCGATGTCCATCTGGGCGACTGGGGACTGCAGATGGGTCTGATCATTACCGAGTTAAAAGCACGCAAGCCCGAGCTGCCTTATTTTGATGAAAGCTTTACCGGGGAATATCCGCAGGAGGCTCCCTTTACCGTATCTGAGCTGGAAGAAATCTATCCGACAGCGAGCGGCAAGTCCAAAGAAGATCCTGCGTATAAGGAGGCAGCGCTGGAAGCAACGCTGCGCCTGCAAAGCGGTGACCGTGGCTACCGCGCGCTGTGGAAGCATATTATTGCGGTATCTGTAGCCGATCTGAAAAAAAACTATAGCAACCTGGATGTGGAATTTGATCTCTGGAAGGGAGAATCCGATGCAGACCCGCTCATTCCGGGACTGGTAAGTCGTTTAAAAGAATCCGGCCTTGCGTATGAAAGCCAGGGCGCGCTGGTTGTAGATGTTAAAGAGGATACCGATACGAAGGAAATGCCGCCCTGCATCATCTTAAAATCCGATGGCGCGGCGCTGTATGCAACGACAGACCTTGCAACAATCGTGGACCGTATGGAGAATCTGCATGCGGATTCCCTGATCTATCTTGCGGACAAGCGTCAGGAGATGCACTTTGTACAGGTGTTCCGTGTAGCGAAAAAGGCGGGGCTGGTAACACCTGAAACAGAGTTAAAATATGTTGGTTTCGGCACGATGAACGGCAAGGACGGAAAGCCCTTCAAGACGAGAGAGGGCGGCGTTATGCGTCTGGAATACCTGATCCGCGATATTGACGAGGAAATGTACCGTAAGGTATCCGAAAGCCGTCATGATCTGTCTGAGGAAGAGGCAAGAAAGATCGCCAAAATCATCGGTCTTTCCGCAATCAAATACGGAGATCTGTCCAATCAGGCTTCTAAGGACTATATCTTCGATATTGATCGCTTCACTTCCTTCGAGGGAGACACGGGTCCGTATATTCTGTATACAATCGTGCGTATTAAATCGATCCTTGCCAAGTATCAGGAGCAGGGAAAGAGCCTGGAAAACCTGTGCCTGGAGGAGGCGCAGGGCGCTTCCGAAAAAGATCTGATGCGTCAGCTGTGCAGCTTCAATGCAATGATGGACAGTGCCTGTGAGGAAACTGCGCCCCATAAGATCTGCGCGTACATTTATGATCTGGCGAACGCGTTCAACAAGTTTTACCATGAGACAAAGATTCTGGCAGAAGAGGATCAGAAGAAGCAGGCAGGCTGGATTGCACTGCTGAAGCTGACCAAAGAAGTGCTGGAAACCTGCATCGATGTACTGGGCTTCTCCGCACCTGACAGAATGTAAAAATGAAATCCCGCGCCGCAGGCTTCTTAAGTCTGCGGCGGATTGCATAAGCAACATAATTTCACTCAGCCGCTTATGCGTCCTTGCAGAGTGGAATTATCGTATAGAAACGAAGTCTTTTATACGATAAAAAAAGCCGCAGCTGGTTTTTACCAGCTGCGGCTTTTATGTTGTTCGTTTAACCACGCGACAGCTTCCAGACAGCCCTCCTGGGTCAGGGGAAACTGTTTTGTTGTCTTTTGCTCGGCGGGCGTTTTGACAAAGCAGAAGGGCTCTGGCCAGATCGTGACGTCCATACAGTCCCCCTCTTCATTTTTTCCTTTGGAAAGCCGATATCGCATGCCGCAGTAGCTTCCGGTCTGTGCTTCCTTTTTGATATAGTTCACATGAATGATTTCCGGTGAGATCATAGTTTCCTCCAATGGCAGTGCTGCAGTTTTCTGCAGAGCTTAGAAAAACAGCGGGATACCGACCAGTCCAAAGTAGCCGACGGATAAAATTCCGGCGATACTAAGCAGTGTGCGGTAGATTTTTTTCTGGAACAGCTCCGGGACGGTGCTTGCAAGGTATCCGGCGATCAGAATACATGGCAGCAGATAGCGTCCCTGAGCCATGGATTCGATCAGCCAGGAGTTTACAATGGATGCAGCAAGCTCACCCACCATCAGCAGCGTGCAGATAACAAAACGGATTTTGCCCTGCAGATTGTCAGGTTGTCGGAACGTGGCGATTCCGATTCCTGCAAACAGTGTAAGATAGAGCAGCCCCATGCACCAGTAGTACCACGCGCCGGTATCGTGATCCTGTAAAAGTCCGCAAAAGCTCTTGTAGCTCATGGCAAACCAGTCCGGGTTTTCGGCAAAGACGTCAGAAAGCGTATAGCCGCGGCTGTACATATGCCAGGACGGGTTCAGCTCTTCGGTCGGGGTAGACGGATTTTTGTCGTAGTCGGCGTACTGGATGGCGACCGCTTCCTTGACCTGGGATTTTTCCGTACCGTAGTGCGCGATGTCAAAGCCAGCCCGGAATGCAAAGACGGCGAGAAAAACGCCCACAATAATCAGATAATTACGCCAGAGCACTTTTTTCTGTAAGGGGTCTTTCTGCCAGATCAGCCGCAGCAAAAGGACGAAGAAGGACAGCGCCAGAATCGCGAGATAGCACTGCTTTCCGAGGGCGATGTTGCCAAACAAAAGCCCTAAAAGAAGAAAAGCAGGAATATCTCTCCGGCATAATTTTTTCTTTTCTACGGTGCGATAAAGCAGACTCTGCGGGTTGCACAGCAGGCAGGTGATCGCGAAAGCGATGGTAAAATCCAGCGCATCTGCCGTCGTATAGGAAAAAATGTACCAGGACTGGACGCAGATTCCGAGTGCGACCATGAGCCAGTTTTTCTGACGGATATTCCGGACAAAATAAAAGGCGAGGGCAGCAAACAGCAAAAGGTTCGGAACGCGGTAGTAGGCAAGGCTGCAGAACATCGTTTTAAAAAGCAGGGCGATCTTTCCGGCAAGATAAAAGTACCAGGTGTAATTTTCCAGCTTGGTGTAACCGTAGCCGCTATAGGTCTGAGCAACAGCGGGATCCCGCATATCGGGCGGCAGAAAGTGCGTCATGCCGTAATCCAGACAGGCTTTGACGTCCCATTCGTCGGGATGCAGACCGAGGGCAGAAAACAAACCGATGATACAGACGACGAGCAGTGCACCTGCAATCACCGCCGTGCTGATGAGGGCAAACCAGTCAAAGTGCCCGGAGCTGTCCGGCAGGAACAACGTTTTCAGATAAGAAGCGATACCATTGCGGAAAAATAAAAGCACACAGAGCAGCAGCGCGATGGACAGGGCAAGGAAAAAGCGCTGGCGCACATATAAAACGTGGAGCTTTGCAGCCGCATTTTCGGCAGCCTCCCGGATACTGTCAGCAGAAAGCAAAAAGCTGCTGTCGGGATTTTGCGGTGTGAAAACGAGCTCTTCCCCGTTTAACTGCCAGGAGGCGTTGACGGGGAAAGCCTGGGCTTCCAGATCGGCGGCATTCATTGTGAAAAAAGCTTCTCCGTTTAGAAAAAAGCCGACGTGTGTGACGCGATAGGATTCCTGGGTATTCGTCGGGTCAAACCGAAATAAGGTAAGACTACGCAGATCGGGCAGACCGGAAAAGGTGACGATGTTACCGTCCCGGGTTCCATCAGTGGAGTTGTCCTGCGAAAGTTCGTCATTGTCGCTGTAAAAAAGCTGGGACAGGACGGATGTGTCATCGTTTCTCAGATAAAGATCCGCCGACCACGAAAAATGATCCGGCGCTTTCAAAACCCAGATAAACGACGCCAGGAATAAAATCAGGATCGGAAGATAAAGGAATAGATTTTTTCTGGATGTATGCATGAAATGTCCTCTTTCGTTATAAAATAAGCTATTTTCTAACAGTAAGTATAGCGGAATTAAAAAATTTTTCAACTTGAATAGCAATTTGTTGGTGGACTTCGACGAACAAAAATAAGCGATAGTTTAAGAAAGAACGCAGTGCCCGGAACAAATTCGCCGGGATGGGAACACAACAGAGCAAATTTTTCTTGACAGGCAGGGCAGCAGAGAGGACAATTGGGAAAAAGAAGTAGTTTGGTCAGATTTTGCAGGAGGGCAGAACCGGATGCCTGGTATACGATTGCCTTGGGCAAGACTCCTGCAGAATGGGGAGGGTTTCTTTTCATGATTCAGAAAACGAACGTCTGGAAAACAGCGGCGGGTTTGCTGCTTACAATTTCGATGATGATAAGCTCTGTACCGATGACGGCAGCAGCGGCAGAGCCTGCAGCGCAGGCGGAAAGTACAGAAACCTCTGACTACGGTGCGCCGGCATATGGGACGAAAGCGGCGAACCTGCATCGGCTCACCTCACAGGAGCAGGTACAGACGGTTTCCAAAGCGCTGCAGCCAGTCGCAGATGTGGTCGGCGTCATGACGAAATCTCATAACGTATCCGTGATCAATTACAGTGATGTAGATGAACTCGGACTGATCCGCCGGTCGGACGGAAGCGGCGTGGTGCTGGTGATGGACGGCAGCAGAATTTATATTGCGACAGCAGCGCATTGCTTAAAACATAACCATACAGAAGTGATTCTGCCGGACGGAACAAGATGCAGCGCTGCTGTGCTGTATCGCAGCACCGAGACAGACACAGGATTTCTGACGGTGGAATACAGCCAGCTGCCGGAGGAAGTGCTGGGCGGGATTACCCCGGCAGCCGGAACGGACGCGTCCGCGCTTGGAATGAAAACAGGCGACGCACTTGTTGCCGTGAGCTCTCTGGACAGCCCGAGTTCTGCCAGCTGTATCGGCGTTCTGGATCAGCTGTCCGTCATCTATCCGAACAATCCGGGTCAGAATGTGCTGCAGTTCTATTCGGAAACGAGTTACGGTTCAAGCGGCGGCGCGGTTTATACGCAGAATGGGATTTGGGTTGGGAGTATTTCCGGTGGTGATACCTACGGCACCTGCTGGGCAGTTCCCTATGGGGAGATTTTGACAGAATTTCAGAAGTGTCTGATTGAACTGGCAGCGCAGAGCGCTGGCTCGTGATATAATGAGCGCAAGTGAGCGGGAACAGGCGAAGCTTGCTCATCGCGAACGGCGAATGCCGATCATGAACGAAGTTCATGATATAAAGATGCAGCAGAAGCACAGACAGGAGGAAAAGATTGAAAAATAAAATTTTTCAATCGCGAGATTTGTGTCTGCGCACTTGACACAAACTCGACATGCGCAAAAAATGTGTACAGAAATGAGGAAAGCTATGACAGCAGATCTGTATTATGAGACAGCAAGGAAGCTGGTGTTAAAGGACAAAAGAGAGGTTTTTGTGCGGCAGCTGAATGCTGGAGATGCAGAAGCCATGCTGGTTTACTTACAGAAAACAGCACAGGAGACCCATTTTCTGATGCGTCTTCCGGAGGAAGCGGTTTATACGCTGGAGAACGAGCGAAAAATTCTGCAGAATACGAGAGAATCAAAGCAGACATTTATGCTGGGGGCACTGACTCAGGATGGAAGTGTTGTTGGAAATGTGGGTATATTTCCCATCGGGGAACGGTTTAAGGTGCGCCATCGGGCGAGCCTTGGAATTGCAGTAGTTCAGGAATACTGGAATACCGGTCTGGGAACGGTGCTCATAAACGGCGCGATTGATCTGGCGCGCAAGGCTGGCTATGAACAGCTGGAGCTTGGCGTATTTTCGGACAACAGCAGTGCACTCCATTTATATCAGAAGCTGGGATTTCAGGAGGTCGGCAGAATGCCCAATGCCTTCAAGCTCCCGGACGGAAGCTATGCGGATGAAATTATGATGGTGCTGCCCTTCGTAGCTTCCCATGCACAGATTCTCATGCGAGCATGAAATCTGTACCCGGGAAGCTACGAGTGAACTGCTGAAAAGTTACAGTTCACCCGCGCCATTCGCAAAAACGCCTCTGCGAGGCTTTCCGCTGCTACGCAGCTCCTTTTGCTCATAGAATGGCGCTCCCTTCGTAGCTTCCCATGCACAGATTCTCATGCAAGCATGGAATCTGTACCCGGGAAGCTGCGTGTGAACTGTAAAAAAATAAAATTACCCATTGACTTTTTCAGAAACCTTTGATATTATAATCAAGCAGTCGCGAAGAGCGACAAACAATTATGGGGTCTTAGCTCAGCTGGGAGAGCATCTGCCTTACAAGCAGAGGGTCATAGGTTCGAGCCCTATAGGCCCCATATATATTTGTGGCGAGATAGCTCAGTTGGCTAGAGCATGCGGTTCATACCCGCAGTGTCGAGGGTTCGAATCCCCCTCTCGCTATGGTAGAACGCTTCGGAAAAATCCGGAGCGTTTTGTTTTACCAGTTCACAAGCAAAAGGAGCTGCGCCAATGACGCGGTGAACGTTCGGGGAATCACGTGGGCGAACGGATGCGGTGAACTGAGCCGTGCCATAAAAAGCAGCAGAATAAAAACTTGAAAATAACTGTTGACAAATTCTGCATTGTTTTGTATACTAACAAAGTCGGTTGCAGGTGATGCACCTGCAGCAGAAATTATGGGGTCTTAGCTCAGCTGGGAGAGCATCTGCCTTACAAGCAGAGGGTCATAGGTTCGAGCCCTATAGGCCCCATATCTATTTTATGGCGAGATAGCTCAGTTGGCTAGAGCATGCGGTTCATACCCGCAGTGTCGAGGGTTCGAATCCCCCTCTCGCTATGATTGGAACGCTTCGGAGAAATCCGGAGCGTTTTTGTTTTACCAGTTTACTCGCAGCTTTCTGGTTACAGATTCCATGCTTGCATGAGAATCTGTAACCAGAAAGCTGAAAAGAGAGCGCCAATTCATGAGCAAAAGGAGCTGCGTTGTAGCGCAGCGAAAAGCATCGAAGATGCGCTTTTGCGAATGGCGCGAGGAAACTATGTGGATCACGTGATAATGCAGCTTTCGGTAAAATTTAAAAAAAAATGAAAAAGGGAAAGCCAAATCCGGAAAACTGTGTTACACTGGACTTGTTTGTTATCAGTATGAGGAGGAGATAAACGATGGAAAACTTTTTTAAACTGAAAGAACACGGCACCGACGTGAAGACAGAAGTCATCGCCGGTCTCACAACTTTCATGACCATGGCGTATATCCTTGCGGTTAACCCGAGCATCCTCGGCGCAACCGGAATGGATACAGGTGCTATTTTTACAGCAACTGCGCTGGCATCTGCAATCGGCTCTTTCTGTATGGCACTGTTTGCTAACCTGCCCTTCGTACTTTCCGCTGGTATGGGTCTGAATGCTTACTTCGCCTATACGGTTGTCCTGGGCATGGGTTACAGCTGGGAAGTTGCTCTGACTGCAGTATTTGTTGAGGGTATTATCTTTATTATCCTGTCCCTGACAAATGTGCGTGAAGCAATCTTTAATGCGATTCCTGCGAGCCTGAAGGTTGCAGTATCTGTTGGTATTGGTCTGTTCATCACCTTTATTGGTCTGCAGAATGCACATATCGTAGTGGATGGTTCCACACTGGTAGGTCTGTTCTCCTTTAATGGCTCTGTAAAAGCAGGCACCTTCCAGTCCGAAGGCATTACCGTGGTACTGGCACTGATTGGTCTGCTGATCACAGCCTTCCTGGTGATCAAGAACGTAAAGGGCAACATCCTGCTGGGTATCCTGATCACATGGGTACTGGGTATTATCTGTCAGCTGACAGGCTTGTATGTTCCGAATGCAGAAGCTGGTTTCTACAGCCTGATCCCCAGCGGCATCATTTCCGCACCTGCATCTGTTGCACCGACCCTGTTCAAGATGGATTTCTCTGCAATTGCATCTCTGAACTTTGTTGTTGTAGTATTTGCATTCCTGTTTGTTGATATCTTCGACACACTGGGAACTCTGATCGGATGTGCGACAAAGGCAAACATGCTGGACAAAGAAGGCAAGCTGCCTGGCATCAAGGGTGCTCTGATGGCTGACGCTGTAGGTACAACCGTTGGTGCATGCCTGGGTACCTCTACCATCACTACTTTCGTAGAGTCTTCTTCCGGTATTGCAGAAGGCGGCAGAACAGGTCTGACCTCTATTGTTTCCGGATTACTGTTCATCCTGGCACTGTTCTTCTCTCCGATCTTCCTTGCAATTCCTTCCTTTGCAACTGCTCCTGCACTGATCGTTGTTGGTTTCTTCATGATGCAGTCTGTAGCGAAGATCAACTGGAGCGATATGCTGGAAGCAATTCCTGCATTCATCTGCATTTTTGCAATGCCCTTCATGTATTCTATTTCTGAAGGTATTTCGTTCGGCGTTATTTCCTTCGTTGTACTGAATGCAGTAGCTGGTAAGGCAAAAAAGATTACCCCTCTGATGTGGGTACTGGCAGTGCTGTTTATTTTGAAATACATTTTCCTGTAAGATACGGGATTCTTTACTGAAAATCTGAAGCATAATTCATACTGAGAACAACTTCGAAATGATTTGAAAAAGGCGGCGAATAAGAGAAAACCTCTATCCTGCAGCTGCAACAATAGAATGCACGCTCCGCGAACATTCTATTGTCATGAATAAAAAAGCCGTGTGTTTTGGCAGGCATCGAAAGATGCTGTGCCGGACACACGGCTTTTTTGTCGTATAGGAAACTTCGTTTCCATACGACAAAAAAACTCCGCGAGGATGCGCACTCGGCGCAAGGGTAGATGGTTGCCGAGGCAACCGCGCCTCGGCGCGAGAATGTGCCAAGGCACATTCTTTTTTATGTGACTGTCGATGGAATAACAAAAGGAGGGCCGGCAGGTGTGCTCCTGCCGGCTGGTATGAAAAAGAAGTATTTCAGAAAAAGTTTTTCTTTATCTATGCTCTTATCATACAAGTCAGATGTGACAGGAGTCTGACCGAAAGATGAAAACTTTGTGAACGGTTTATGTACAGAAAAATAATCGGGGAACTGATTGTTCAGAAGCCGCTAAGAAAGCCTGCAGAAAGCTAAGCAGATGTTAAGGGTGTGTCGAATCTATGGAAGAAAAAAAGCTGGTTTGGTATGATGCTTTTTGAAATCCCGGACACGCAAAAAAGCGTTACGGAGAGAATATGCAGAAAGCGGGGTAAAGAAAAAATGAGTCAGATTTTTGGTGCGATTATGCTTGTGGTAATGGGAATTCTGGGCGGACTTCCCACCCTGTACCTGTGCGTGAGCCTGGTTGTGGTGCTGGCACAGAAAATATACGGAAAGGTTGTTCATGGAAAATCCTTATACGCTTAAAAAATTGCAAAAAGCAGTCCCGCCGCAGATAGAGACAGTCCGCCGGCGGGATTTTTTTCCCCATTTTGCAGAAAGATATGGTAAGATACAGAAGAGAAAGGCATTCGGAGAACACTGATGCAGAGAAAGAATATGATAGAACGAAAACAGAACCCGGAACAAAAAGGGCGGACGATCCTAAGAAACATCCTGATCACGGTGGGCATTATGGGCGCTGCGACGATTGTATGTCTGGCACTGCAGCATTTTTCAGAGGCGGATACGCATGTGCCGCTGCTGTTCGTGCTTGCGGTCGTGATTGTGGCGCGGTTCACGGAAGGATATGTTTATGGGATTCTGTCAGCGATGGCTGCGGTGGTTTTGGTCAATTATGTGTTCACCTACCCGTACTTTGAGTTGAATTTTTCGATTACAGGCTATCCGCTGACCTTTGTGGTGATGCTGGCGACGGCGGTTATGGTGAGCGCGCTGACGACGCAGATTAAATGGCAGGAGCAGATACGTCTGGAAGTGGAAAAAGAAAAGACACGCGCCAATCTGTTGCGGGCAGTGTCCCACGATATCCGGACGCCTCTGACGTCAATTCAGGCATCCGCGTCGGGAATTTTAGACAATTACGACGCGCTGGGACGGCAGGAGAAGGTGGAGCTTTTAGAAGGTATTCGCGACGAATCCCGGTGGCTGATCCGGATGGTGGAAAACCTGCTTTCGATCACGCGAATTAACGGGGATCGTGCGCAGCTTCAGACGACCTGGGAGGTCGTAGAAGAGGTCGTAGGCGGGGCGGTTGGGAAGTTCCAGAAGCAGTTTGCGCAGATCGAAGTAGAAACGAGCATGCCGGAGGAGGTCGTGATGGCTCCGATGGACGGCATTTTGGTGGAGCAGGTTTTGGTAAACCTGATGGAAAATTCTGCGATACATGGGAAAAAAACCACAAAAATACGAATATCCGTTCAAAAACTGCCGGAACGGGTGCTGTTCTGCGTGGAGGATAACGGAAAGGGAATTGATCCGGCGATTTTGCCGATTATTTTCGAAGGACAGCTTCCGACCGGCGATCATGCTGCGAGCGATGGAAAACGGAGCATGGGGATCGGACTATCGGTCTGCATGAGCATTATTCAGGCGCATCAGGGCGACATGAAGGCGGAAAATATGGCGGCGCACAGGGGAGCGAGGATCCAGTTCTGGCTGCCCTGTCAGGAAGAAAACTGGATGGAGGAAGCCTGAATGGAAGTAAGGGACAGAATTCTGATTATCGAGGATGACCGAAGCATCCGCAAATTTTTCCGGACAATTCTGGAAGCGAACCGTTACGATGTCATTTCGGCGGATACCGGCGAGGAGGGCTACAGCCTGATTACATCCCAGTGTCCGGATCTGGTGATTCTGGATCTTGGGCTTCCGGATATAGATGGTATGGAAATTTTGAGCAGACTTCGGAAATGGTCGGGCATGCCGGTCGTTGTGATTTCTGCGCGGAGCCATGAAAAGGACAAGGTGGAGGCACTGGACCTCGGAGCGGACGATTATATCACGAAGCCGTTTGGAACATCGGAAATGCTGGCGAGAATCCGGGCAGCGATCCGTCATTCGAGAACTGGCTATCAGGGACCGGCAGGTGGAATGACGGGCGTTTTTGAGGCGAAAGACCTGCTGATCGATTACGATAAACATCGTGCCTATAAGGGCGGCTTAGATCTGAACCTGACACAGAATGAGTTTCGGCTGGTGAGCCTTTTGAGCCGTTATGCGGGAAAGGTTCTGACCTATGATTTTATGATCCGGGAAATCTGGGGACCAAACATGGAAAATAATAACCGGATTCTGCGGGTCAACATGGCGAATATCCGACGTAAGCTTGAGAAAAATCCGGCACAGCCGGAGTATATTTTTACAGAAATCGGCGTCGGCTACCGGATGATCGAGCCGGAGGGCTGATCAAGACGCGAAAACAGGAGGAAAAGAAAAGATGCGAATTGGAATGGGATATGATGTGCATAGATTGCAGGAGGGTTGCAAACTGATTATGGGCGGCGTGGAAATCCCGTATGAAAAGGGACTTTTAGGACATTCTGATGCGGATGTGCTCGTACATGCCGTGATGGACGCCCTGCTTGGAGCAGCAGCACTCGGCGATATCGGTAAGCATTTTCCGGATACAGATCCCGCCTATAAGGGAATCAGCAGCATTCTGCTTTTGCAGAAAGTAGGGGAGCTGCTGGAAGAGCACTGCTTTCTAATTGAAAATATCGATGCGACGATCATCGCCCAGGCGCCGAAGATGCGCCCGCACATCGATCAGATGCGCCAGAACATGGCGGATGCGCTCAAAATCGACGTATCGCAGATCAATGTAAAGGCGACGACCGAGGAAGGACTTGGCTTTACCGGAGCCGGAGAGGGTATTTCTGCGCAGGCGATCTGTCTGTTAAACAGTCCGATGGGACTCTACGACCAGAATGTGACCAGCGGCTGCGGCGGCTGCGGCGGTTGTGGCGTGCAGTAAGTCTGCCTGTCGCATGGCGCAATCTTTGTAAAGTGACGGGAACGTTGGGGCAGCTGTCAAAGCTGGCATCGAAGCCCTCGCTCGCTGCATAAAATAAGAAAAGGGGACACTACCCTACTCAGCGCAGGCGGAACAAAAACACCGGCAGCCCTTGACAAAGAGAAGAAAATTTTTTATCCTAATTATAGTTGTGCAGATACTTCGGGAAGTCGCGAATCGCCAAAGCCGGAGCATCTGCGATATCGCTGAAATGAACAGATTGGAAAATGCATGGAACGGAAAGAGTATGCAGATAGACGGCGCCAGAGAGGGAATGCCATTGGCTGAGAGCAGTCCCCGCAGGTCTGTGCAGAAAGTGCATCCGGGAGCAGATTCTGCGAAGCCGACGGCATGAGCAGAGTACGAATTGCGCACGTTACGCGCCTGAGGGCAGGATTTGGAATCCTGAAACAGAGTGGAACCGCGGAATTTTTCGTCTCTAGGCTACAGAGGCGAAAAATTCCTTTTTTTATGACAATAGAAGGTTCACAGAGCGTGTATTCTATTGTATATTGCAAAGCAATGCTCCAAAGTCCGTGCATAGCATACACGAGACGTTGGGAACTGCTGTGATTATTCGAGAAAAGGGAAAGGAGAGTTTCGGATATGGGAATCATCGGAAATGTAAAAGAAGAGATCCGGCTGATCAGAGAGCGGGATCCGGCGATTCATTCTTCCATGGAAGTTTTTTTATATCCGAGTTTCCGGGCGATGCTGCACTACCGTGTGGCGCATAAACTGTATCTGTCCGGGCATTATTTCCTGGCGAGATGGATTTCACAGCGCGCGGTGCGCAAAACCGGCATTGAAATCCATCCGGGTGCGAAAATCGGAAAAGGCTTCTTTATCGACCACGGAAACGGCGTTATCATTGGAGAAACCGCAGAGATCGGCAATAATGTGACCCTGTATCAGGGTGTGACACTGGGCGGAACCGGAAAGGAGCAGGGAAAGCGTCATCCGACTGTCGGCGATAATGTCATGATCAGCGCGGGCGCGAAGGTGCTTGGATCCTTTACAATTGGGGAAAATTCCAAGATCGGTGCGGGAAGCGTCGTGCTTTCAGCGGTGCCTCCCAACTCTACGGTAGTCGGTGTCCCGGGCAGAGTGGTGCGCCGGTACAATCAGCCGCTCCCGCGGGAAACTCTGGATCAGGTGCATTTACCAGATCCGGTGCGGGAGGACATTATGACGCTGCAGAAAGCAAACAGCGAGCTGATCAACCGGGTTCTCGAGCTGGAAGTGGAAGTGAAGCGTCTGGAAAAAGAAAAGGAATCGAAAAACAATACGAAAGGAAACGAAAAACAGAATGAAAATTTATAATACATTGACAAAGAAAAAAGAAGAATTTGTACCGATCGAGCCCGGAAAGGTACGCATGTATGTATGCGGTCCGACCGTTTACAACTTTATTCATATCGGAAATGCGCGTCCGATGATCGTGTTTGACACCGTGCGCCGCTATATGGAGCATAAGGGCTACGAGGTAAACTATGTCAGCAACTTCACCGACGTGGACGATAAAATCATCAAAAAAGCGGTAGAAGAGGGCGTAGATGCGAATGTCATTTCCGAACGCTATATTGCAGAGTGCAAAAAGGATATGGCTTCCTTAAATGTCCGTCCGGCAACAACCCATCCTCAGGCTACACAGGAGATCTGCGGCATGGAAGAGATGATCCGCACGCTGATCGAAAAAGGCTATGCCTATGCAGCGGAAGATGGCACGGTTTACTACCGTGTCAGAAGCTTCAAGGATTACGGCAAGCTTTCCCACAAAAATCTGGATGACTTAGAGGGCGGCAAGCGTTCCCTGCTGGTTTCCGGTGCAGACCAGAAGGAAGATCCGCTGGATTTTGTCCTCTGGAAGCCCAAAAAAGAGGGCGAGCCTTTCTGGAAATCCCCGTGGTGCGACGGCAGACCGGGCTGGCACATTGAGTGCTCCGTCATGAGCAAAAAGTATCTGGGGGATGAAATTGACATCCATGCAGGCGGCGAAGATCTGATTTTCCCGCATCATGAAAACGAAATCGCGCAGTCCGAGGCTGCAAACGGAAAACCCTTCGCACATTATTGGATGCATAATGCCTTTTTAAATATCGACAACCACAAGATGAGCAAATCTGCGGGCAATTTCTTTACCGTCCGCGATATCGTTGCAAAATATGATCCGATGGTGCTGCGCTTCTTCATGCTTTCCGCCCACTACAGAAGCCCCTTAAATTTCAGCGCAGAGCTGATGGAGGCCGCTGCAAACAGCCTGGAAAGAATCCGCACTGCAGTTGCTACTCTGCAGTTTAAGGCGCAGAACGCAGAAGACAGCGAGCTGACAGAGCAGGAGAAGGAGCTTCTTGCGCAGGCAGCAGGATTTGAAGCGAAATTTGATCAGGCGATGGACGATGATTTCAACACCGCGGATGCAATCGCAGCGATCTTCGAGCTGGTAAAATTTGCCAACACCTGCGGTGATACAGAGCACACCAAGGCATTCTGGGAGGCTCTGAAAGAAAAGATCACAACCCTCAGCGATGTCTGCGGTCTGATCGTAGAGAAAAAGGAAGAGCTGCTGGATGCAGACGTGGAGGCTCTGATTGAAGAGCGTCAGGCTGCCCGCAAAGCGAAAAACTTCGCGCGCGCAGATGAAATCAGACAGCAGCTTCTGGATATGGGCATCGTGCTGGAGGATACCAGAGAGGGCGTAAAATGGAAGAGAGCCTGAGCCTGCTTGGCGCAATCCGGAAGAAATTTGTATGCGATCGGGTGGACATCCGGACCTATTCCCCGCTGACACTGGCGTTTGTCGGGGACTGCATCTATGATCTGGTCATCCGCACGATCGTTGTGGAGCGCGGCAATACTGCACCCGGCGTCCTGCATACCAAAAAGAGCTCCATCGTAAAGGCGCAGGCGCAGGCAGCACAGGCGGATGCGCTGATGGAGGAGCTGACTGCAGAAGAGCAGGCAGTTTACCGCAGAGGGCGGAACGCCCATTCCCATTCAGCAGCCAAAAATGCATCGATCGGGGATTACCGCAAGGCGACCGGATTGGAAGCACTGTATGGATTTTTATACCTGACCGACCAGACCGACCGGCTGCTTTGGCTGATTGCGAAAGGGCTGGAGCTGACCGGGCAGCAAATATGATCAAATAGGAGAGCACGCAGATGCGTTATGAAGAATTTACAATAGAAGGCAGAAATGCGGTGATCGAGGCGTACCGGGCAGGACGTCCGATCGACAAGCTGTTCATTCTGGACGGCTGCCAGGACGGACCGATCCTGACGATCAAACGGGAAGCAAAGGCGAAACAGACGCCTGTTAAATTTGTAACAAAGGAACGCCTGGATCAGCTTTCTGAAACCGGAAAGCATCAGGGTGTCATTGCCTATGCGGCGGCTTACGAATATGCGACTGTGGAAGAGATTCTGGACAATGCCCGTCAAAAAGGCGAAGCACCGTTTTTATTTTTACTGGATAACATCGAAGATCCGCACAACCTCGGCGCGATTATCCGAACCGCCAACCTGGCGGGCGCACACGGCGTGATCGTTCCCAAAAACCGGGCGGCAGGGCTGACGGCGGTTGTGGCAAAAACCAGTGCAGGAGCGCTTAACTTTACTCCGGTGGCAAGGGTGACGAACCTCGCAAAGACCATCGAAGAGCTCAAGAAAGAGGGCATCTGGTTTGTCTGTGCAGATATGGGCGGCACGACGATGTATGACCTGAATTTAAAAGGGCCGATCGGACTTGTTATCGGCAATGAAGGAGAGGGCGTTGGACGTCTTGTGAAGGAGAAATGCGACATGGTCGCATCCATTCCGATGAAAGGCGATATCGATTCTCTGAACGCTTCCGTGGCAGCGGGTGTTCTGGCTTATGAAATTGTGCGTCAGCGTCTGCAGTAAGGGCATCTGAGAGAAAATTGGCGAAATTGGCAGGAAGCATGAAAAAATACGAAGAATGTCAGGACGATGAACTGATCCGGAGGCTGCGGGACGGCGATGGCAGCGTCATGGATTATCTGATGGAAAAATATAAGGATCTGGTGCGGAGAAAGGCGCGTTTGATGTATCTTCCGGGCGCGGATCAGGAGGATCTGATCCAGGAGGGAATGATCGGGCTGTTCAAGGCGGTGCGGGATTATGAAAAAGACAGGGACGCGTCTTTTTCCACCTTTGCAGACCTTTGTATTTCCAGACAGATTTATACGGCAGTAGAGGCGGGCGCACGCAAAAAGCATGCGCCCTTAAATCATTATGTCTCATTGAGCCAGCCGGAGGACCGGGACGAGGACAAACAGGCGTATGAGCCGGAGGATGTCTGGGAAAAAAGTCCGGAGGAGCTTGTCATCGATCAGGAAAACACGAGACTTCTGGAAGAAACGATCGAGCAGGAGCTGACGCCGTTAGAAAAGCAGGTCATGGATCTGCACCTGACCGGCATGGGCTACCGGGAGATCGCAAAGGTGCTCGGCAGAGACGGGAAAAGTACGGATAACGCCCTGCAGCGCAGCCGCGGAAAGCTGCGCCGGGCGCTGGATAAAAAGACGGAGCAGGAAAAGGAAGTGCTGCGCCCGTCCAAAGGAGAGGAATGAGTACATATGACGGAAAATCTGTTTTTGCAGGATCAGGCGGTTTCCTTTCACAGACCCTATCCTGCGTCCCTGACCGCACTGCATGAAAAGCAGCCGGAGCAGGGAATTTTTTATCGACAGGATGGAACGCCTTTTTTGAAGCTCTGGATGAAAAATGCCTGCGACGTAAAGATCGTCATAGGGCAGGATACCTATATCCTGCTGGAGGTGGAGCGCAATCTCTGGGAGGTGACGCTGCCGCTGGAGCCTGGCTTTTATTATGCGGCGTTGTATGTGGACAGCGTTGAGATCGCGAGTCCCTATTTGCCCATCGGCTACGGGCATTCCAGACCGTGCAATTATCTGGAAATCGGACCGGTCATGGAAGCGTGCCGTTTAAAGGACGTTCTACATGGGAGCATCCGGCATGAATATTTTTATTCTGAAGTGACGGGACAGACGGAAAGCTGTTTGGTGTATGCGCCGCCCGGATATGACCGGGATCAGCTGCGGCTTCCGGTGCTGTATCTGCAGCACGGTTTCGGAGAAAATGAGGGAAGCTGGGTCTGGCAGGGAAGAATCGGCTGGATGATGGACAACTTTCTTTCTGAGAAAAAAGTCATGCCGATGCTGATCGTCATGGCGGACGGGATGATGTCCGAGGACGGAGATCCGGAGAAAAAAATCAATCCGTCATTGTTTACGAAATTTCTGACGCAGGATCTGATGCCGTATGTAGAGGCGCGTTACCGCGTACTGACGGGACGGGAAAACTGTGCGGTCGCCGGGCTTTCGATGGGATCGATGCAGGCGGCCATGGCAGCGTTTTCCTATCCGGAAAAATTTGCCTGGATCGGGCTTTTTTCCGGCTTTCTGCGCAATTATATCGGTGTGGAGGAAATTGCGGACAGCCATTTGATGCAGGCGTTTGCGGACGTAGAGGCATTCAATCAGAATACGAGACTTCTGTTCCGTGCGATGGGGCGTGAGGATTCCTTCTTTTCGTGGTTTATGCAGGAGGATCAGCTCTGCGAGGATTACGGCTTTAAGCAGGTGCGCCGGGTCTACGAGGGCGGACACGACTGGAATGTGTGGAGAAAGTGTGCGGCAGAATTTTTGCCGATGCTGTTTCGGACACAGGAAATAAGGTAAAGAATGGCTTCGCGGACGTTTGTGCGCCGCGAGTCGCAATACGTGAAGGTGGACGTACAGTAGGATCAGGTACAGTTGCTACAATCATCGAGTAATACAATCTGAATATAGATTTGTTATCGCAAGATAACGTTGTGTCCAAACGTAAGATACCCGTAGAACTTCGGTTCTACGGGTTTTTCTGTATCTTAAAGAGAGAATGATTTGAAAAATTATAAGTAGAGAAATAGCGAAATATTTATCAGCAAGATAAAATACAGATAAATTTAAAATTGAAAAATAAGACCAGTGGTGCCAAAACGGTGCCCAAAAAGAAACTCCTGCGAATGTTTGCCATTCACAGGAGTGATTTTTTACCAACCTTTAATCTGCTTGATCTGTTCAGCACGTTTCGGATCTCGATGATATTGCAGTTTCAGACGGATTGTTTCTACAACTTCCTGTCTGGCTTCATCATCAAGCTGATAGAATGATGTAAGTAGATTATCTACATCAGGCATACTATTTTTGCCAAAAAGATACATCAACGGATACATAGAATTTTTTAAGTAAGTCTTTACACGACTTGCGTCTAAGGCTCCGTTCAAACCGTCTGGAAGTGTAGGATAAATCTCTTCTTCCTTAATTGTGTCAGAAAATGGACTGGCAGAACATATCTCATTCACATCAATTTGCAATTCGTTTGCAAGTCTTAAAGCAAAATCAAATCGAATATTGGAATCTTTTTGAATGATTGAATATAAGGTTGTAGCACTGATTCCAGTTGCTTTTGCAATTTTACGGACATTTATAAGTGGTTAAGAGATCTGATGTATGCGTAGAAAATGGAAAATATGTTACAAATAAAACGAGAATTTGAACTCGAAATTTGGAAAAAATAATGAAAATAACTTGACATTTGAAAATAAGAGATGTATTCTTAAGATAAATTCAATAAACGGGAGGTGGATAAAAATGTTTAATCTTGAAGAATTGAGCTTGGAGTTTGTAGAGATTTCTGAATTAAAAACCTCTAAGAACTTATTTGGACCAGTTATGTACGGAACAGGTGTGAGAATGTAGTTTGTAGAAAAGACTTGCTCTATGTAAAAAGAAATATAGAGTAGGTCTTTTTTATTTAAAAAGGATTATAGGAGAGAATATATGAATAAATTAACTACAGCTGTATGGGAAATAACAATGGGTTGTAATATGCGTTGTAAACATTGCGGTTCAAGTTGTGCAGAAGCGCTACCCGATGAGTTGAATACATCAGAAGCTCTTTAGGTGTGTGACCAATTAAAAGATTTGGGATTAAAAGTTATTACATTATCTGGAGGGGAACCTACGACACGTAGTGACTGGCATATTATTGCGAAAAGATTAGTAGATAATGGCATAATAACAAGTATTATTACAAATGGTTGGTTGATTGATGAAAACTTTATTCATAATGCGATAACATCAGGAATTAGAAGTGTCTGTTTAAGTATTGATGGTCTTGAAAAAACTCACGATTTTATACGGAGATCGGGATCATTCAATAAAAGTATTAAAGCATTGAAAGAATTAAGAAAAAATAATATTTCGACATCAGTAATAACTTCAATAAATAAAGAAAATATATGTGAATTGGAAGAACTATATCAATTATTAAGTGATTTGGGAGTTAATAGTTGGCAGTTACAGATTGCATTACCAATGGGGAATTTTGCAAAACGCCCAGAATGGCTTATAGAACCTCAAGATATTCTTTCTATTATTGATTTTGCATATAATAAAATTGGAGGTAAGTTGTTAATTGTTTTGGCAGATTGCATAGGTTATTATAGCAATAAAGATATAAAAGTAAATGAGAATTTTCTTAATGATAATTGGTCTTGGACAGGTTGTGGAGCAGGAAAGCATGTAATTGGTATTCTGCATAATGGAGATATTGTTGCTTGTACTTCTATTAGAGATAAAACATTAGTAGCGGGAAATATTCGTGAAAAATCTTTAAAGTCGATTTGGGAAAGTCCGGACTCTTTTAAGTGGAATAGAAATTTTGATAGTAGTAAGTTAAAAGGATTTTGCAGAGAATGTCGTTATACAGAACGATGCTTAGGAGGATGTAGTAATAGTCGTTATTGCATTAACGGCTCATTTGAAAGTGAAAATAGATACTGTGCATATAATGTTGAAATGAAAAAATGGAAAAAATATTTGGAATCACTTAATGATATATCAGAAATTGATAATGTTATAGAAAAAGCAGCGGCTTTAAAACATCAGGATCTTTATAAGATAGCTTGCGAAATTAAACAATCTAAATTATGATTAGAGAGGTAACAAATATGAATAAACATGAGTTATATCATAACCACAATTATGTTTATCTGCTGACTTCTAATATTATTAACCGCTGTGGTGATTCATTAGATACAATACTTTTTACATGGTTGGTATATTTACTTACAAATAGTGCAGGGTGGTCTGCGATTATTTTTGGTATTAATCAAGCTACTTCTGTAATTATTCAACCATTTATAGGTCCATTAGTCGAGAATATGAATAAAAAGAAAGTGTTAGTACTTTCAGATATAGCTCGAGTTCTGTTAGTTTTGTATATATTATATGTATATACACAAAACATGCTTTCACCATTAATATTGGTTTTTATGACAATATCCATTTCATTAATAGAAGCATTTCATATGCCAGCAGGGGTAGCAGTTATTCAGCATGTACTTCCTAATGAACATTATGATAAAGGTGTAAGTGTCAATGTGTCTTGTACCAAAATAGCAGTATTAGTTGGAACTGGCTTGTCAGGCATAGTGATTAGTTCATTTGGAATAGGTATTTCTTTAGCGATAGATGCTTTGATATTTTTAATATCAGCGTTGCTTATAGTAAAAATAGAATTTTCTGTTCAAGAAGAAAAGAAGACAAACCGAATAATTGGCAGAGAATATTTAATTTCGCTTAGAGGTGGATTTAGTTATGTATTTGACCATAAGAAGCTATTAAAACTATGTTTTTTATGTATTCTAATTAATTCAGCAGTGGTTCCATTTGATGCACTGCTCGCCCCGATTGCAAGAGAAATGTTTAGTGGAGATGCCAAAATTGTTTCATTACTAAGTGTAAGCGTAACTATTGGTACTATTTTGGGATCATTGACTTTTGCAAAAATGAAAGAGGAGAAAAAAAATAATACACTTGTTACATTTTGTGGAATTGTTTTAGGTGTATACTATGTTTTTATTGCATTTGTTTCAAAATATATTGCAAATCCTATAACTCAAAAATTACTGTTGCTAATCGGTTCGATAATAATTGGTGCAGCATTGGGATTAATGATTACTTATGTACAAGTGAAATTTGTAAAAGAAGTTACTAAAGAATATATAGGACGTGTTTCTGCAATTCGATTTTCACTTACATACGCATGCGCGCCAGTGGTATCTTTTGTGATTAGTATTATATACAAAGTTACTGTTGTTGATACAAGTTCACTTTTTGTGGGATTTGGTATTGTAATAATAATTCTTTTTCTTTTGGCAAATAAGATTACGTTTTCTCCTTTGAAGAAAGGCGATAAAAGTTATTAGAAATTATTTATATGAAAAACTGGCTGCTTTTTGGCTATAAATTAAAGCTGATAGAGAAGAGTATAAACAACAGAAGAGAAGCTTTTTGACTGAGGCTTCCGGTGCCAAAACGGTGCCAAGAAATCAGGCAAATAAAAATAAATAGTACAAATCAGTCGTTTTTCACTGTATTTTGGAGAGAAAACCATAAAAAATATGAGGTAAAATGATATTAAAGTATCGTGAAGGTGGACGTACAGTAGGATCAGGTACAGTTGCTACAATCATCGAGTAATACAATCTGAATATAGATTTGTTATCGCAAGATAACGTTGTGTCCAAACGTAAGATACCCGTAGAACTTCGGTTCTACGGGTTTTTCTGTTGTCTGGAAATATATAAAAGGTAAGCGCTTAATTTCTGGGTAACTTTTCACTGGCTATTTTGTAGTCCATAATGATGATAGGAAATAGATTTTTACTCCATTCCGTTGATAGGAGATAGAAATTCACTACACATGGAGGTTTCATTATGGCTGACAAACGTGCCCCAGGGCGTTCCCTGGATGAATGGATGAAACTGGTGACTGAGTGCAGGCAGAGCGGTCTGACGGATGCGGCATGGTGTACTGAGCACGGGATCTCTCCCAGTTCTTTTTACAATGCGGTTACGCGTCTTCGTAAAAGAGCCTGCCAGATACCGGATCCGGTTGGAAAAGCCAATACCCTTGACTTTACATAACAAAATCCCTAAAAACCATGTGGACACAGAGTGAAATCTGGATTTTCCACCACAAATCACCATTTGCACACCGTAATACACCGGTCTGATATCAATAGAATGCACGCTCTGCGAGCATTCTATTGTCATGAACTAAAAAGCACCTCAGATTCCTCTGAGATGCTTGAAAAGCTGCTGACGGGAATCGGACCCGTGACCTCCGCACTACCAATGCGACGCTCTACCGACTGAGCCACAGCAGCATATGAAATTGTAGCAGTCACTGTTAGATATCTTATCAGACAAAAACGAATCTGTCAATAAGAAACTGCTTTATTCTGTTCTTTAAAAGAAACAGAAGAGCTGCTGACGGGAATCGGACCCGTGACCTCCGCACTACCAATGCGACGCTCTACCGACTGAGCCACAGCAGCTTATGAA
>NZ_JAOQJY010000004.1:0-57968 GCF_025567525.1 Gallintestinimicrobium propionicum | reverse complement strand
GGGCACGAAGGGAGCGCCATTTTATGAGCAAAAATGAGCTGCGAAGCAGCGGAAAGCATCGAAGATGCGCTTTTGCGAATGGTGCGAGTGAACTGTAAATAAGCGAAATTATAAGAAAAGACTCGAAAAAGGGGAAATGGGAGGATTCATCATGAAACTGGTAACATTTAATATCCGCTGTGATTTTGGGCAGGACGGGGAGAACAATTTTGAATACCGCAAGGATTTGATTTTAAAGAAAATCGCGCAGGAGAAGCCTGATATGATCTGCTTTCAGGAAGTGCTGCCGCATATCGCAAAATGGCTGAAAGAAAACCTGACAGAGTATTATGTAATCGGCTGCGGACGCAGCCCGGAGCTTCGGGATGAGCAGGTCAGCATCGCATACCGCAAGGATCGCTTAAACCTGATGGAGATGCAGTCCTACTGGCTGTCTGAGACGCCTTATGTGCCTGCATCCCGCTACGCAGAGCAGAGCATTTGCCCGAGAATCTGCAACGAAGCGCTGTTTGAGGATCTGGAAACCGGCAAGGTATTCCGTATTGTAAACACCCATCTGGACCATATCGGCGCACAGGCGAGAATCCTGGGGCTTCGTCAGATTCTGGAAAAATTAAAAACCGAGCAGCTTTATCCCGATGCACCTACGATGATCACCGGCGATTTCAATGCAGAGCCGCAGGACCCGGAATTCGAAATTTTAAAAGAGTATCCGGAATACACCAATGTAACCGAGCATATCGGCATCACCTATCACGGCTTCACGGAAGAAGATCATCCCTGCAGCATTGATTTTCTGCTGGTGAAGGGCGACATCAAGACCGGCGAGCCTGTGAAGTGGACAGACAAAGAGGGCAACGTATGGCTGTCCGATCATTATCCGGTTTGTGTGGAAGTGGAGTAAAGATGTTGTTGGGGTCAAAAAGTATTTTGACCCCTTTGATACCGGATTGCTTTGTGCGTAGCACTTGACACAAACTCGTTATGCGCAAAAAGCGTGCGCAGAAATGAGCGGGAAATATGAAAGAAATCAAAAGGATTATCGACAACCATATCTATATTCTGAAACTGATCAGGAAAGGCAGCGGGTGGTTCCCGCTGTTCCTGATTTTCTTTTCCGTGCTCCGCGGATTTAATACGTTTTTCATGACGACGTGGATTTACCAGTATGTGATCAATGCGCTGCAAAAGGGCGAAAAGCTGACGAAAATTGCGGTGACAGCGGGTGCGGTATTTGTGTTCACGCTGGCATACAACGCCCTGCTGCAATTTAAAAATGCCATGATGGAGATCGAATCCTGCAGGATCGAAAAAGAGCTGCAAACGATTTTGCAGAAAAAGGCGCTTTCGGTCGATCTGGGGTGCTTTGAACGCCCGAAATTTTATGACAGCTATGTAAAAGCGCTGTCGGAAACGTCGCAGCGGGCGATGAAGATGCTGGACAATTTCTGCGACCTGATTGTGGATACGATTACGGTCTGCTCGATCGGCGTTTTGATTTTCCAGATCGATCCGATTTTCGTTCTTCTGGCGGTGCTGCCGTTTATCGGCACACTGCTGCTCGGCGGAAAATATAACGATTTAAAATATGAACGCGACATGAAAAATCAGGAGATTTCCAGGGAAAAGGATTATGTCCAACGCGTTTTTTATCTGAGCGACTATGCAAAGGAATTGCGCCTGACGCAGATGTATCAGGTCATGTTACAGAAGATGAAACAAAGCGTGGCCAGGTTAAAGGAAACCGTCAGTCAGTACGGTTTTTCGATCATGACACTGGAATATATTCTGGCGCTGTTATATGAAGTCGGCGTTTATTTCGTTTCAATTCTGGTTGCAGTGTACCGGACGTTGGTTTCCAAAACGATGCTGCTGGGGGACTGCTTTGTGGTTATCAATTCTCTGACAAACATCGCATATCTGGTCGGTGAGTTCGGGGACATTTTTGTAGCGTTTGGTGAAAATTCACGGTTTATCGACAATATCAGAAGCTTTCTGGAATATGAGAACCAGACACCAGACAAGGCAAATGGGGAAGCGGTTGGAGTATTTAAAGAGCTGGAGCTTGAGCATGTAAGCTTTTCCTACGAGGGGCAGGAAACGGCGGCATTGAAGAATATCAGCCTGCGGATTCGCGCCGGGGAAAAGATCGCGATTGTCGGGCAGAACGGATCCGGAAAAACGACACTGGTAAAGCTTTTGCTGCGGTTTTATGATCCGACACAGGGGCACATTTTATGCAACGGAAAGTGGATTGGGGAGTATCCGATCGCGTCTTATCGAAACCAGTTCGGAACTGTATTTCAGGATTTTCAGCTCTTTTCGGAGACGGTTGCAGAAAATATTATGGTGAAAAGACCGCTTTCCGGGCAGCAGAGAAAGGATGCGGAAACAGCGCTGCAAAAGGCCGATATGCTGGAACGGATAAACGATTTGCCAAATAAAATGGATACGCTTGTCGGCAGGGAATTTGCCCCGGACGGCGCAGTATTTTCCGGCGGGGAGACACAGAAGCTCGCCATTGCCAGGGCGATTGCGAAGGATGCACCGGTTCTGATTCTGGATGAACCCTCCAGCGCGCTCGATCCGATTGCGGAGAATAAAATGTTTGAAACGATTTTTGACAGTTTCCGGGATAAGACGGTGATTTACATTCTCCACCGGCTGTCCAGCGCGACATTTGCTGATCGGATTTACCTTCTGGAAAACGGACAGATTGCAGAACAGGGGACGCATTCAGAGCTGATTGCGCAGAACGGGAAATATGCGGACATGTTCCATAAACAGGCGGAAAAATATATTTCGTAAGGGGATTTGACAGGGGACTGAAAATGGGATCAAAAAGAATTCGCAGCAGGAAGAAAAACGGCAAACAGATTTCGATGAAAAGTGTGTTGTTCCTGCTGAAATATGTGCGAAAATATACGCCGGGATATCTGGCATTAGAGCTTTTATTGGTGATTGGAAATTCGGCCTGGGATATTCTCGTCGGAATGCTGTATGTAAAATACCTGTTCGACGCATTGGAAAAAGGAGCGGATTACCGACAGGTTCTGGCGGTCACTTTTTGCATGATCGGGTACCGCATGGTGTTGACGCTTTACGGGAAATGGCTGGCAAATGTGTACCGCCCGAACGCAAATTTAAAGCTCCATGAAAGGATGCAGACGAAGCTGTATGAAAAAGCGCTTCAGTTGGATCTTGCGTCCTACGACAACACAGAGTTTTACAACGATTTCATCTGGGCAATCCGAGAGTCCGATACCCGTGCGGTGAAGGTTTTGACAGACGTGTGCAGCCTTTGCAGTTGTGTGATTACGCTGGTCGGAATGGGAGCGGTTTTTGCGGCGATTGACTGGATGGCGGCGCTGGTTGTTTTAGCGTCTTCCGTGCTGGGATTTTTTGTCCGGACAAAAGCAAACCAGATCCGTTATGCAAAGGCGAAGGAAATGAACCCGATCACCCGGAAGCTGGATTATTTTACGCGGGTTTTCTATCAAAATGAATACGCAAAAGAACTGCGGATGGGAAATATGGGAGCACTTTTGCAGGAGGATTATGAGCAGACTGCGGAGGAAAAAATTGCCTGTGCAAAAAAATATGCTCCGAAATTAATCGGAATTTCGCTGGCGTCGGAGCTGATTACGAGCGTACTGTTTAACGTCGGACTCTTGGGCTATCTGATGTGGCGGTATCTGACGGATGTAGCCTTTACGCTCGGCGATTTTTCGGTCGGAATCAGTGCGACGTGGAAGCTGTTCATGCGGGTAAACCAGTTGATCGGATTTTTGGCGCAGTTCCAGGAACACAGCATCTATGCGGAAAAATTCCGTACATTCGTGACGCAGAAACCGCAGATTTTAAACGGAACAGAAAAAGCGGAAGCCTTCAAATCGTTGGAATTAAGGCACGTTTCGTTTACCTATCCGTTCCCCGAAAAGAACCCCAAACAGGTACTTTCGGACGTTTCTTTTACGGTTCGAAAAGGGGAAAAGATCGCGATTGTCGGTTACAACGGCGCGGGGAAAACGACGCTAACGAAGCTTTTGATGCGGCTGTATGATGTGACGGATGGGGCGATTTTTTATAACGGAACAGATATCCGAAATTATGATATTTCATCCTTTCGGGCGCACATCGGAAGCGTATTTCAGGACTATAAAATTTTTGCGGCGACCATCGGAGAAAATGTGATGGGCGGTACTTATACGGATGCGCAAAAAGAGGCGGTAGAGAGTGCACTTACGGCTGCCGGTTTTTCCGAAAAATACCAGAAACTGCCCCAAAAGGCGGATACGGAGCTGACGCGGGAATTTGACGAAAAGGGCATCAATCTTTCCGGTGGAGAGGGACAGAAAATCGCGATTGCGCGCGCTTTTGCCCAAAACAGCGACATCCTGATTTTGGATGAACCATCCAGCGCGCTCGACCCGATTGCGGAATATGAACTCAATAAAACAATTGAAGCGGCGGCAAAAGACCGCACGGTAATCTTTATTTCACACCGGCTTTCAACGACAAGAATGGCGGATCGAATTTATCTGTTCGATGGAGGAAAAATCACGGAACAGGGCAACCATGAAGAGCTGATGAAACAGGACGGAACATATGCGAAAATGTTCCGTGTGCAGGCGAAGAAATATCAGGGATGAAGAAAAACTTTCCTGATTGCTTGATGAATCCATGGTGTGGAATTGTCTTTCTTTCCAAACTGAGATATAATGAGCGCAAGTGAGTCAACATGCTTGCATAACGGCTTCAATCCAAGACAATAGAAGGCGGGTTTTATTATGGCAGAAAAAATCGTCGGACTGATATCGTGTCTTTTATGCGCGGTTCCGTTTTTGATTATCGGGATCTTTGAAAAAAACAGCAAAGAGCCTATCACTTTCTGGAGTGGAGATAAAACGTTAAAATCGAAGGTAAAAGATGTCACGGCTTACAATCTGGAAATGGGGATGCTGTATCAAAAGTGCGCGTTCGCATTTATGCTTTCCGGAATCTGCTGCCTGATTTCGTTAGGCGTTGGGATTGTGATGCTTGTTTTGGACTGCACGGCAGGGGTTTATCTGATGTATCGAAGCTATAAAAGAATTCTGGAACGGAATTCGTAATTGACAGCGCCTGCAGGAAAGCGATGGCTCAAATACATGACCGCCAATACGTTGCATACCTGCGCAATGAGGGGCGAAATGTCAGATTCTAAAACCGTCCGATCCGGTAAAAATCAGACGAAAATAGAGAGCGCCCGCTTACGCTGTGTTTTTCACAGAATAAGCGGGCGTTTTTGAAATGTCGCTGTCGCAGCGTAAGGCAGCGTTTTAAAAGCTGTTTTCCAAAGAACCTCAATCCCTGTAAAGAACCGGGCTGACGCAGAGCAGTCCTTCGATTGCAGGAAGTGCGTCGATTTCTTTCAACTGCCCGGCAGCAGAGCTGGCATCCGCAGTATTGCTGCAGGATGTCGAAGCTGCGGCAGCGTTGACGCAGGAATCCGAGGCAGCTTCGTACAGCAGCGGAATAATCGGATCGGTTCCGGAGAGCTGGTTGAGGGAAACGCGTACCGGTTTGTCGAGGGAAACGCTCGTTGTGAATGTTTTGTCTTTTCCTTTTAAAACGACCTGAGCTGTTTTTGGAACAGCAAATCCGGTCTTGTGGGCATCTGTAAACGTCAGGAGCAGTTCGTTTGTTTCCGGGAGAACCTCCGTCAGCAGCAGAGCGCCTTTGGAAACCCAGGTGCGGTGCGTGTGAATGGCGGTATCGAGCTCGGAAGCGATGTTGCCGCCGCTTTTGCCTTCGATGTAGGTTGCATAGCAGCCTGCCAGCTTCGCACGGTTGTGTAAGTCCATGCCGCTGGTTGCGGTGATTTGATAGCCTGAAAAAATCAGGGACATCCAGAGATTCGTGCCGCGTTCGTTTACTTCGTGGAGCGATTCCGGATTGTTGAAAATCTCGATAAAGTCAACCTTTGAGTAGTCCGAGATGGTCATTTCAAAGCGGCAGCCGCGGGCAAAAGGATCGCCATAGGAAAACGGATGCGCGATGCCGACGAGCGCGCCTTTTTCGCGGGCAGCTTCGAACAACAGCTCGGGACGGTGCTGGTCGATCGAGTTCCAGGGAACATATTTTGCGAGGTTTAAGCAGAGGATATGCCCGAAATAAGTCGTATATTCCATGCCGCGGATCAGGCTGATCGGATAATACTTTTCTTCCAGCAGCTGTTCGATCTTTTTCTGACCGGAGGTGGTGTTGTGGTCGGTGATGGCGAACGCATCGACATGGTCGGCTGCCAGATATTCCGTCAGCTCCTGACAGGTTAAGCTGCCGTCGGATTCGACCGTGTGGTTGTGCAGCTCAAGGCGTTTGAAGCGGGTGGATGCAGTGACGGTATTACCAGCAGAAGAACTGCCAGTGGTGCTCGAATCGCCAGCTGTGGCAGCAGAGCCAGCGCCGGAGACGCCCGAACTGCCAGCCGTGGCAACAGCGGAGGCAGGAGCACTCTCAGCTTCGCACGAGGTGTCAGCGCTCTCGGCAGCATTCGAAGCCCCCGTATTTCCCGCTGCAGTCTTTACCGTATCCATTAGATTAAAGTTCGGTGCGATTACACCCTGTCCGACCGGATGTCCGGAAACGGTCAGCGTGTACTGCGTGTTGTCCAGCAGCACGTTGAAAACAAGGACGGTCACTTTTAAAACGCCGGAAAAGGTGTCCTGTGCCAGACAGCCGTCGCTTGTGAATTCTTTTGTGTATAACATGTGGCGGTCCGTCAGCTGGCGGTGGATGCAGCCGATGAAATTGTCGTTTAATTCCGCCATTGTGTGAATTTCTGTTTTCATTTCATGCAGAATGGTCTGCCTGAACTTCTCGACGGGATAGGTCGGGGCGTCATATTTTGCGGTGCAGAGTGTCTGAAGCTTGTCAATGAGCTCTGGCGTAACGTCGCTTTCACTGTAGAGCCGCTTGTCAAAGCTAAAATGAATGTCCAGCTCGTCATAGACCTGATCGAGGCTGATGGTGTAGGTGATCTGTCCTACAAAGCCTGCGTCCAGCATGCCGCCGACGCGGTAAATTTGTTGATAATTCTGATCGGTTGTCATACGTTCCTCTCCAAAATGTATAGTTGCAGTCAGACGCTTCCAAGACAGATGCGGAAGCGTGTCAGCTCGGCGCTTAGCGCAGCGGAATCACCATGTTCCAGGTTCTGGAGAACTGGTAGGGTGCAGGACCTTCCCCGGTTGCCAGAAACAGATGCGTGGGATGGTTATTTTCATCAAGCAAAAAGTAAGGGCGTTCGCAGTTTGCCTGATCGGTCTGTCTGCCATCGGACCAGGTAACGTGGCGGGAGTAAACGACAGGATTTTCGGCGAATTCCCAGTGAATGCAGTCGGCGCTTTCAGCGTACAGGCCTGCACCCCAGATGCCGCTGATGCCGGGACCTCCGTTTTTGAAGTCGTCTTTGATCAGCAGGCGGAATTTTCCGTCCTCGTACCACAGGTACGGATCTTCCAGATGGATGTTCGGGTCCTCGAAATTGAAAATCGGGTCGTCCAAAATCCGTTCAAACGGACCATCCGGGCGGGGCGCTTTTGCGACACCGATTTTTAACGGACCGTCTGCGAAGGAACGCGATTTGTAGAGCATGTAAGTCGTGCCGTCGGGCTGGATCGCGACGGCAGGATTGGTCGTTGCAGTGCAATCCCAGTGGGAGCAGTCTCTGGGAAAAATCAGCGGCTCATCGCACCGCGTCCATGGACCAAAAACAGACGGTGCGGTTGCAAGACCGATTCGTTTGCGGTTCCAGACCTCGGTAAAACGCGAGCTGTCCACCTCGTCACCGGGACCGGGAATCGGACCGCCGAAGGTCGTTCCCATATAATAAAGGTAGTAGGTTTGGTTCCATTTGCGGATGTACGGATTGTGCACGTTCATGCCGTCAAAAAAAGTGCGTCCCCGGAGTCCGAGCACGACCTCCTGAAAGGTATAGGGACCTTCCGGATTTTTGCTGGAAGCCCGGACGATTTCGCAGTTAAACAGCCAGTTTGCACCAAAGCCGAGATCTTTCGGCCAACGGGACGCAAACATGTGATAGGCTCCGTCTTCCCCCTGTACGACGGAGCCGCACCAGATCCAATAGTCCGGGTCGGAATAACCGCCGCCGACCGGAGCCGGCAAAAGCGCGTTCTGATAGGGATTCTGTACCATATTCTTTTTTATAAAACCTCCCCTTGAAATTCTGAATAATCTGTCCGGGTTTGACAGAAGTTTGAACCCGGCTTTTCTTTAGCGTATAGAGAATTTCCGGAAAAGTCAAGGGATCTGTGAAATGTCCAGTCGCAGGAATAGAATTGTGCATTTTCTGACCAAAAAGAACCTGATAAAATGCGAACATGAGAAGAGTTGGAATCAGGAGGGGTATCGATGAGACTGGAACGTTTTTATGAAAATACAGAAATTTTGCACGTCAATACAGAGCCGGACAGATGTTATTATCTGCCGTGCGATGCAGCTGGAAATTCCGAGCAGATTCTGTTAAACGGAGTCTGGAGTTTTCAGTATTTTCCGTCGGTTGCAGAGGCGGAGGACTTTCTTCGTTCGGAATTTGATCCGAAAAAAATGGATAAAATCCCGGTTCCGTCCTGCTGGCAGTTTCACGGATACGATCGCCATCAGTATGTAAATCTGTTTTATCCGATTCCGTACGATCCGCCATATGTCCCGTTCGACAATCCGTGTGGCCTGTATCGCAGAACCTTTGCGGCAGAAAATCTGAAAAAAGACGAGCGCGTGTACCTGGATTTTGAAGGGGTGGATTCGTGCTTTTATGTGTGGATCAACAAGGCGTTTGTGGGCTACAGTCAGGTTTCCCATGCGACGTCAGAGTTTGACGTCACGGAGTATCTGTCGGATGGCGAAAATGAGATGTATGTGCTCGTTTTAAAATGGTGCGACGGGACATACTGCGAGGATCAGGACAAGCTGCGTATGTCCGGGATTTTCCGAGATGTCTATCTGCTGCGCCGTCCCAAAGATCATATCCGGGATTTCACCATTCGCACATCGTATGAAGAAGCGGTCGGAAAAATCTGCGTCAGAACGGAAAAAAGCGGCACCTGCACGGTAAAGGCGACCTTAAAGGACAGGGACAGGGTGATCGGGGAACAGGCCGGGGAATCCATTTGTTTTACGGTAGAACAGCCAGTTTTGTGGAATGCGGAGGAGCCGTATCTTTATACGCTGGAACTGGAAACAGAGCGGGAAAAAATCGTGCAGAAAATCGGAATCCGGACGGTCGAAATCGTTGACAGAAAGCTGTTGATCAATGGAACATCGGTGAAGCTAAAGGGCGTCAACCGGCATGACAGTAACCCGTATCATGGGGCGGCGGTCACGAAGGAGGATGCGCTGACCGATCTGCGGTTGATGAAGGAGCACAATGTCAATGCGATCCGGACGAGTCATTATCCGAATGCACCGTGGTTTTCCGAACTTTGCGACGAGTATGGATTTTATCTGATCAGCGAGTCCGATATGGAATCGCACGGCTGCGGCGAGGTGTACTCGGAGGAGGATAAAGACTGGGTTTCCCAGATTGCGAAAGCATTCGGGTTTGCGAAAGCGATTCTGGACCGGGTACAGAAAAATGTGATCCGTGACAAGAACCGGACGTGCATTTTATTCTGGTCCCTGGGCAATGAGAGTGGATATGGTCCGAATATGATCGAAGCGGCAAAATGGGTGAAGGCCTATGATCCAACGCGGCTGATTCATTATGAAGGCTGTACCTGGCAGGACTGGCAGAAGCAGGATTTATCCGTGCTGGATGTGACGAGCCGGATGTATGCGCCGCTTGACTGGATTCAGAATTATTGTGAAAACGGGGAAAATAAAAAGCCGTTTCTGCACTGCGAATGCTGTCATGCGATGGGCAACGGCCCAGGGGATCTGGAAGAAAATTTCGCGCAGCTGTATCAGTACGAAAATTACTGCGGTGCGTTTATCTGGGAATGGTGTGACCATGCAGTTTATGCTGGAAAAACGCCGGATGGAAAAGAAAAATTTCTGTACGGAGGAGATTTCGGGGATTATCCGAACGATAAAAATTTCTGTATGGACGGGCTGGTGTATCCGGACCGCAGATCACATACGGGACTGCTGGAATTAAAAAATGTCCTGCGTCCGGTGCGTGTGACCGGTTATGACCGCCGGACAGGCGCGCTGGAGCTTCGAAACATGCTGGACTTTACAGACGCAGAGGATGCGCTTGAAATTCACTATCTCTGGAAGCAGGAAGAAAATGTGCTGGAAGAGGGGATGATTTCTGAGTTTCATCTGCCGCCGCATCGAACGATGCGGGTGATGATCCCGCCGCTGCAGACAGTGACCGGCGCAGACGAAACTGTCCTGACCATAGAGCTGATTCAGAAAAAAGGCGCGCCGCTGACCAAAGCGGGACATCTACTGGGCTTCGACCAGATAGTCCTTGCGGCGAACGCTGATGCTGTCACACAGGAGCTTTCGCTCGCGGAATCCGTCGCGCTGTCCCTGATCTCCTGTACGGAAACGGAGACAGAATACTGCTTCGCCGCAGAGCATTTTACCTGCCGCGTCTCCAAACGGACGGGTACGGTTGTTTCTTTTATAAAAGACGGGACAGAGTATTTAAAACAGCCGATGGTGTTTGATATTTACCGCGCGCCGACGGACAACGACGGCAATATTTCGGAAAAATGGAAGGAAGCCCAGCTGCATCATGCGATGGTACGGGTATATGAAAGCAGCGCATGGCAGCGTCAGGATGGCTGGAGTGTGCGGATGCATTTTTCGATGGCTGGCGTTTCCAGACAGAAATTTTTTGAAGGAAATGTAGAGTGGAAGATCGGAAACGACGGAAGCCTCGGCTGGTATGTCGAGGGCGGAATCGACCAGACCTTTCCGTTTTTACCGCGGTTTGGACTGCGCTTTGGTGTGGACAGAAGCTGGAATCAGGTTTCCTATTATGGCTATGGTCCGCAGGAGAGCTACTGTGACAAGCACCGCGGCAGCAGACTTGACGTGTTCACGCAGACAGTAGAGGAAATGCACGAGGATTATCTGAAGCCGCAGGAAAATGGAAACCATTTCGGAACGCGGTGGGTGCACCTGGAGCAGATGCCTGACGTCGGTTTCACCTCCCGTGGGGCGCAGCCGTTTGAATTTGGCATCTCCGAATACACGCGGGAGGAGCTGGAGAGAAAGAAGCACGCGTTCGAGCTGGAAAAGTCGGATTTCCTGACGGTGTACTTTAATGATATGGTCAGCGGCGTCGGTTCTGCCAGCTGCGGACCGGAGCTGGTAGAGAAGTACCAGATGAAGAAAGCGCACTTCATCTGGCAGATGGAGCTTCGATGGGCGTGACCCTAAATCGTGGAAATGTCCATTGTACAGTGTGGAAATGTCCATTGTCGGAAATTTATACAATTTTTATAATAATTTCATCAGATGACGGGAGGTGAAGAAACCTGTGAAAACAAAGAGCCTGGCATCCCGAAAAGGGAAAACGTCCGGGAATGCGTCAATCGGAGTACGACTGATGCGGTACTGGCCGTTGTATGTCATGCTGCTTCCATGTATCGTCTACTACGCACTGATCTGCTATGTGCCGATGGCTGGTTCCGTTCTGGCATTTAAGGATTATTCCTTTAAGAAGGGAATCTGGGGAAGCCCGTGGGTTGGTTTTGATTATTTCAAAACGTTCTTCAAGAGCTACGATGCAGGACGACTGATCCGCAACACGCTTGCGATCGGTATTATCAAGTGCATTCTGGAATTTCCGTTCGCAATCATTCTGGCACTTTTGTTAAATGAGCTGCGCAACATGAAGTTCAAGAAAATTTCTCAGACGATTACCTATCTGCCGCACTTTTTATCATCGGTTATCATCGTGACGATGCTTCAGAAAATTCTGGCACCGAATACTGGTATCTTAAACCAGGCGATTGCAGCGCTGGGCGGAGACGGAAGCACATTCTTTTTGATGGATGCAAAGTATTTTTACCGGATTTTGTTTTCCATGGATCTGTGGAAAAACATCGGATGGGATTCCATCATGTATCTGGCTGCAATCAGCAGCGTGGACCCGACGCTTTACGAAGCCGCTGAAATGGATGGTTGCGGAAAGCTCAAGAAAATGTGGCACATCACATTGCCAGGAATCAGAGGAACGATCGGTATCCTGTTCATTATGGGAATCGGCGGACTGCTTTCCTCCGGTGTCGATCAGGTATGGCTGCTGCGTACACCCGGCAACATGTCGATTGCAGATACATTGGATATTTACGTTCTGCGTGTCGGCTTGCAGGGAGGACAGTTCGGTTATGCGACGGCAATTGGTCTGATACAGGGGCTGGTTGGACTGGTACTGGTTGTAGCGTGCAACAAGATCTGTAAAAAGATGACGGAAGTAAGCCTGTGGTAAACAGGATACATAAAAAGGAAGAAAGGAAGAAACCAAATGAAAAAGAGATGGATCAGAAATCTGCTCGCAGCTGGTCTGGCAGGAAGCATGGTAGTTGGCAGCTTGGCAGGATGCGGCAGCAGCACAGACAGCGCATCGACGAGCAACAGCAAAACGTCTTCGGATGCGGCAACAGAGGACACGTCTGACAAGCCTGATACCTGGATTGCAGACCGTACCATCACCGTGCAGGCATATGTAGATGATATCGGCAACACACTTCCCGATGATTTTTCCAGCACTGAGGTTGGGAAAAAGATCAAAGAGCTGACCGGCATCACGCTGGATATCAAATATACCCCTGGCGACAGTGACCAGAAGGTTATGGCCTCCCAGCTGGCTGCAGGAACCATTCCGGACGTTATCGTTTCCTATCTGGATAATTCGACCAGACCGGAGTTCCCGCTTTTGTTAAAGGCTGCAAAAGAAGGCATGTTCGCAGATGTTTCCGAGTATATGAAAAACTCGGAAGTTTACTCCAAGTATTATGAAGATGGCTTCTTACCGGATGACTCTTACAAGAATGTAACCTTCCGGGATGATCTGGATGGCGTTTATCTGTGGCAGATGAATGTGGCAGAAACCGACAAGACTCTGGAATGGATTCCGGAGGGAGAATATGTCGGCGGTCTGTGGATTCAGAAGTCTATCGCTGATGATCTTGGTATCGACGTAACACAGATCAGAACAGCGGATGATTTTTACGACCTGCTTGTTAAGATCAAAGAAGGCGGTTACAAAGACGACAACGGCAACGATGTTTACCCGCTCGGGCCGAAATACTGGGGCGGCTCTATGGACACTATTGAGTACATCTGCCCTGGCTTAAAATGGGGTGTCAGCGATGATTACAACATCGACGAGGACGGCAATGTCAGACATGAGGCGGAAAAAGATTCCATCTATGATGAAATCGACTATGTCAGAAAACTGTTAAACGAGGGTCTGATGAACCCTGAGTTCTTCACCATGGATTCCACACGTGCAGAAGAAGTTTCCAGAAACCACAACTCTGCAATCATTGCAGACGTACATAACTATCAGGATATCATTTATGGAAACGATGACTGGATTCCGCTTGGACCGTTAAACGATATCTCCGGCGATAACAAGAAGGTAACCCACGGCAAGACCGCAAACGGCTGTATGGCGATTTCTGCAGATGCAGAAAACCCGGAAGAAATCTTCAAGTTCTTCGACTGGCTGAGCACCTATGACGGACAGCTTCTGGCACAGTACGGTGTAGAAGGCGTCAGCTACAACATGGTAGACGGCAATCCTGTTCTGACCGATGAAGCTCTGGAAAAAGTAAACAACAACGATACAGATTACATGATCAACCAGATCGGCGCTGCATTTGGCGGTATCGGTAACTGCTTCTTCTCCTTCTGTGTTACCAACACAGATAATACCAAGAACTTCGGGGAGTCCCGTCCCGGTGCAGCAGCAGGCACAACTTATGCAAGAAGCGTAGAACTGGCAACAGAGTATCCGAGAGAGAAAAAGCTGGTTCCCGGCTTAAATGCAACTGCTTACATGTCCGCAGACGAACTGGCAGCAGTAAAGACCCAGATGGATCTGTTAAACTGGGATGAGGTGCTGACACAGTGCTTCTTTGCAAAGGATGACGCAGAAGTAAAGACAATTATCGAATCTTTCCGTGCACAGTTAAAGGCTGCAGGCGTAGAACAGTTTGAAGACTATGTTGCAAATATCTATAAGGAAGATCCGGATGCGGTAAACTTCTACGACTAAAAAGGAATTAGAATTAAAAGCGCCTGCAGGTTTTACAGCCTGCAGGCAAAAAGGAGACAGACGCTATGAAGCAGATCGAGGTCAGGCGGGAAAACAAAATAAAAAGAAACGCGGGAGAACAGATCTTGCAGGCAATTATTTATCTGATTATTATTCTGCTGTGTCTGGCGATTTTGCTTCCGTGTCTGAATGTTCTGGTTTTGTCTTTTAACGATGGAAAAGATGCGGCGCGGGGCGGAATCTGGTTCTGGCCCAGACAGCTTACGCTGGATAATTTCCGCGAAGTATTCAAAGACGGCAGTATTATGGGAGCATATGGAATCAGTATTGCGAGAACTGTTATCGGTACATTCTTAAGCCTTATAGTGACAACCCTTGCGGGTTATGCACTCAAGCAGAAGGATCTGCCGGGCAGAACCGTCCTTACGATGCTGATTACATTCACCATGCTATTTGACGGTGGGATGATTCCGAAATATATCCAGTACAAAAACCTGCATCTGCTCAATTCTTTCTGGGTTTACGTTGTACCGAGTTTGGTGAGCGTAACCTACCTGCTGATGGTGAGAACCTTCTTTGAGGGAATTCCGGACAGCCTGGAGGAATCGGCGAAGCTGGATGGCTGCGGATTTTTCAAAATCTATACTAAAATCATGATGCCGCTAAGCAAGCCGGTTATCGCGGTTGTCGGGCTTTATACGGCAGTCAACCACTGGAACGACTGGTTTTCTGGTGCGTTCTACATGAGCGATACTGCGAAGTGGCCGGTACAGACCGTGCTGCAGAACATGTTGACCAAAGCGATGAACGCACAGCAGAACGTAGAGACAGTCGCTCAGGCGCTGGCTCAGAACGCGGCAACGACAACCTCTGATTCGCTGAAAATGGCGGCAGTCGTTGTAACTACCGTACCGATTCTGTGTGTATATCCGTTTATTCAGAAATATTTTGCACAGGGTTCCATGATCGGGGCAGTAAAGGAATGAGAATAAAGGGATAAATACATCTCTAAATTGCGTCGCTACGTAGTTGATGAAATCGGAAAAGACATGCCCGGGATTTGGCGCATGTCTTTTTTATCGCATGACACGATAAAACCACTCTGTGAGGATCGTATTTTGATTTCCTACGGACTTTATGGTATGCTGAAAAAGAATGAAAAAACGAAAGATGGAGGGGACTATGAAGGGAAAAAAATGGGACGTCTATGTTTACGGCGATGTAAATATAGACCTTGTTGTTCCGGGCGTTTCCAGTCTGCCAAAGCCCGGGCAGGAGGATGAAGTGCCGGTTATGGATACCTATGTAGGCGGCGGCGCGGCGCTGTTTGCGCTCGGCATTGGAAAGCTCGGTCTGCATCCGGTATTTCAGGGAGAGGTCGGGGACGATTGCTACGGGGAGTTGATCCGCAAAGAATTTGCCGCAAAAAATATCGACGACAGTCTGCTTGGGACGAGCAGGACGGAAAAAACCGGTATTTCGATCAGTTTTACCAATGAAAAGGATCGGTCGTTTTTGACGTATCGCGGCACGAACGCGGGAATTTACATCGACAAGGTGGATATCGAGGGCGTGAAAAACGCTTCGCATATTCATATGACAGGCTATGAGGGAAGCAAAAACCACGCGGCGTATCTTTCTTTGTTAAAACGCGTCAAAGCAGAGACAGAAGCGACTGTCTCGTTCGATCTGGGCTGGGATTCAACCGGGGAATGGAATCCTCAGATCAAGGAGCTGTTTCCGTATATCGACGTGCTGTTCATGAACGAGACGGAAGCGATTCACTATGGCAGGACGAAGACCGCACAGGAAGCGGCACGGGAGTTTGCAAAGGATTGTGACAGGGTGGTCATCAAGCTTGGCAGCAGCGGTTCTCTTGCAATCGAAAACGGAAAAGAGGTCTTTCTCCCGGCGTACCGGGTAAAGGCTGTGGATACGACTGGCGCAGGGGATTCGTTTAATGCGGGCTTCGTATACGGATTTCTGACCGGAAAAGGTCTGGAAGAATGTCTGGCCTGCGGCAATGCCTGCGGCGCGTTAAACGTGACAGCGTACGGCGGCAACACCGGATTTCCGGACAAAGAGGGACTGAAGGAATTTATGGGAAAAAAGAAAGGAGAGGAAACAAAATGAAAATCGCAGTCATCGGGGGAGCAGGCGTCAGAACCGTCATTTTTATCAACGGCCTGCTGGCAAGATACAAGGCACTTCATATTGACGAGGTAGCGCTCTATGACATCAATCAGGAGAAACAGCAGATCATCACAAAGCTGTGCCGCCATGTGGTAAACAGAAATCACAAGGATCTGATTGTAACGGAATCTGCGGATGTGCGTAAGGTATTGCAGGACGCGGATTATGTGGTAACAACGCTGCGCGTCGGCGGCGACCATTCCCGTGTTATGGATGAAACAATCGCATTAAACGCAGGCGTAATCGGACAGGAAACGACCGGTGTCGGTGGATTTTCGATGGCAGTGCGCACGATTCCGATTTTGCTGGAGTACTGCAGGCTGATTAATGAAATTGCACCGAACGCATGGATTTTCAATTTCACGAACCCGTCCGGTCTGGTGACACAGGCGTTAAAGAGCGCAGGCTATGAAAAGGTGATCGGCATCTGCGATGCGCCCAGCAGCACAAAATTCCGTATGGCAGCAAAGCTCGGCGTGGATGAAAAAGACCTGTATGTGGAATTCTTCGGATTAAATCATCTTTCCTGGATTCGCAGCGTGAAGATCAGGGACGAGGAGATTCTGCCCAGGCTCCTTGCGGACGACGCATTTTTAAAGAGCATTCAGGAATTTTCCATGTTTGATCCCGATTTGTTGCGGATGATCGGATTTTTGCCGAATGAATATCTCTACTACTATTATCATCGGGAAAAAGCGCTCGCCAATATCTTAAAATCCGGTGCGACCAGAGGTCAGACGATCGAGCAGGTCAACAAGCAGATGATGGAAGAGTTAAAGGCGATGGATATGGACGCCGATCCCGAAGGCGCACTGCAGATTTTCCTGTACTATATGCAGGTTCGTGAGAATTCCTACATGAGTATCGAATCCGGTCTTGCAAAGCGCCCGCTTCTGGAAAAAGGGCAGCTGGAAGTGCCTGATGGCATGGGATATGCAGGCGTTATGCTTGACTGCATCGAGGGGCTGCAGAGCAAGGACGGACGCGATCTGGTGCTTTCCGTGGAAAATCAGGGAAGCATCCCAGGTCTTGAGGATCGTGATGTGGTGGAAGTTACCTGTCATGTGGATGAAACCGGGATTCATCCGGTGAGGGTGGAGGAAGTTCCGGAGCACTGCTATCTGCTGATGCGTCTGATTAAGATGTACGAAAAGGAAACCGTAGAGGCGGTACAGGAACAGTCCGAGGAAAAAGCGGTCCAGGCGCTGATGCTGCATCCGCTGGTCAATTCCTACTCTCTTGCAAAAGAACTTGTCGCAGCTTACAGCCAGGCATACGGCGGACTATTCCATAAGGCATAAGGATGCGTGAAAAGGGGACAAGGATGAAGATACAATACGGGACATGCCCGATCGAGGAGTGCCGGAGCGTCAAAGTGACCGGCACGGGAATAGAGAACGACTGCTGTAGGACAGTTTCTTTTGAAAAAAAGAGTGAAGCGCAGAAGATCCGCGCCATCCGGGAATATTTTATGGAAATTGGAATGCAGCGTGTCGGTGCTGTGGACATTTGTCTGGAAACAGACGACGATGGCAAAGCGGCGGATTTGACTGGGCTGATCGTAAATGCGCTGTACCAGGGCGCATACCGATTTTCCAAAACAGCCGTCCGTAGATGGGAAGCGGGCGCAGCCTTTGCACGCCGCGATAGCCTGACGGACTTTGGAGATCTGGAGATCTGGATTCACGGCGGGGTGGCGGATGCTGCTGGCGTTGATGCAGCAAATTACGTGTACACCGCCGATGTAGTTGACGTTGACGCCGTGAATTGCGCGGAGACCGATCCGGTGAACCTGCCTGCTGTAGATATCGTTATCGCAGCTGCAATTGATTGCGCCGTGCAGTTCGCAACCTGCGTCGGCTATGCACGGACCCTCGGCAACTTGCCGTACAACCTGTTAAACATCGAAGAGATGGTAGCGTATGCACAGGCGATTTCCGAAAAATACGGCATCCGTTTCCATGCGTACCGGGAGGCAGAATTAAAGGAGCTTGGATGCAACGCGATTCTGGCGGTCAATCAGGGCAGCAGTGAGGAAGCAGCACTCGTCGTGATGGAATACGAGCCGAGACCGGGAGAAGAGAAGACCGCGCTGGTCGGCAAGGGACTGATGTTCGATGCGGGCGGCTATCATTTAAAATCCATGAAAGATATGGAAGGAATGCAGTACGATATGTGCGGCGCTGCAAACCTGATGGAGATTCTGGAAATTTCCGCTGCTGGCGGATTACAGAAAAATTTGGTCGGCGTATTTCCGCTTGCTGCCAACCTGATCGGTCCGAGCGCGAGCAGAATGGGAGATATCATCGAAACCCTGTCCGGCAAGACGGTGGAAATTTACAATACAGATGCGGAAGGACGTCTGGTTCTGTGCGATTCTCTGACAATGGCGCAGAAACTCGGCGCAAAGTGTGTGATCGACCTTGCGACGCTGACCTATTCCTGCCACGCGGCACTTGGCGACCTGACAGCTGGACTGTTCTGCAATGACGATGCGTTGTGCAAAGAGATCGAAGACGCGATGGCGCAGAGCGGAGAACGCTGCTGGCGGATGCCGTTAGACGACTGCTATCGCGATGAAATTTTGTGGTCCGCAATCGCTGACCTCGCCAACTATGCGCCGGGAAGGCCGGGAGCAGGACCGATCGCAGCGGCATATCTGCATGAGTTTATCGAAGATGGAACGCAGTGGGTGCATCTGGACGTTGTGGGACCGGCGGTGCAGAGAAAATCCGGCAAGCATTTGGCAAAGGGCGCGACTGGCGTTTGTATGGCGGGGGTGTGTCGGTTCCTGGCACAGGAATAAAAGACTGGCATTTGCACCGCGCGTCACAGGATTATCTATTGGAAGAGGGAAAATATGAGGCTCGATTTTGACGGAAAAATAGAAAAAGAAGTGCTGGAAAACTACCTGTCCCGCTGTGCGACAGCGGCAGGGCTGTATCAGAGCGAAACGCTTTCCGACGATCTGCGTGTGATCAAAAAACTCGGAATCAAGTTTCTGGGCAGGGCGTCCGGCATCTGGTATATGACGGAAAACGATGAGGAACATTTTGAACGTTCCAGAAAGTTGGCGGAACGGGTGCATGAGCTCGACCCGGAGATCATTCTGCAGGCGTGCGTGTTTGAGATGATTACGCAGGGCATCGAGCAGGTGGAAATTCCGCTGTATGTGCTGCGCGCATTTGGACAGAAGGAAGAAAAGCGATGTTTCAGGCTGCAGGATACACTTTTTGTGGATCGACCAGAGGGCTTTATTCATGAAAACAGCGATCCGGCGAAAAACGGCGGCATTCCCGATCTTTCCCGGTTAGAGGCGCAGATGTGGTTTTATTACCGTGCGACGCGCTATATCGATTGCGGCTATGAAGCATTGCACATGGGACAGATTCATCTTTATACAGCAAATGATTTTGGCATGGAGCAGACGCGGGATCTGTTTGTAAAGATCAGACGCTATGCGAGAGAGCACGGCAGAAGACATCTGGTGTTGATGGATGCGCATACGCATGGCGTAAATGTAAACGGAAAACTGTTATTTGATTATCATGCAATGCCGTTTACCCGCGCTGCGCTTCTGGAACGCAAGGGCACGAAGCTCGTGCTGGTTCGGGAGGGCTACAGTGAAGGCGGTGAGAATCCAAATGGCTGGAGTGCACCCGTGATGCCGTACCTGATGGAATATGACAACTGGGGCGGCAAAGTAGTCGGACACCCGGAGAATCTGACAAGAGAAGAGCTTGCAGGCAGTGACTGGTGGGGCTATGACCAGATCGGCTGGTTTGCGAATCAGTCCGAGGAAGAGCGGAACCATTTCCTGGAATACACTTACTGCTGGACGGAAATCAACAATCGCAACGCATATTTCGAAATTCCGCTGCGTCGGATGCTGAGCGATGCGGCTGTTGTGATGGACAGCGCAGTAGACGGCAAAAAGGGACTGCAGGAAACCTATCAGTTGAACAATCCTTCGATGGACTGCCCGTTTGGATTCGGACAGGAGGATATTGTAGCTGACTTATGGCAGAGAGGACACAAGCTGCGGGAGCTTGCAGGGAATCCGGAGCATCTGATTCGTTTCGGTGCGCAGGAGGAATACGATCCCGAGACCGGAATGAAGCTCCCGGAGGAAATCGTCGTATACGGTAGCTTTCAGCCGTCCGTCGGCGCGATGAAAAACGATTCCAACAGCAGCATGACGAGAATGTATTATGTCGGCGACAATACCTGGAAGCTTTCGGTTGTGATTCCATATGCAGGGACCTATGACTATGCGGTTTCAACCTATGGAACGTTGTCTGCAACCTATTGCAGGGATCGTTTCCCGAGAAGCGGCTCTTCGAATAAAGCATATTTTACGACACCGAAGGACAACTGCGTTGTGATGTTCGAGTTCCGGTTCCACAAGCCGCAGGTAAAGGCAACTGTGCTGTACTGGGACGAGACGGGGCACGAATGGCGCGTGTGAACTGTAATAGACCCGCCGCGTGCGAAGCACCGCGTGGCAGATCAAGTCGTGCGTACCGTATAACAAAAAAATCAGGAGGACGCCTGTGAGACTTCGTAAGCTGTATGAGCATCCCATTTTTATCCAACTCGTTGTATTTACCGTGCTGATTGGTATCGTTCCGCTTATTTTGATCAGCGGTTTTGTATTTTATAAAATGGCGGACATGGCGCGGGAAGAGGTTATGGATTCTCACGAGCAGGTCATTTTGCAGTATACAGACGGCGTGGAGGAAAAGCTGCGCCAGTACCAGGAGAGCGTTATTCAGATTGCGAACAATACGATTATTCTGAAAACATTGCAGCAGGAGGATTCAGACGCCTATACGCGCGGCAGGAGAGTCAGCGAGGAAGTTGTCAAATCACTCCTGCTGGAACGAAAAACCGAGATCAACAGTTGCATGGTCTATTCTACGCTCGCTCAAAACCCGATCTACGGACAGCGCGCGAGCATGTTAAAAGAGGCGGCGCGCGAGGGCTGGTTTCAGAAGAAAAATGCGACGCAGGACGGTTGGTATCTGTATTTTGCGACCGGGCAGCAGGAAAATCTGATGGCGATCGTCAAGACGATCCAGAATATCGACGTCAACAGCTATAGGAAAGAGGATATCGGCATTGTAAAGCTGGATTTAAATATCGCCCGTCTGTTCGCACCTGCAAAACAGGAAAAGAACACCAGTTTTCAGCTGATTTTATGCGATTCTGCAAACGACATTCTTTACAGCTCGCTTTCCGACGGGGGCGTCAACGCAGAGCAGATTTTGTCTGCTGTGGATGAGCAGAATACGAAAACGAATGGCGGTCAGACAGAGAAAACAGAAGTTAGTACGAGACGGAAAAAGTATGACGACGTGACGGCAGTCGGTTCGTATCTGGTACAGGAGCGAAGGATTCAGGATTACGGACTTCGCCTGTTGTTTTTGTTTGAAAATAACGAAATGAGCCAGAAGCGCGGTGAAGTGATTCGCTGGATTTTGCCGTGGATTTTGGTGTTGCTGATTGTCATTGTGCTGGGCGCGTTTGTCTATACCCGGAATTTCTCCGCGCGTGTGGAACGCCTGCTGCAGAAATTCCGCTATGCGGCGGAGACGGGCGATCTAACCGTGCAGGAACCGATTTCGGGAACAGATGAAATCGCGGCGCTCGACCGGCAGTTTTCCCAGTTGTTGAAGCAGCTCGACCGTCTGATCCAGAAAAACTATATCCAGCGTCTGGAAAATAAGGAAACAGAGTTGAAAAACCTGCAGCTGCAGATCAACCCGCATTTTTTGTATAATACACTGGAAACGATGAGCTCAATCGCCGCGGTTAATCAAGTTTTTCTGATTTGCGACATGTGCGGCAAGCTGGGCGAAATCTTTCGCTACAGCCTCGGAAGCAGCGACAGCGAGTTCGTTACGGTCAGCCAGGAGCTGCACCATACAGAAAACTATGTGTTCATCCAGAAAATCCGCTATGGCAACCAGTTTGAGGTCTACTACAGCGTGGATGAGGGACTGGACAAAAAGCTGATTCCGCGCTTTATCCTGCAGCCAATTGTGGAAAACGCAATTGTGCACGGCATGGAAAGGATGACGACGCAGGGAACGCTGGAAATTTCCGTGACGCAGAAAGAAGAAAATTTGCTCATTAAGATCGAGGACGACGGCGTCGGGATGGATCAGGAACAGCTGCAAGAGTTGTGCCGCTACATTGATGCGCCGGATATCAAGGAAAAGAAAAAGAGAAGCATCGGAGTCCGAAACGTCCATCAACGGATCAAAATGATCTGCGGGGAGCAGTACGGAATCCGGATCCGAAGTGAAGTATACCGGGGAAGCGTGTTTGAAATCTATCTTCCCATGCGCTGAGAGAAGAAGGAGATATTATGTACAAAGTCCTGATTGTGGACGATGAACAGTTGATTCGTTCCGGGATGATTGCCCGCTTTCAGTATCTGAATTTTACATTTGAAAGAATCCGTGAGGCGGCGTCTGGTATGGAGGCGCTTGCGCTTCTGGAAAAGGAACCGGCGGATATCGTCATCACCGACATCAAAATGCCGGATATGGACGGGATGACGTTGATTCGGGAAGCGAAAGAAAAATATCCGGGAACGCAGTTTGTCGTACTTTCCGGCTATGCGGAGTTTGAGTATGCGGAAACAGCGATCGAGCTGGGTGTCAAAAGCTATCTGTTAAAGCCGATTTCCAACGACGAGTTAAAACGGGTCATGAGGAAATTATTTGAGACGCTGGAAAAAGAGCGGCAGATGGAAGCGGAGATTTTCCGGAAACATCAGCTGGAAACGGAACAGAAAGGATGGCTGCAGGAAAAGGCGGTCAACCATCTTTTGCAGGACAACGCAGCATTTCTGACAGAAGAGGAAGCGGCACAGTTAAAATCGACCTGTCCGGAGCTTTGGAAAAAAGAAAAAGGATCTTTGTATCTGGTCGTGATCAATATTGACGCCAAAAGCTACGAGGGAAAAAAATTTCGGCATGAGGATATCGAACTGATCCGCTTTTCCGTGCAGAATGTGTTCGAAGAGATGCGGTCCGGCTGCTGGAAGCTGATTGTCAGCAACCTTGCCAATCCGAACCAGTTATACGCGATGTTCGGCAGAGGAAAGGTCAGCGAACTGCATAGGGAGATTGAGCGGATGTTTCTGCGCATCCAGGTTCTGTTCGAGGAAAAAATGGAAATCTATTTGACGTTTGGCGTCAGCCGCCCGACGGATTTCCCGGACAAAACGTGCGTGAAGGAAGCAGGGGAAGCGTTGAAGCAGCGGATGATTTCCGGAAGCTCGAACCTGTATTTTTATGAAGATTTGCAGGTACTCCAAAGCGTCGCGTTTCCGTCCGTGGAGCTGAAAATGCTGAGTCAGTACCTCGAACGCAGGGATATGGAAAACGTTTATGTGCTTCTCGAAGAAATTCTGGCGGAGGACCGGGTGCAGAAATCTGGAATCCGTTATGTGCGGATGATCTGGATTCGGATTCTGAATTTGCTTCTGCGCAGCTGCAGCAGTCTTCCGGAAAGGAAGGAGACGCTGACGGAGGTGCTAAAGAGTTTTTCTCTGGTGGACGAGGCGGCAGATATCGAATCCCTCAAAAAGCGTTATCTTGCGCTCGCAGAGGATTGCATGAAAAGCGGTGGGATGGCGCAGGGAAACGCGAGAAGCAGGATTCTGCGCGCAATCGAATATCTGGAAGCACATTATAATGAGGATATCGCGATCAACGAGCTGGCAGAGCGCTACGGCATGAGCCCGAACTATTTTTCCTCTCTTTTTAAGAAAGAAAAACAGCAGTCGACGGTTAACTACCTGATCGAGCTTCGAATCCGCAAGGCAGGGGATTATCTGGAGCATACAGAGATGAGCGTCGCGGATATCGCCCGGACGGTGGGCTACGAGGACAGCCAGTATTTTTTCCGGGTGTTTAAAAAAGCGACCGGGCAGACGCCGTTACAATATCGGCAGCAGCACAGAAAACAGGAATAGATAATGCGCAGATGGCAGGAGCGAAAGCTCCTGCCGCCTTTTTTTACAAAAAATTGACATGATTCTTAAAATATTGATATTGACGGAAAACGTTTTCTGATCTATGATAGGGGTGTATTTAGAAAACGTTTTCCAACAGAGAGGAGGAGAAAGCTTGGCATCCATAAAAGATGTGGCGAGACAGGCAGGCGTGGCGATCTCCACGGTGTCGAAGGTGCTAAACGGCTATGAAGGCGTCAGTGAAAGCACGAAAGACAAGGTAAATGCGGCGATCGAAGCGTTGAACTATACGCCCAATGCGGTTGCAGCAGCACTTTCCTCCAAACAGTTTGGGCGGGTTGCCCTGTTGTTAAAGCTGGAGGAAACAGTTGGCTGCGTGGATGAGATCAACCTGCAGTATCTTTCCGGCGCGATCCACCGGGCAAAGGAATTAAAGCTTGATGTGGTGACGCTGTTTTTTTCCATGGTAGCGGATATGGGACTGGATGAGCTGACCAGCTATTTAAAAGCTCAGAGCGTCGAAGGAATTATCGCATATGGGATGAATGAGGAAGATGAATTTCTAAGAGAGCTGATTGCGTCTGGTGCGTTTAAAATCGTGCTGGTTGACGCACCCTATCATGACAGGAATACGTCTTCGGTCTGGATTGACCAGAAAAATGCCCAGTACGAAATCGCAAAAAAGACGATCCTCGGCAATGAAAGCTGTACAAAGGTCCTTTATATCGCAGGGGATAAAAAGTCCTTTGTAACCGGAGAACGGATTGCAGGGATGAAGAAGCTGGCAGAGGAGCTTGCGCTGGAGCTGACCATCGAATACGGAGATTTCAGTGAGAAAAAAGCGAGGGAGCTGACCTTCTCTTATGCAGACAGAATGGATGTGTTTGTTTGTGCATCGGATCTGATGGCCATCGGCGCAATGCGGGCATTGATGGAGCTGGATGTGTTCCATCCGGTTTGCGGCTTTGACGGAATCCCGCTCATGAGCTATGCGGGCAAGCAGATGAATACGGTGCGTCAGGATTTTTATGGCGTGTCGGCTGCTGCGGTGGAAGAGGTTGACCGCCTGCTGCATCTGGAAGAGGGAAGAAACGTAGTGCTAGGATATGAACTGGTGCGGATGCGCTACCAGGACATTGTAGAGTAAACAATAGAATGCACGCTCTGCGAGCATTCTATTGTCATGAATCAAAAGTTGCCGCCAGGCGGCAGAAACGGAGGAAAGAATGAGACAGGAAGAAACGATCCGGAGAGAAATTCTGGAACAGAGAATTGACAGGGAGCTGGAAGCTCTGTCTGAGAAGCTCTTCGGCAAAAAGCTGGAGGATGCAAGCGATGAGCAGGTTTATGTTGCACTGCTGTATCTGGTAAAGGGACTGGAAGAGGCAACCGTACCCAACGACGGTGACAAGAAAATCTACTATATTTCTGCCGAGTTCCTGATCGGTAAGCTTTTGTCCAACAATCTGATCAATCTGGGAATCTATGAAAAAGTAGAAAGTGTATTAAAGAGCAAGGGCAAGGAGCTGTCCAGAATCGAAGAGATCGAGCCGGAACCGTCTCTTGGTAACGGCGGTCTGGGACGTCTGGCTGCCTGCTTTATGGATTCCATTGCAACCCTGGGTCTTCCCGGCGAAGGCATCGGCTTAAACTATCACTTCGGTCTGTTCAAGCAGGTATTTAAGGATCGCCTTCAGACCGCAGAAAAGAACGACTGGATCGAGAAGGATTCCTGGCTGAATAAAACCGATGTTTCCTTTGATGTCTTTTTCGGTGACAGAAAGGTAACCTCCCGTCTGTATGATATTGACGTAGTCGGCTACAACAATGGTGTCAATAAGCTGCGCCTGTTCGACATCGAGAGCGTAGATGAAAGCATCGTAAAAGAAGGTATCACATTTGATAAGGAAGCCATCGAAAAGAACCTGACCCTGTTCTTATATCCCGATGATTCCGATGAAGCCGGCAACCTGCTTCGTATTTATCAGCAGTATTTCATGGTCAGCAACGCTGCACAGCTGATCCTGATGGAGATGAAGGAAAAGCAGTACGATCTGAGAAAGATGTACGATTATGCAGTCATCCAGATCAACGATACCCATCCGTCCATGATTATTCCGGAGCTGATCCGTATCCTGGTAAACGATAAAGCGTTTACAATGGACGAGGCAATCGAGGTTGTCAGCAAGACCTGCGCATACACCAACCACACCATCCTGGCAGAGGCTCTGGAAAAATGGCCGCTGTCCTATCTGGAAAAGGTGGTTCCTCAGCTTGTTCCGATCATCAAGGAGCTGTCCGCTCGTGTTGCTGCAAAATACAGCGATCCGAAGGTACAGATCATCGACGATCAGAACCGCGTGCACATGGCTCACATGGATATCCACTACGGCTTCTCCGTAAACGGCGTTGCTGCGATCCACACCGAGATCTTAAAGGATACCGAGCTGCATGCATTTTATGAGATTTATCCTGAAAAGTTCAATAATAAGACAAACGGCATTACCTTCCGCAGATGGCTGCTTTCCTGCAACCGTGAGCTGGCTGCCCTGATTACCGAAAAGATCGGAACCGGCTATCAGAAGGATGCGATGGAGCTGGAAAAGCTGCTTGCATTTAAGGATGACGAGGAATTCTTAAACGATCTGGTAAAGATCAAAAGAGAGAAGAAAGAAGCACTTGTTGCTCATATCAAAGAGCACGAAGGCGAGGAATTAAATCCCGATTCCATTTTCGATATTCAGATCAAGCGTCTGCATGAGTACAAGAGACAGCAGATGAACGCACTGTATATCATCCACAAATATCTGGAGGTCAAAGGCGGTAAAAAGCCTGCCCGTCCGCTGACCTTTATTTTCGGCGCGAAGGCAGCTCCGGCTTATGTCATTGCACGGGATATCATCCATCTGCTCTTAGTCCTGCAGCAGATCATCAATAACGATCCGGATGTAAAGGACTACATGAAGGTTGTTATGGTAGAAAACTATAACGTAAGCTATGCAGAGAAGCTGATCCCTGCCTGCGATATTTCCGAGCAGATCTCTCTGGCTTCCAAGGAAGCATCCGGTACCGGCAACATGAAGATGATGTTAAACGGTGCGGTGACACTGGGCACAGCTGACGGTGCAAACGTTGAAATCCACGACCTCGTCGGTGATGACAACATCTATATCTTCGGCGAAAACAGCGAGCAGGTTATCGATCACTATGCAAAGGCAGACTACGTGTCCAGAAGCTTCTACGAGAAGAGCCCTGTGATCAAAGCAGCAGTGGACTTCATCGTAAGCGATCAGGCGCTGGCAGTTGGTCATAAGGAGAATCTGGAGCGCCTCTACAACGAGCTGCTGAATAAGGACTGGTTCATGACCCTGCTGGATCTGGAAGACTATATTGCAACCAAAGACCGTATGTTTGCAGACTACGAGGATCAGGAAAAGTGGAAACGCATGATGGTGGTAAATATCGCCAAAGCCGGATTCTTCTCTTCCGATCGTACTATCGCAGAATACAACCGCGATATTTGGAAATTAAAATAAGGATACCAGGGGAAAAAGGTCTAAGCACCCAGGGGCCTGCTCCTGGGTGGGGGAAAGACCTCTTGACCTGTCATACATGAGAAATCGGAGATTTCAAATGATGAAAAGGGCGAAAAGTCAGAAGAACGACTGTGCTTGCACGGGGGTTCTGATCTTTCGCCCTGCATGGCGTGACAAAACATATCGTTCAAAGGATGAGAGGAAAAAAGAATGAGAAGAAGCGGTGTTTTATTACCGGTTACCAGCCTGCCATCCCGATTCGGCATCGGAACCTTTTCCAAAGAAGCTTATGCTTTTGTGGATTTTCTGAAGGAAGCGGGACAGAAGCTGTGGCAGATCCTGCCCTTGGGACCCACTGGATATGGGGATTCTCCCTATCAGGCATTTTCTACCTTTGCGGGCAATCCCTACCTGATCGATCTCGAAGAGCTGATCGAAAATGGATGGCTGACAGAAGAAGAATGTGAGAATACAGACTGGGGCGGCAGCAAGTCCTATGTGGATTATGAAAAAATGTATCAGGGACGTTTTCCCCTGCTGCGCAAGGCATACCACAACAGCCATATCGCAGAGAATGCTGAATTTATTGCATTCTGCGAGGAAAATGACTGGTGGCTTTCTGATTATGCGTTGTTTATGGCGATCAAGGACAGTCAGGGCGGCGCAAGCTTCCTGGAATGGGACGCACCTTTAAAGCTGCGGGAGCCTGAAGCAATCAGACGCTGCAGACATGAGCTGTCCGATGAAATCTGCTTCTGGCAGTTTTTACAGTATTTATTTGCAAAACAGTGGCAGGCACTCAAGGCCTATGCCAATGGAAAAGGGATCTCTATTATCGGAGATATCCCGATTTACGTTGCACTTGACAGTGCAGATACCTGGTCTCATCCGGAGCTGTTCCAGCTTTCTGAGGGCTGTGTGCCCAAGGCAGTTGCAGGGGTTCCGCCGGATGCCTTTTCTGCCACCGGTCAGCTGTGGGGCAATCCTCTTTATGACTGGGAATATCACAAAAAGACCGGCTATGACTGGTGGATCTTAAGAATCGGTTACAGCTATCGCCTCTACGATATCGTCCGCGTAGATCATTTCCGTGGCTTTGAGGCATATTTCTCGATTCCTTACGGAGACGAAACTGCAGTCAATGGTCACTGGGAAAAGGGACCTGACTTCGAGCTGTTTGCAGCGATGAAGATGAAGCTGGGCAAAAAAGAGATGATCGCAGAGGATCTGGGTGTGATTACACCTCCTGTCCGCAAAATGATCAAAAAATGCGGATATCCGGGTATGAAGGTATTGCAGTTCGCATTTGATAGCTACGACAGCGAATACCTGCCGCACAATTATGATAAGAACTGTATTGTTTACACCGGAACCCATGACAACCAGACGACCCGCGGCTGGTACGAAGAAAACAACCGCAAGGTGCAGAAATACATTCGTGAGTACCTGAGGGTAAAAAGCGGTAAAGATGTGGTGGAAGCGATGATCGCAACAGCGATGTCCTCAACCGCAGGAACCGCAGTGATCCCGATGCAGGATTGGCTCGGACTCGGACGAGAAGCCCGCATGAACTTCCCGTCCACCCTTGGAGACAACTGGAAATGGCGCCTGACGGACGGACAGCTGACGGATGCACTGGCAGCACATATGAAGGACGTGACAGAGACCTATTGCAGGTGATCTGCCCTGACAAACAAGAAATCCCGGAGAGCTGCAGCTCTCCGGGATTTCGTTTGTGTTGACCGTGAACACTTATATCCTTTGCCTGATCCTATAATAGTATGGCGACGATCCGACGATCTTATTTCAAGATCAAATTCGAATTATGATACGCCGGATCCTTCGTCACATCCTGGTCGAACCAGTTCGGCGGTGTGAATGCGTTTGCTTCCTCGATGGATGGAAATTCTACTTCTGCGATGATAAGCGGCGCCAGAGACTTCTCAAAAACATCCAGCTCGATGGTATAAGGATCCCAGGGGATCAGATATCGTTTTTTGGAAATACAGATGCCGTCGGCTTTCGGAAGCAGATGCTCATAGGAGGACTGATTGAGCGGAAGATTATATTCTTCCCGCGCCATCAGTCCTTTTCCTTTGTAGGTCAGATAATATTCATTATCCTGTCTGCGGATGCGCAGGACGGGGTCGGTGTTTAAATAGGCCTGCTCGATGAGGTGGAAGGGATAGCTGTCCAGATTTTCCGGCAGAGCTTTGACTGTGAATTTTCGTTCGATTTCCATAGGGGGCATAGCGGTACTCCTTTGTGTGTTTTAGATGCTTGATAGGTTTAGTATAGCACACATACGCAGGATTTGTGAATTTTGTTGTGGAAGCACCCTGAATTTTAACATTCTTTAGAAATTATTCATACTTTTTCCCTTTTATGGAACAGAGATTTCTGCTAAGATAGGAATGGTTCAAATGGCAGGCTGCTGCCAGACATCAGAAAATGAACTTAAGAAGAAAGGGGACATACAGATGGCGAAAATTGGTGTATTTTTTTCGGCTGGTTATGAAGAAATAGAAGCGTTGACAGTGGTGGATCTCTGCAGACGGGCGGGCATCGAGGTGACAATGGTTTCCGTGGATGAGACGGCGGCGGTGACCGGTTCGCATCAGATTACCGTGCAGATGGATCAGTTGCTTTCTGAGACAGATTTTGATGCGTTCGATCTGCTGGTGCTTCCGGGGGGAATGCCTGGAACCCTGCATCTGGAAGCCTGTGATGGATTAATGGAACAGCTGGATCGTTTTTATAGCGCTGGAAAATGGGTTGCAGCGATCTGCGCGGCCCCGCAGATTTTCGGACATCGCGGATATTTGAAGGGGAGAAAGGCGACGAGCTTCCCTTCCATGGAAAAGGAGCTGGACGGCGCCTTTGTGACGCACGGCGCAGCAGAGGTGGATGGCAATGTGATCACCGGACGCGGCATGGGCTGTGCGATCGATTTTGCACTGAAAATTATCGGCTGCCTGATTTCGGAAGAAGAGGCGGCAGCGCAGGCGGAGAGAATCGTATACGAAAGGTAGACAGAATTTACAGATGAATATTTTATTCTTTTTGACACCAAAGAGCGAGGTCGCTTATGTGGAGGAAACTGACACATTGCGTCAGGCACTTGAAAAGATGGAGCATCACGGTTATGCTGCGGTTCCGCTTTTATCTACGGAGGGCAAATATCTTGGCACGCTGACGGACGGGGATGTGCTCTGGGGATTAAAAGAACTGAATTTTCCCAGCCTGTATCAGATGGAAGAGATTCCTGTCATGCAGGTGAACCGTTCCCGGGACAATAAGCCGGTTCATGTGAATGTGGATATGGAAGGACTGCTGGAAAAGGTCAGCGCCCAGAACTTCGTGCCAGTTATTGATGATGAAAAGGTCTTTATTGGGATCATTACGAGACGGGACGTGATTCATTATCTGGCGAAACAGTGCCGCAGCCGGGAAGAATCGGCGGTGTAAAAGAAAAAACAAAACATCGTGTCGCGGTAGAATGGAGCATTTATGGCACAGCGGTTTTACTGGAAGCAGTATGTGACGGATAAACAGGTTACTTTCTATATCGCCGATCTGATTTTGAAACCGGGAGAGCAGATCGAGGCGCACTGTCATGATTATTATGAATTTTTTGTCGTGTTGAAAGGCACGTTTCTGGAACGATGTAACGGACAGGAACTGGTGATGCAGCCGGGGATGGGACAGCTGCTCGGACCGGACGATGTGCATACCCTGTCAAATCCCTTTGGCGAGCAGAATCTTTTGTACAATATTGCGGTGCGAAAAGATCGTTATGAACAGCTGACAGCGCCGCTGTTTGGCAGCGGGAACGGGAGCAAAGATGCACCTGTTTTTGACCTGGGTTCGGAAAGCCTGGAAGGATTCCGTGAGAAAATACGTCTGCTGCATCAACTCTGGGAGTCCTCAGGGGAAAAGGAATTTCTGCTCCAGAGCATTTGCTGTGATGTCCTGGTAAACATCTTATTAAAAGGCAGGGAAAACAGTGCGCCGGACTGGCTGTCTGAATTGTATGACAGAATGCAGGAGCCTGAAAATTTTACGCAGGGACTTACACGCATGTTGGAACTTGCGGGCAAAAGTCAGGCGTATCTGAATCGTATTTTTTATAAGTATTATGGGCAAACGCCGACGGCGTTTATCAATTCCTGCCGAATGACTGAGGCATGCCGCCTGCTCCGCAGCACTGAAGAAAAAATTCTGGATATCGCTTACAGCTGCGGGTATGAGAATCTGTCGTATTTCAACCGACAGTTTCGGGCTCGTTACGGCCAGACGCCAAAAGAATACCGGAGTCAGAAGCGGTTCTTTGAATGACAGATGATATTTTGAAGTCTCTTTTCAGAAAACAGAATATTTTCACAGAAAAAAATATATTAGGTCAATATAGTATCAGAAACGGGGAACAGGTGTTAGCGGTGTTTCCCGTTTCTTTTTATACTGAATACAGAAGCTGTGGAATGAGTTGATTTAAAATCAAAACAACTGTATTTATGGAAAAAGAAATGTGGAGGGACAAAAATGTATCATCCGAACAGAATTTTAGAGCGGGAACTGGAATTTACAAAAATCTATCGGGAAAATATCGGGCAGCCTAAAGCGGTGCGGGAGAGCCGCTGCATGGAAGCACAGATGTCGACGTACTTTGTGACGATTCAGCCGCAGGATCTGATTGCCGGAAGGATCAGCCGTCCGTATGTGGTGTTTGCACAGTGTATGGAGGGAGACGGCATCGACAAGACCGGTTATTGTATAGATGTGGTAAACTGCGAGAAGGAGCTGGCACGGATGAAGGCAGACGCCACCTATTCCGGGAAGGATTGTATGCAGGCAGAAGAGATGATCCAATTCTGGAAAACAGAAAATACAAATACAAAAATCCGGCAGCAGTTCCCCAAAAGCTGGGTAGGTTCGATGGGCGGTGACGATTATGCGCATGATAATGCGGCAATTCATCCGCTTTACCGGCTGGCCGGCGTAAATCTTGATTTTAAAAAGCTGTTCCGGCTTGGCGTTTGCGGTCTGCGTGATGAAGCGCTCAGACTGTCGCAGGAAACGCAGGAGCCGGAGAAAAAGAATTTTTACGAGGGCGTAGCTTCTGTGCAGGAATCCCTTCGCCGGGTAATGGGGCAGTATACAACGGATGCAAAGCGTTTGGCTGGACAGGAAAATGACAGGGTGCGACAGCAGGAGCTTTTGCAGATGGCAGAGTGTCTGGAACACATTCAGACTGCACCACCGGAGAGTATGCAGGAGGCGATTCAGCTGCAATGCCTCTATATGCTTGCGGCGCGGGCAGTAGAGATCGGTAGAATCGACGATTATTTGGGGGAATTTTACCGGAAAGATTTGAAGACCGGACGGATTACACACGATCAGGCAGTGCGTTTGCTGGATAATTTTTTCACAATCATCGAAACCCAGTGCGGACGGGATACTCGGGTGATTATCGGCGGCATGGGGCGCGAGCATGAAAAGAGCGCGGACGAATTTGCCATGCTGGTGATGGATGTATTGGAAGTGCGCAGGGAACATTTTTATCCGCAGATCAGCCTGCGATATTATAAAGAGATGAATCAGGATATTTATGACCGTGCGTTGCGGATTCTTGGCAGCGGCTCGACCTTTCCGATGCTGTATAACGATGATGTGAATGTGCCTGCAGTGATGCGGGCGATGGATGTGCCCAAAAAGGCAGCGGAGCAGTATTCGTTCTTTGGCTGCGGAGAATATATGCTGGCGGCACAGAGTATCGGAACGCCAAATACAGCCCTGAATGTGGCAAAGGTTCTGGAGCTTGTACTGCATGATGGAATCAATCCGGCGACAGGAATTTTGTCAGGACCGCTGGCAGCTGGGCAGGAATGTAAAAAGCTTCAGGACATTATCTGTTATGAGGAACTGGAAGAGTTGTTAAAAACTTATCTGACGTTTTTTATCGAGATTGCAGGCGGTTTTGAAGAGCTGGTGTATGACGTGGATGGAAAAGAAGCAGAGTTTTTACAGTTCTCCTGTCTGCAGGACGACTGCATGACGCGTGGACGCGGTATGCTAAACGGCGGTTACAGGTACCTGGGCGGAACGGTGGAAACCTATGGAAATATCACGCTTTCAGACAGTATGGAAGCAATCCGAAAAGTTGTATTTGAGGAAAAGCGCTGCACATTACAGGAGCTTGTAGAGGCGCTCGACTGTGATTTTTCGGGAAAAGAGATGCTGCAGCAGGCGCTTCTTGACGCGCCGAAATTTGGAAACGATAAGGAAGAGGCGGATGAAATTGCGGTTCGGCTGCATGAGTTCATCTGTCAGACGATCCGCAGCCAGAAAAACCGGACACGGCTGGATTCTTTTCTGGCGGTGTTGATCAACAACAATATGAATGTGACGCTGGGGCAGTTTGTCGGCGCGACGCCGGACGGCAGAAATGCGCATAAGTTTTTGTCCAACGGCAACAGCCCTTACAACGGACAGGATAAAGAGGGGCTGACAGCGCTGATTCTGTCGTTGACTAAACTGGATAATTCGATTCATGCGGGCGGAAACCAGAACCTGAAATTCGCGCGCAGCATGTTTGAAGGCGATCTGACGCAGATTAAGAGCGTGCTTGGAACGTTCTTCGATCTTGGAGGGCAGCAGGTGAATTTGAGCGTTGTCTGCCAGAAAGATTTGGAGGATGCGCTGGTGCACCCGGAAAGCCATGAAAATCTGGTGGTGCGGGTCGGCGGATTTACAGCGAGGTTTATCGATCTGGATAAAAAAACGCAGCAGGATGTCCTGACGAGGACGGCATACTGCTAAGAAAAAAAACGAGTGGCATCGTTGCTGCTGTGCAGTGTCGGAAAACAAAATATATCCGGTATCGCTGCGCAGTGCTGTGATGCCGGAAAGGGAGATATAGTTTGGAAGCGTTGCTTGTAGATATTCAGAGGGGAAGCCTGCATGACGGACCAGGTGTGCGGACAACATTCTTTTTTAAGGGCTGCCCGCTACGCTGTCGGTGGTGCCATAATCCGGAGAGTCAAAATCCCGGAAAGCAGCTGTCGTTTCATCGTGAGCAGTGCGTTGGATGCGGGCGCTGTGAAACGGCATGTCACAGTAATGTACATTGGTTGACGAAAACCGGGACAGAACAGTTTCGGCATCAGGTTTATTTTGAACATTGTCAGTTTTGCGGGAAGTGTTTGGAACAGTGTCCGACAAAGGCACTGAAAATTATCGGAACACCGTATACAGAAGAAGAGCTTTTGAAAATTGCACTGTTGGATCGGGCGTTTTATGAGCATTCCGGCGGCGGAATTACGTTGTCGGGCGGAGAAGTGCTGCAGCAGGCGGATTTTGCAGCCTCCTTTCTTTCGTTGTGCAGAGAGGAGGATCTGCATACCTGTGTGGAGACGAGCGGGTTTGGGACTACAGACGCGATGGAAAAGCTGCTGCAGGAAACTGATCTGCTATATTTTGACTGGAAAGTGAGCACTGAGGAGGACGCAAAAAAATGGATTGGCGGATCGCTTGTCCCGATTTTGAATAACCTTGCCCTGGCGGATAAAAAAGGGGTACGGACAGTTTTACGCTGCCCGATTATCCCTGGAGTCAACGATAATACAGTCCATTTACAGGCAATCTGTGATCTGCTTGGGCGATACCCTTCGATAGAGCAGGCGCAGCTTTTGCCGTATCATTCGTTCGGTATTTCCAAAGGAGGAAATATCGGGCAGCTTCAGCAGGAATTTCCGGTTCCGGGGGAAGAAGAAAAGAAAAATTGGCTTTCCTGGTTTGAACAAAATGGAAAAGAAGAAGGAAAACGGGTGGTTTTGGAACACTAGAGACCGGGAGTGTGCAGAAGACAGTGTAAAATTCCTTGCCCACAGCCTGTGAGTTTGATATACTTAAATGCAATCAGATTGAAAAATGGCGAGTATGGCGTCGGCGTAGCAAACGGTTTTCATTTTCTAAAATGCGGCGGTTGACGACAGGAATCAGAGTGAGGAAAGAATGTCCAAAATAAAACAGAGCAATATCAGAAATTTTTGTATCATCGCGCATATCGATCACGGCAAATCGACGCTGGCAGACCGAATTATCGAAAAGACCGGTCTTCTGACGAGCAGAGAAATGCAGGAGCAGGTGCTTGATAACATGGAGCTGGAGCGGGAGCGCGGCATTACGATCAAATCCCAGGCGGTGCGGACGATTTACCGTGCAGAGAATGGGGAAGAATATATTTTTAACCTGATCGACACTCCCGGACACGTGGACTTTAACTATGAGGTCAGCCGTGCACTGGCAGCGTGCGACGGCGCAGTTCTGGTCGTGGACGCAGCACAGGGCATCGAGGCGCAGACGCTGGCGAATGTGTATCTTGCGCTGGATCATGATCTGGAGGTATTTCCGGTCATCAACAAAATCGACCTGCCGAGCGCAGAGCCTGAGCGCGTAAAAGAAGAGATCGAGGATGTGATCGGTCTGGATGCGGAGGATGCACCCTTGATTTCCGCTAAAAACGGATTAAATATCGAACAGGTGCTGGAGCAGATTGTGAAAAAAATTCCCGCGCCGGGCGGCAGCTTAGAAAACCCGCTGCAGGCGCTGATTTTTGATTCCCTCTACGATCCCTACAAGGGCGTGATTGTCTTTTTCCGAATTATGGAAGGACAGTTAAAAAAAGGTACCAAAGTCCGTATGATGGCAACAGGTGCAGAGTTTGATGTTGTGGAGGTCGGTTATTTTGGCGCAGGTCAGTTTATCCCCAGCGAGGACGGGCTGTCTGCAGGAATGGTTGGCTATCTGACGGCTTCGATCAAAAATGTCAAGGATACCCGCGTCGGCGATACGATTACAGATGCAGCCAATCCGTGTGCAAAACCGCTTCCCGGTTATAAAAAGGTCAATCCGATGGTGTACTGTGGATTGTATCCGGCAGACGGTGCGAAGTATCCTGATCTGCGGGATGCGCTGGAAAAGCTGCAGTTAAATGATGCGTCCTTATTTTATGAGCCGGAGACATCCATTGCCCTTGGCTTTGGATTCCGCTGCGGATTTCTGGGACTGCTGCATCTGGAAATCATTCAGGAACGTCTGGAAAGAGAGTACAACCTTGATCTGGTGACAACGGCGCCGGGCGTTGTGTACCGGGTGCATAAGACCAACGGGGAAGTGATCGAGCTGACCAATCCGTCCAATCTGCCCGACCCGTCGATGATCGAATATATGGAAGAGCCTGTGGTTTCGGCAGAGATCATGGTGACGACGGACTACATCGGTTCCATTATGGAGCTGTGCCAGGAGCGCCGAGGTCAGTATCTCGGCATGGAATATATGGAAGAAACCCGTGCATTGCTCAAATACGAGCTGCCGTTAAATGAAATCATTTACGACTTTTTCGATGCGTTAAAGTCCCGTTCCAAGGGTTATGCGTCGTTTGACTATGAGTTAAAGGGGTATGAGCAGTCAGAGCTTGTAAAATTGGATATTTTGATTAACCGGGAAGAAGTGGATGCACTTTCATTTATTGTACATAAGGACAGCGCATACGAGCGTAGTCGGAAAATGTGCGAAAAGTTAAAGGATGAAATCCCGCGCCATCTGTTCGAAATTCCGATTCAGGCGGCAGTCGGCGGCAAGATTATCGCCCGGGAAACCGTCAAGGCGATGCGCAAGGACGTGCTTGCAAAATGCTATGGCGGCGATATCAGCCGTAAGAAAAAGCTTCTGGAAAAGCAGAAGGAAGGCAAGAAGCGGATGCGTCAGGTCGGCAACGTGGAAATCCCGCAGAAGGCTTTCATGAGCGTCTTAAAGCTGGATGAGAACTGAGCCTATGACACCGAAAAAAGATCTGGAATTATATCTGCACATTCCATTCTGCAGGCAAAAATGTCGCTACTGTGATTTTTTGTCGGCACCGCTGGCAGCAGACAGCTCTACAGCGGATGGTTACGTTCCGGAAGCATACGTCGATGCCCTCCTTTCACAGATCGTGCAGGAGAGTCAGTTTTATCAAGAGCGCAGAGTCACTACGATTTTCTGGGGCGGCGGTACGCCGTCCCTTTTGCGCGTCATGGATATGGAACGGCTGATGGACGCGATCCGGGCGCATTTTTGTGTTGCGGACGATGCAGAAATTACGCTGGAAAGCAACCCGGGCACGCTGGATTTTGAAAAACTCGCAGGATATCGGCGTGCCGGAATCAACCGGCTGAGCATGGGGCTGCAGTCGGCGTGTGACAAAGAGCTTGCCATGCTTGGCAGAATTCACAATTTCGATACCTTTGTCCAAAACTATAAGCAGGCGCGGAGGGCTGGGTTTGAAAACATCAACGTCGATCTGATGTCTGCGCTGCCGGGGCAGACGGTGGAGAGCTGGGAGCAGACACTCATGAAAGCTGCAGAGCTTGCGCCGGAGCATCTGTCGGCCTACAGCCTGATCATCGAAGAAGGTACGCCATTCTGGAGCTGGTATGGTGAGGATGCAAACCAGACGCTGCGCCCGAAAGAAATGCTGCCGCTTCCGTCGGAAGAGGACGAACGCCGGATGTATGCCCGAACGCGGGAAATTCTGGAACAGTATGGCTACCATCGGTATGAAATTTCGAATTATGCGAAGGACGGGTATGCCTGCCGCCACAACATCGGCTACTGGAACCGGACGGATTATTTGGGGATCGGGCTTGGAGCGTCGTCTTTGATTGACCCGATGCGCTGGAAGATGACGTCTGATTTATCGGACTATCTGGAATGCGGCAAAAATCAGGGAGATTTTGCAAACCTTCGGGAAGAGGTGCAGACGCTTCGTGTGTCGGAACGAATGGAAGAGTTTATGTTTCTGGGGCTGCGCCTGACAAAAGGCATTGAACTGCAAACATTTGAACACCAGTTTGGAAAAAGTTTCTGGGACGTTTATCAGGACGCTGCGGATAAGCTGTTTTCCGAACAGTTACTTTGTCTGGATGAATCGAAAAAAAATCTGCGCCTGACGGATTATGGCGTGGACGTCAGCAACTATGCGCTGGCGGAGTTTTTGCTGGATTATTAAGATCGGGAGAATCGCATGCAGTATGAATTTGCCCCGCTGGAGGGGATTACAGGATATATTTACCGGAATGCGCATCATGCGTGCTTTCCGTCGATGGATCGCTATTACACACCGTTCATCACGCCGAAAAAAGGGAAAAGCTTCACGACGCGGGAGTGGAACGACATTGCAGCAGAGCACAATCAGAACATCGCGGTTGTTCCGCAAATCCTGGCGAATCAGGCGGAAGGCTTTTGCAAGGTTGCCGGGATGCTCAAAGAACAGGGCTACGAAGAAGTGAACTTAAATCTTGGCTGTCCGTCCGCTACCGTGACGGCGAAGAAAAAAGGCGCCGGGTTTTTGGCTGATCCAGACGCACTGGATGCGTTTCTGGAGGAAATTTTTGCACACAGCCCGCTGAAAATCTCGATCAAAACGAGAATTGGCGTGGAAAACCCGGATGAATTTGAGCGCCTGTTGGATATTTTTTCCCAGTATCCGATTCAGAAGCTGATCGTGCATCCCCGCGTGCTGAAAGAGTTTTATAAAGGAAACGTGCACCGGGAAGCCTATGTGCGGGCGAAAGAAAGGCTGAGCGCAGCTGCAGCAGATGAAGAAACTGTGGAACGGACCATTCCGGTCTGCTACAACGGCGATTTATTCAGCGTTTCCGATACGGAGAGATTTTTGGTGGAGTATCCGGGTGCGGATGACCTGATGTTCGGCAGGGGAATGCTGATCGACCCGGCGCTGGTGATGCGGCTGCGCGCCCGAAGAACTGATTTGGCAGAAAAAAACGCTGCAAAGAAACTGCGCCTGGAAAACGGAAGCACAGTCTGGGAGGACGCTGCGAAGCGAGTATCGGATATCCGCGATTTTTATGGGCGATTGGCGGAGGATTACGCAGCGGTGCTGTCCGGAGAACGGGACGTACTATTTAAAATGAAGGAACTCTGGGGCTGGCAGGGACAGCTGTTTGAGGGCTCCGAAAAATATCTCAAAAAAATCCGCAAGGCACAGAAGCTGACAGAATACAAGTCCGCAGTGGCGGCGCTGTTTGCAGACTGTCCGATCAAAGACGCGTGAATACCGCGCGTCAAAAACGGCTGCGTCGATAGACAGCCGCTGCTGTGCGCCAAAATCGAGCACACCGCTCAAAAATAGGGACAGATGGAAAGGCACGGGACGAAAAGGGTTTTCATAAAATAAAGTAAACTGCAGGAGGCCGGGGCGTTGGCAACGGCTGGGGGCTAGGAGTGAAAACCTTTCAGAAACCTCTGTCAAAGGAAGAGGAAAGCCTTTGCATACAGGCATTGCAGGCAGAAGATGCCGGAAGAAAAAGCGAGGCGAAACGGCTCCTGATTGAACGGAATTTAAGGCTGGTCGCGCACATTGCAAAAAAATACAGCAGCGAGGAAGAACTGGAAGACCTGATTTCAATCGGGACAATCGGGCTGATCAAGGCGGTGGAGACCTTTGACCCGCAGAAAAACAGCCGTTTGGCAGCCTACGCCGCCCGATGCATCGACAACGAGCTCCTGATGATGCTGCGCAGTAAAAAAAAGACATCGCGGGAAGTATCGTTATATGAGCCGATCGGAACGGATCGGGAGGGCAACGAGATCAACCTCCTGGACGTGATGGAACAAAAACAGCCGGACATTGTGGAAGAGATGGAAAAACAGCGGCTGAACCAAAAGCTCTATGAGCTGATGGAAAACGTGCTCAGCCTACGGGAAAAGGAGGTGCTGTATCTTCGGTATGGACTGCCCGGAGGAACGGAACTTACGCAGAAAGAGGTGGGAAAACGGCTGGGAATTTCCCGAAGCTATGTCAGCCGGATTGAAAAACGAGCGCTCTTGCGCTTACGGGATGCGGCGTGGGGATGAAAGGCTGATTTTTGAAAAGCAGCAATGCAAAAAGCAGTGAGTCGGAATGCACAAAAAACGGTTGACAGCATGCTGTGGCATGCGGTATGGTTAAAACAGTTATGATAGTTGGAGGGCAGAGGAAAAATCTGCCCTTTTTCTGGTTGGATGAATTTCCCGGGACGGAAAGGGGAAAGATGTATTGTCAGATCAATGCAGGCGGACTTTATGGCCTGCAGAGCTATGTTGCGCAGGTGGAAGTCGATATTTCAAAAGGACTGCCCTGTTTTGATATGGTAGGACTTTTAGACAGTGAAGTGCGGGAGGCGCGGGAACGTCTGCGCGTTTCCCTGCATCACATCAACGCAGCGCTTCCGGCGGAAAAGATTACGGTAAATTATTCTCCGGCAGGAATCGTGAAATCCGGGACGTCGTTCGATTTGCCGACTGCACTCGTCATCCTTGCAGCGCAGGGGAAAGTGCCGCCGGAGCGGTTGAGGGAGCTCTGGGCGGTGGGCGAGGTCGGGCTGGATGCGCGAATTAAGCAGGTTCGGGGCGTACTGGCGATGCTGCATGCGGCAAATCAGAGCGCTTTTCGAAGCTATTTGATTCCGTTTGAAAATCTGGGAGAAGGGCTTGCGGTTGGGAAACTGCCGGTCATGGGCGTTTGCAGCCTGGAAGAAGCAATGGAGTATGTAAACGCGTCTGCGCAGGAACAGGAACGGATGCGGCGGGACGCGGAAGACAGATGGCAGAGTCAGGCAAAAGGCAGGATGGAAAAAGAAAAGAAAACGCCGGACTTTGCATTGCTGTGCGGAATGGAGGAAGCAAAGCGCGCTGCAATGATTGCAGCTGCCGGAGCCCATAATCTGCTTTTGGCAGGACCGCCCGGTACCGGAAAGACGATGCTTGCGAGGTGCCTGCCGGGAATCCTGCCGCCCATGAGCGAGGAAGAAAAGCAGGAGGTGTCTGCAATCTACAGCGCGGCAGGGCAGCTGGAGGATGGAACGCTGATTCAGGAGCGACCGTTTGTCAGCCCGCATCATACGGTATCTGTTTATGCAATGACCGGAGGCGGCGCTGTCCCAAAACCGGGAATGGTGACGTTGGCGCACCGGGGCGTGTTGTTTTTGGATGAAATGGCGGAATTTAAGCGACAAACGCTGGACGTCCTGCGGCAGCCGATGGAAGAGGGAAAGATTTTTCTTGCCCGGAGCCGGGGAAACTTTGTGTATCCGGCGGATTTTATGCTGTTAGGAGCGACGAACCCCTGCCCCTGCGGCTATTATCCGGACAGAAACCGCTGCAGATGTCAGGACTGGGAGGTGCGTCGGTATTTGGCGAGACTTTCGGGACCGCTTCTCGACCGGATGGATTTATGCTGTCAGATCAAACAGACGCCGATTCGAAAGCTGTGGGAAAAAAGAGAAGCTTCCTATATAGATAGCGACAAAAACGGAAGCAAATGGATGCGGGAACAGGTGCTGGAGGCAAGAAAGCGGCAGCAGATGCGATGCCGTGGTGCGGCAATGCGGGAAAACGGTCGGTTGAGTCCAGGGGAAATTTTAAAATACTGTCCGTTGGGACTTGAGGAACAGGAGTTTCTGGAACAGGCCAGCGAGCAGGCGGGGCTTTCCATGCGGGGATGCCATCGCGTTATCCGTGTGGCGCGGACGATTGCAGATCTGGAAGGAAAAGACCGGATTGGTGTAGAGCATCTGGGACAGGCGCTCTTTTTCCGAAATCAGAATGTGCTGCGGGAGTGAAGCGCCGCGGGCAGAAGGGAGCATAGAATAGAAAAACAACAGAATTGTAAAAGTCAAATGGAGCAGGAGCGCACTCTGGCACTTGCCCTTTGCCGGGTGGAAGGGATCGGCGCTGTCAGCATTCGAAAGCTTTTGGAAAAGGCAGGAGACGTTTCCGAAATCCGAAAGCTGCCGGCGGAAAGTCTGCAAAAGCTGCTGGGGGAGAAAAAAGCGGCGCTTTTGAAAAACTGGGACGCGCCCGAAAATCTGGAACGGGCAAAGCGACAGGAGGAGCAGTGGAAGAAAAAAGGAATTTCCTTCGATTTTTTGTGGGAAGAAGGGTTTCCAAAACGATTGAAGGAAATTTCCGATCCACCGCTGGTGCTGTACAGGATCGGGAAGCTGCCGGAGCCGGGAAAAAAGATGGCAGCCATTGTCGGTGCGCGGGCCTGTTCCTCCTATGGAAAAGAAATGGCGGAATATTTCGCCAGGGGACTTGCGAAGGAGGGGATCGGAATTGTCAGCGGCATGGCGCGGGGGGCGGATGGAATCGCGCAGCGGGCGGCGCTGTCAGCAGGCGGATATTCGGTTGCGGTGCTGGGCTGCGGTGTGGACATCTGCTACCCGGAGGAGAACAGACCGCTGTATGAAAAACTGTGGGACAACGGATGTATCCTGTCGGAATATCCGCCGGGGACGCTGCCGCATTCGCGACTGTTTCCGCCGCGCAACCGGATCATCAGTGCACTTTCGGATCTCGTGCTCGTTATCGAAGCGCGTGAAAAGAGCGGAACGCTGATCACCGTAGATATGGCGCTGGAACAGGGAAAGGATGTGTTTGCTGTGCCGGGACGCATTACGGATACCTGTAGTCGTGGCTGCAACCGATTGATCGGAAATGGCGCAGGCATCGCGGTGAGTGTGGCACAGCTGCTGCAGGAACTGCAGGGCAGTGTACCGCACGCAGGTAGAGACGAAGCGTTTTCCTTAACCCAGGCAGAACGCCCGAACGCTGCCAATGCTGCCGGTGTGATTGCCGACAAAATGCTGTGCCCTGTGACAGACGCTCTCAGCGCTACCGCCTCATCCTCCTGGCCGCCTCTGCGCAAAACCATCTGGCAGGCGCTGGATACAATGCCGCAGAGCATGGACGAAATTGCGGATACCCTTGCGAGACAGAAGATATTCATAAATGTGCAGATGCTGATGCAGGAGCTTGTTTTTCTGGAGCTGGAGGGCGCTGCAGGAAGCGTAATGGGGCGATATTACAGGAAAACTTTTGCTTGCAATGACGGATGATATGGTGTATAGTGGTTCACGATCACTGCACAGGACCAAAAATGTGCGTAATAGCAGTAATGAAAATTGGGGATATCAAATATGGCAAAATATTTAGTGATCGTGGAGTCACCGGCCAAAGTCAAAACGATCAAGAAGTTCTTGGGGGCGAACTATGAGGTAGCAGCCAGTAACGGGCATGTGCGTGACTTTCCCAAGAGCCAGTTCGGCATTGATGTGGAGCATGATTACGAACCGAAGTATATCACGATCCGCGGCAAGGGTGACATCCTGGCGAACCTCCGCAAAGAGGTCAAAAAAGCAGAAAAAATCTATCTCGCAACCGACCCGGACCGGGAGGGAGAGGCGATTTCCTGGCATCTGATGGAAGCGCTCAAGCTCTCCGGTAAAAAGGTGTACCGTATTACCTTTAACGAGATCACGAAGACAGCAGTGAAGGAATCGTTAAAGCATGCGAGAGAAATCGATATGAATTTAGTGGATGCGCAGCAGGCGCGCCGGATGCTGGACCGTATGGTTGGCTATCGGATCTCCCCGCTTCTGTGGGCAAAGGTGAAGCGGGGACTTTCTGCCGGACGTGTGCAGTCTGTTGCCCTGCGCATTATCTGTGATCGCGAAGAAGAGATCAATGCGTTTATTCCGGAGGAATACTGGACCCTTGATGCAGCATTCCAGATTCCGGGGGAAAGAAAACCCCTGATAGCCAAATATTACGGGGAGCAGGATACCAAGCGTATTTTAAAAACCGCAGCGGAAGTAGAAGCAGTCAAAAAGGATTGCGAAAAGGCAGAGTTTCAGGTGAGCGACGTCAAAAAGGGCGAGCGCATCAAGAAGGCTCCCCTTCCCTTTACCACCTCTACCCTGCAGCAGGAAGCCAGTAAGGTGCTGAATTTTTCCACACAGAAAACCATGCGGCTGGCACAGCAGCTGTACGAAGGGGTAGATATCAAGGGAAATGGTACAGTCGGTATCATCACCTACCTAAGAACCGATTCCACGCGTGTTTCCGAAGAGGCGGAAAACATGGCGCGCAGCTATATTACTGAGAAATACGGCGAACAGTATGCCGGAGAAGGCACCGTGAAAAAGGGCGGACAGAAAATTCAGGATGCCCACGAAGCGATCCGTCCGACGGATGTTGCACGGACCCCTTTGGAAATCAAAGAATCCTTAAGCAGGGATCAATTTCGTCTCTATCAGCTGATCTGGAAGCGCTTTATGGCAAGCCGCATGACGCCTGCCAAGTACGAGACAACCTCTGTGAAGATTGACGGCAACGGACATCGTTTTACGGTTGCGGCCAGCAAGGTGATCTTTGACGGTTTCATGAGTGTATACACGATGGACGACGAGGATAAGGCTGAAAACCGCACCCTCGCAAAAAGCATCGACAAGGATACGAAGCTGTCCTTAAAGGAATTTGACGGGGAGCAGCATTTTACCCAGCCTCCCGCACATTATACAGAAGCGTCCCTTGTCCGGACGCTGGAAGAACTGGGTATCGGCCGTCCCAGTACCTATGCACCGACGATCACGACGATCCTTGCACGTCATTATGTCATTAAAGAAAACAAGAACCTGTATGTGACGGAGCTGGGAGAGGTTGTCAATAAGATGATGAAGGAGGCGTTCCCGACCATTGTGGACGTCAACTTTACAGCGAATATGGAAGCACTTTTGGATGGCGTTTCCGAAGGAACCGTAGACTGGAAGACAATTGTTTCCAATTTCTATCCCGATCTGGAGGAGGCTGTGCAGAACGCGGAGAAGGAACTGGAAGAGGTCAAGGTGGGAGACGAGGAATCAGATGAGGTTTGTGAGCTGTGCGGACGGCGCATGGTCATCAAATACGGACCTCACGGCAGATTCCTGGCATGTCCGGGCTTTCCGGAATGCCGCAATACCAAACCTTATTACGAAAAAATCGGCGTAGCATGCCCCAAGTGTGGCAAGGATATCGTCCTGAAAAAGACACAGAAGGGCAGAAAATACTATGGCTGTATCGGCAACCCGGAGTGCGATTTCATGGTATGGCAGAAGCCTTCCAATGAAAAGTGCCCGGTCTGTGGCTCCATTCTTCTGGAAAAGGGCAACAAACTCGTATGCTCGAAGGAGGGCTGCGGTTTTGTCAAAGAGAAGGAAAAAGAAGAAAACGGCCAGGGATAAATTTGTGGAGGAACAGAAAAGATGAGCGGGATTCAGCTGCTGGATAAGACAAGAAAGATCGGGAAGCTGCTGCATAACAGCCATTCCAGCAAAGTTGTTTTTAACGATATCTGCAAGGTGATGCAGGATGCGCTGCAGTCAAACGTGCTGGTGATCAGCCGAAAAGGAAAAGTACTGGGCATTTCCGGCAAGGACGGCGGTGCAATCCGGGAGCTTTCCGGCTGCAACGTCGGAAGCTTTCTTGATCCGCTGCTGAATGAGAGAATGCTTTCAATTTTGTCCACCAAAGAAAACGCAAGCCTTGCGACGCTGGGCTTTGATGGCGAAGAGGACGAAGAATTTTCCGCGATCGTGACACCGATCGAGATCGCAGGGGAACGCCTCGGCACGCTGTTTTTATACCGCAGGGGGCAAAGCTATACGATCGACGATATTATCCTGTGCGAATATGGCTCCACGGTGGTGGGGCTGGAAATGCTGCGGGCCGTGACCGAGGAGAGCGCGGAGGAAGACCGCAAAATCGCAGTGGTACACGCCGCACTCGGAACCTTATCCTATTCCGAACTGGAAGCGATCAGCCTGATTTTTCAGGAGCTGCATGGGACGGAAGGCATTCTGGTCGCAAGTAAAATTGCGGATCAGGCGGGTATTACCCGTTCCGTTATTGTCAACGCGCTGCGCAAATTTGAGAGCGCGGGAATCATCGAATCCCGTTCCTCCGGCATGAAAGGCACTTATATCAAGGTCTGCAACGAATTTGCCTATGGAGAAATCCGCAAAATGAAGGAAAAGAAGTAAATAATAGTCTTGCAAGTCATCAGCATTTATGATAGAATCCTAATGTTGTGACCATAAAACATGTGTCTGGTTCCGTCACCGGTGTCCTTTAACGCTTTGGATGGCTGGCGGGTGGAAATGGTGGATCCTGTGAATTGAGCTTTACAGGATGTTTCTAAAAAGGCACAGAGGAAAAAACCAATGGAGGTAAGAACAATGAGCGTTATTTCTATGAAACAGTTACTTGAAGCAGGTGTTCATTTCGGACATCAGACCAGAAGATGGAACCCTAAAATGGCTCCTTATATCTTCACCGAGAGAAACGGTATCCACATCATCGACCTGCAGAAGTCTGTAGGCAAAGTGGACGAAGCTTACAAGGCAGTATTTGAGATCGCAGCACAGGGCGGCACCATCCTGTTCGTCGGCACCAAGAAGCAGGCACAGGACGCTGTTAAGACCGAGGCTGAGCGCTGCGGTATGTATTTTGTAAATGAGAGATGGCTGGGCGGCATGCTGACCAACTTCAAGACCATCAGAAGCAGAATCGAAAGACTGAAAGCAATCGAGACCATGTCCGAAGACGGTACCTTCGATGTTCTGCCTAAGAAAGAAGTTATCCAGCTGAAGAAGGAATGGGAAAAGCTGGAGAAGAACCTGGGCGGTATCAAGAACATGACCAGAATCCCGGATGCAATCTTCGTTGTTGACCCTAAGAAGGAAAAGATCTGTGTACAGGAAGCTCATGCACTGGGCATCACACTGATCGGTATCGGCGACACCAACTGCGATCCCGAAGAGCTGGATTACATCATTCCTGGTAACGACGATGCAATCAGAGCCGTTAAACTGATCACTTCCAAGATGGCAGACGCTGTTATCGAAGCAAATCAGGGCGAAGAAGTTTATACCGAAGAAGCAGCTGCACAGGGTGAAGCTTCCGATATCGAAGAAGTAGCTGCTGCAGAAGAGGCGTAAATACTTTTTGACAATAGAACCCAATAAACTGATTTTATATGGAGGAAAGTAAAATGGCTGTTACAGCTGCAATGGTAAAAGAGTTAAGAGAAATGACCGGCGCTGGTATGATGGACTGCAAAAAGGCGCTGACCGCAACAGAAGGCGACATGGACGCTGCTGTTGAATTCCTGAGAAAGAACGGACAGGCAAAGGCTGAGAAGAAGGCTGGCCGTATCGCTGCAGAAGGTATCTGCCGCATTGCTGTAAAAGATGAAGGCACCGCTGCTGTCGTAGAAGTAAACTCTGAGACAGACTTTGTTGCAAAGAACGAGAAGTTCCAGAACTTCGTAGCTGCAGTTGCTGAGCAGGCAGTAAATTCTGACAATACAGAGCTGGAAGCATTCCTGGATGAAGCATGGCATGAGGAACCCTCCAAGACTGTAAAGGAAGTTCTGGTTGAGCAGATCGCAGTAATCGGCGAGAACTTAAAGATCAGAAGATTCCAGAAGGTTACCGCTCCCCTTGTTGTTTCCTACACACATGGCGGCGGACGTATCGGCGTTTTAGTAGAAGCTGACACCGATGTAAAGAACGATGCGGTAAAAGAAGCACTGACCAACGTAGCAATGCAGATCGCTGCACTGTCTCCGAAGTATGTTTCCACTGCTGACGTTTCCGAAGAGTACAAAGCTCATGAGAAAGAGATCCTGATGGCTCAGATCCAGAACGATCCTAAGATGGCTGGCAAGCCTGAAAAGGTAATCGAGGGCGCAGTAAGTGGCCGTCTGAACAAAGAGCTGAAGGAAGTTTGCCTGTTAGAGCAGGTATACGTAAAGGCAGAGGACGGCAAGCAGACCGTTGCTCAGTATTTGGCTCAGGTAGCAAAAGAGAACAATGCAAACCTGACTGTAAAGGGCTTCGTTCGTTTCGAAACCGGTGAAGGTATCGAGAAGAAGGTAGAAGACTTCGCAGCAGAGGTTGCAGCTCAGCTTGGCTGATAACGGCGCATTCTGATAAGACTTGCACCGCAAAGGGAAAAACAATAGAATGCACGCTCTGCGAGCATTCTATTGTCATGAATAAAGGACTGTCGCATTAGCAAATAGTTTTGCTGGGCGACAGCCCTTTTTTTATCGTATAGGAAACTTCGTTTCCATACGATAATAAACGCGCTACGCGGATCGCACTGCAGCGGAATGGAAGAATGTCGCTTACGCGACCCGCCGCAGGCGGAGGAGCCGGGAGCAGAAAGTGCTTGGCATGATCGGGGTGGCAGCACATGAATGCGGACACATCAATTTCAGTAATTTTGAAAAGCGCAGGATTTATGCTTCCGGAATCCGGGAGGGAATCTTATATCCGGAACTGCCAGAGCCAAAAAATGAAGAGGAAAAACAGGTACTTGGGGAATTGCAGGTATGTCTGGAGCAGAAAAAGGAGAAGGAATTGAGAGTGATCCGGGAAACGCTTTTGTATCTGCATAACATTCTGGAAGATATGTATATCGAAGCAAGGCAGTGTGCGGAATATGGCGGGATTGTACAAAAAGCCATCCGGTTCCTTGGAAGATGGGACATGGAACAGGCAGAAAGCATCCGGCAGATGCAGGAATACGGGATGGACAGCCTTTCCATCATGAAAAATGTCCTCCTGCAGTATCTGAGGAGCAAAAAAGTAAATGACTGGGAGCGCGCAGGCGGAATTTATATGGAAATGCTGGAGCGGTGCAAGGAGACGCTGGATGAAGTGGTAATCCCGGCAGACGAAGATGTGCGCTTCCGGGCGGCAAACAGGCTGCTTCTGATTCTGTGGGAGTTTGTAAAGGAGGCTTTTGAACAGGAAGAGAGCGGAAAAGAAGATACAGAACAAATTCCCCCTGAATATGAAGGCGGCGATGGAGCTGGGAAATGGAAAGAGTCCGCAGCCACAGATACAAAGGAAGGGGAAGAAAAAAGAAGACGTGCGGCTGCCGTTCTGGGCGGGGAACAGCAGGAAAAGGCAGCCGCGGAGGATAGCGTAAAGGAGATTAGCGACGAAATCGGAAAAATTGTGACAAAAATGGAACAGGAAATGCTTGAGCGGGAACTAAAAGAGAACGCAGATAAGATGGATCTGGGAGAAATCCATAACGGGTATAGGCTGCGGATCATAAGACCAGAGCCAACATTGGAACAGATTGCACGATATGAAGTAATGAAAAAGAAGGTGGATGCAGCTGCAGAAAAAATGGTACGGTTGATTGCCCCGCATTTGGAGGAACAGGAAAGATTTCAGAAAGGGATGGTACAGGGGAAAAAAGTCTGTGGGAGCCAGATTTACCGCAGGGATGGCAGGATTTTTAGGAGCCGGAATATTCCGGGCAACCAGGACGCGGCGGTGGGGGTATTGATCGATGAGTCCGCATCCATGGATATCCATAACCGGATTGGCAGTGCGCGATATACCGCCTGTGTGATATACCGCTTTTGCCAAAGGCTCGGGATTCCCGTGCTGATTCTTGGTCATTCCACAGGAATTGGCGAGAAAAAAGAGAGTGTTGAGCTGTATTCCTATGCAGAATTTGACGCATGGGATCAAAAGGACTGTTTTCGCCTTACGGGAATCCGTTCCAGATGGAACAATAGAGACGGGGCTGCCTTGGCATACGCAGGGATGCGGCTTGGAAAAAGAGCTGAGGGACAGAAGCTTTTATTTGTTATTTCGGATGGGCTTCCTCTTGCGGAGGGGTATCGGGGGGAAGCAGGGATAGCGGATACCAGACGGGAAAGAGAAAAGCTGGAGCACGGAGGAATCCATGTGATGGCAGCGGCAATCGGGGAAGACAGGGAACTGATTAGACGGATTTATGGAAAAGGATTTTTGAACATATCGGATACGGAACGGATACCTGCGGCAATGGCGGGGATCATCCGGCAGTATATGGGAAAGTAGGTGAAAGGCTTGGAAAAGAATGGTGGAAAAACCGATTACAGCAGGATCACTTCGCGTCAGATCGCAGTATATAAGACAGATAAGGCACTTTTGGAGCTGGTAGACAGCTTGAAACCGGCGGGAGCTTCTTATCCGGCACACATCCATGCATCCGGGGAAGAGGATGAGGAAGGATATTCCCTGATCCGTCTTCAGATGGTGGATTATTCTGCAGGAACTGGTCAGAAGTCTGTCAGTGTGTATGCAAACATCAGCCCGGATGAGGCACTATACCTGTATTCCAGAATATTCAGCGGTGTGCAGACTTTTTTCATGTCCCGGCAGAAGATATTTGGGGAAGCAAAAAAAGAAGGGTATGCCAATGTGACAAAGCTTATGGTCAGCAGGTATGAAACAGACAGCGCTGGAAAAAAGCGGGCATATCCGTGGTCAGTCCAGATCCAGAACGGGATTGGAATCAAAGGGAAAAACAGCAACGGGGGGACATACTGTAAAAAGGATAGTTTTGTTTCGGATGGAGCTGCAGAAATCTTTTTAACGGATGCGGACATGTTCCACATGTTTTCGCGGGCAGAGGCATGGATCCGGGCATTTGAACGGGAACAGACAGGAAGAAAGCAGAGAAAGGAGAATTTTGGCAGTCTGTACCGGCTGCTCAATAAGGAACTGGAAGGGCATTTTGCGGGGCTCTATCAGAGATTTGAGGAAATGGGGCTTTTGGAGCCAGATGAAAAGGCAGCCTGAATTTTTTAGAATCTAACTTATTGTAATGGTATCTATATTCAGGGACGATAAGAAAGATTTTATGATACAGACCAGTTTCAGATTTAAGAAATAAATAAATTCCCGGGTGTCGAAAAGGCAGCGGCAGGGCAGATATAAACGGATTGTTTGTACCTGCCCTTTTTATTCCCGTGAAAAATTTTGGGGAAAATTCAACTTGAGAGAAGAGGGATGTGTCTTCTGAAATAGGAACTTACTTCATATATGGAGGATTTGTATAATATCGAGATTTACCGGAGGAAAGCAGAATGGAGAAAAGACAGGGAGCATTGTATTTTGACAGGGAAGAGGAGCGCTATAATATTCGTTTCGGCTTGGAAGAATGTTATCATGGCCTGTACTGCGGGGAAGGGCTGGAGGTGCTGGTAGGAAAAAGATGGGTGCGTACCCGGATTGAAAAGGCAGCGGACTGGTATCTGGTTGGGATTGATACGGACTGGCTGGACGGGCTGCGGGTAAGGGTATGAGTAAGCTTGCTATTTGCAAGTGTGGATGGTAAAATTACAGGTAACAGGGAGAGCATAGAAAGGGAAGGAATGACAACTGTAAGGAAGGGGCTGAACAGATGGGAAGATTCTTAAATCCGGATAACAGTGCGTTTCAGGTAGCGTTAAATTCAGAAATTTATGTTGATAAGACAGGACTGTTAGAATATACGAACAGGGTAATGGGGACAAAGCAGGGCTATATTTGCAACAGCCGTCCGAGACGGTTTGGAAAATCCATTACGGCTGACATGCTCACGGCATATTACAGCAGGGGTTGTAGTTCTAGAGAAATGTTTGAAAAATTAAACATTGGTAAAAGTACGGATTTTTTGGAACATCTTAACCGGTATGATGTGATTCATCTGGATATCCAGTGGTTTCTGGCAACAGTGGACAGCGTTGATGAGGTCATAAACTTTATTACGGACAGCGTGCTTGTCGAATTGCGGGAGAGTTATCCGGATGTTTTGCCGGAAGAGGTAAATACAGTACCGGATGCGCTTTCGCGGCTCAGGGAAGAAAACGGTCAGAAATTTGTTGTAATCATTGATGAATGGGATGTTCTGATTCGGGATGAGTCGGCAAATGGCAAAGTCCAAAAAGCTTATATTAATTTTTTAAGGGGAATGTTTAAAGGATCGGAACCGACAAAATACATCCAGCTTGCGTATTTGACAGGAATCTTACCGATTAAAAAAATCAAAACCCAGTCGGCGTTAAATAATTTTGATGAATTTACGATGCTGGATGCCGGCAGGCTGGTTTCATTTGTAGGTTTTACAGAAGATGAGGTAAAGACACTTTGTGAAAAATACCGGATGGATTTTGAACAGGTAAAAAAATGGTATGATGGGTATTGTTTGGGGGAATGCCATATTTATAATCCGATTGCAGTAGTAAACCTTGTAACAAAAGGAAAATTTAAAAGTTATTGGTCAGAAACCGGCACCTATGAGGCAATCGTGCCTTTGCTTAATATGGACTTTGAAGGTTTGAAAACAGCAATTATTGAGATGTTGGGAGGAAGTCGGGCAGAGATTGATGTATCTTCTTTTCAGAATGATATGGTAAGTTTTGCAAACAGAGATGATGTGCTTACGTATCTGATCCACCTTGGGTATCTGGGCTATGACGAGGATGCAGAGGCGGCATTTGTGCCGAATGAGGAAATCAGGCAGGAACTGACAAAAGCGATTAGAAGAAATGCGTGGGATGAAATGATCCAAAATCAGAGATGTTAGGATTGATTGTTGGAATATGCATATTTTTGTAATGGAATGGTAATTGATAGGGAGTGAGATGCTTTGTCAGAGTGTCAGAAACTTGAAAGGGTTTCTGCACTTTTTAAATTCATTCGTATTAAATTTGACCAAAAATGAGGGGAAAATGTCGTTTCGTGCATAACATGTTGAATTTGTAATAAATTTATGAATAATAGAAATTGAAATAGAATTTAAGGTATTTTGAAAAGGGAGGCGAATCCGATGCACAACGAATTTTTTTTAGTAGTACTTAGAAAACAGAAGAATTGTGATGAAGGAGGTCTCTATGAAAAATATTATTAAGTATTTGGGGTGTTTGGCTCTAGGATTATTGATTTTGAACAAGGTAGATTTTTCGGTATATGCGGCAGAACCCTCTAAAGTTGTAAGGCATGTAGAGTATGATGAAATTACAGATGTGAATCAGCTGTTACAGATGGGGATTGAAGAATATCAAAAAACTCCTAAAGTAAGAAATCAAAGCGAAAATGAAGAAATAACTGTGAAACAGTTATTAAGTATTACAGAATATGATGATGGTACGATTGAAAAAGAGTACTGTGTTACAGGTTTGGGCATGGTTGATAAGTCCGGTAAAAATGTGTCTGCAGCTCAAATCGCGAGGGCAGATTCTCCGGTAAATAAGGATAAGCAGGTGTCTAATTATGGAGTAACATTAGTGTGCTCACTTTATACAACAATGAGGCTGGATAGTGTATTCGATATGCCACTATTTAGGGTTGATAAGGTAACCACTACTATTTTAAGGACAGGTAGTGTATATCCGGGAAATGGAAGCACGCGGTATAATCATCAGCGTGGAAATGAATTTAAGTCTGTGCCTTTTACCGCCAGCACGGCATCAAATCAAAGTTTTACGATTCCCGGAAGCGCAAATTTCTACCATTCAAGTCCAGAGCCTCTTGCAGGAGGGTTAGTAGCACAGTCGGATGTTTCTTTATCGAATGGTAAGTCTTTATCTGTAATTGTAGGTGTCCCTTCAGATGATCCGTATGCAAAATAAATTGGGGAGAAGAAAGTAAAATGAGGGTAAAAATTTTTAATAGAATTATTATTCTTTTATGTATGATTTTGCTTTTATCTGGATGTGGACAAAAAACCAATACATTTCCTCAAATAGAAGATTTATCTCTTTTTGGTAGCAGCGTTAAGGAGGCTGGTAAATTATTAGGAATAAACCTTTTAGATATATCTCCTACTATATCAGAAAATTCAGAACAACTGGAAGTATACCAGTTACCTGGAACATGGATGATTGGAGAAGGAGAAGCGGAGGTTAGCCTTCATTTTTTGACCACGTCAACACCAAAAGGAAATCCAATGGGTTTGGAAATGGTTACCATGGAATTTTCAGAAGGAACGGATTTAAAAAAACTGTGGGAGTATATTTCTGAAACATGGAATTTGAAGGATAATCCAGATTGGGATAAGGACGAAAGAGGAAATGTTCAAGAGTTTTCATGGATGTCGGAACCTTTGGATGCGGAGACGACAGAGAAACTTGAAAAAATATCAGAAGAAACTTTTGGTAATTCGATGATTTATGTTATGCCATATATTTATATGGAAGGACGTATACGAAAAGATGGTTCAGTTCTATTTTATGTGTTTAGCGCCAGTGGTGCATTAAAGCATCATGAGGATGACTGGGACATAGATTAGCAGAAATCGGAAGATAGATTGACTTTAAAGTAAATATCATTTTTGAAAAATGTAAAGGAGTTGTACATGGTAATAAATGTGCAACTCTTTTATATAGGCAGGCTAACAAGTTCATGTTTTCAAAACAAGAATTGAAAGTTTGAGATATATGGAAAAGGGTGATACTGAGAGCGGCTAAAAGAAATAGTAGTTATCAAGATGGAGCTGGATGATTGAAGTACATTTAGAGTTAAAAAGGGGAAAATATGGGAAAAAGAAAAGAATATAGAAAAATAATAAAAAATTACAAAGAACAGAAAATAGTTTTTCAAGAAGAGATGAAATTGGATTATAGTAAATTAGAGGAAACAATTGCAGAGGCAATAAAAATAGAGAAAGAGAGGGAGAATGAAAACAAGAGAAAACATAGTAAAAAAAGGGAACTCCTATATAAAACTCTCAATATAATTTTTTATATGGTATTGATGATAATAGTTCTGTCGCTATTATATTCTATTTGTATGGCTTTTATAAGCGGAAAAATTGATGATATAGTTGGTTTTTTGATAACAATTGCAACGCTGATTATAATAATTATTATTATGATTTTGTGTTTTGATGAGTCATTTCAAGATGATGTTGAAGAAGCAGCAAATCATTTAGGGGTTAATGTTGCGGTGCTGGCACTTATTCTTTCGCTAATTAGTTTGATAAAGTAGATGCATAGATATTACAAAAATTTGTATGATAAAATTTTTATCCATCTACTTCCAAAATAGTCGAAAATCAATTGATTTTTTCGAAAAGATGTCAATCAGGAAAATTGACAATCATCTACAGAGAATGTTATAGTTGATACTATAAAAAAGAGTGATTGAAAGGCAGCAAAGGCTATGTGTGAATTTAAAATTCAGGAATTGGCTCTTTTGAATTACAGAAGATTTGAAAATGAAAAATTTACGTTAAATCCCAGAATGAACGTTTTTGCTGGAAAGAACGGGTCTGGAAAAACGACCGTATTAGAAGCTGCAAATGTAATGCTGGGAGCATATCTGGCAGCCTATAAAACATACGTTCCGTCCCGGTTTGTATACAATATAAAATCGGCAGATGTGCGGCAGAAAGCACAGATTTCTGAAGACAGTACGATTTTTACCACGGGGACGATCTCTCAATATCCTTGTAAAATCAGCTGTATAGCAAAATGGGGGGAGCAGGATAAAACGATAGAATTTCAGCGTGTAATCCTGAAAGAAGATGCCAGAACAAAATTTGGCGGTTCAAATCCGATGCAGCCGACAGTAATAGCGTGGGAAGAAGCAATATCAAAAGCAGATCATTCAGATATTGAAGTTGTTCTTCCATTGGTACTTTATCTTAGTACAGCACGTTTATGGAAAGATGGAAATAAAAAAGCGACAAAAAGGGGGGTATTCAGCAGGACGGATGCCTATAACCATTGTCTGGATGCGCAGCATGGACTGGATATTGCATTTCGATATTTGGATACACTAAAAGCAGTTTCGATGGAAGAAAATGGTGGAATACTGTTTCCGGCATATCAGGCGATTTTAGAAGCAGTAAATGAGGCATTTAGCGAAGAACTGCAGCCAGGGGAAGAGATTATATTTTCGACCAAATATGAGGATGATATGATTGCCCTTAAGACAGCAGAAGGAACAATTCTTCCATTCCGAATGCTTAGTGATGGTTATCGGAATGTGATAAAGATTATTCTTGATATTGCAACTAGGATGTGTATTTTGAATCCGTATTTGAAAGGGGATGCTCTTAAAAAGACACCGGGAGTTGTTTTGATCGATGAGGTTGATTTAAGTTTGCATCCGACCTGGCAGAAGCGCATTATAAGAATCTTGAAGGAACAGTTCCCAAGGATTCAATTTATCTGTGCGACACATTCGCCGTTTATTATTCAGTCTCTTGAAGACGGGGAACTGGTTACTTTGGATCAGCCGTTAGATAGTGAATATTCGGGTGAGGGGATTGAAGATATTGCGGAAGATATTATGGGCGTGGTACTGCCTCAATATAGTGAAAAAAAACGGAAAATATATGAAGCCTCACGAGAGTATTTTTCTGCGCTCAAAGAGGCAAAGACACAGGATGAAATTGAGAAGTTGGGAAAACGATTAGCTGAACTGGAAGCTGAGTACAGCGAAAATCCGGCATATATGGCATGGGTTCACCAGCAATATACGGAGAAAGCATGGAAGGTTAAAAAAAATGAGGGCAATAGATAAGGGCGGATCGCCTTATAAAGAAATAGACGAGTATCAGGATGCAATACCGTATTTGGAAAAGAAAATTGGTTTATATTGTTCTTATTGCGAAATGTCAATTAAACATGTTCCGGAAGTAGAGCATAAAATTTCCAGAAAGAATGGCGGAGACTGGACGGCATGGAGCAATTTGCTTTTAGGATGTAAATATTGTAATACCAGAAAAGCAGCAAAGATAACACCACAAAATGTGGGGGAGTATTTATGGCCAGATTCTGATAATACAGCGGTGGCTTTTTCCTATACGAATGGGATTCCAAAGGTAAATGAAGATATATTGAGTGCGTTAGATCCAACTGGGATTTGCTGTGAAAAGGCGAAAAATACATATGAAATGGTTGGATTGGGAAATATACCGATACAAAAGGATGATAAAGACAGAAGGGCTACAAGCAGGAATAGTGCGTTTATTAAAGCAAGGGAATCTTTGGAAGGATGGCGCCAGATTAAAGATGCGCCAGAAACGTATAAAAGCGTTATGAAAACACAAATTATGATAACAGCTGTAGCAGAGGGATTTTTTTCTGTTTGGATGACAGTTTTTGCGGACGAACCACAGATTTTGCAGGCATTGATAGAAAGTTTTCCGGGTACTAATGGGGCATATTATGGTAAGGATGGGAAAATAAAGAAGATTATGTAAAAAGAAAAAGGGCGTGTGAAAAAACGAGAAATCATTTTTTACACGCTCTTTTAGACTAAAAAATTATAAACGAAGTACTCTCTAAAAGCGC
>NZ_JAOQJY010000039.1:0-9953 GCF_025567525.1 Gallintestinimicrobium propionicum | reverse complement strand
AGCCGTTTTTCTGTCTCCCAGCGTATCCAGTTCCAACTCATCGTAGGATGTAACCTCGCGCAGCTCCGCAATATCAAATACGGCAAGACGCGCACCGCAGGAAATCAAAATCGACTTAGCGGTTTTGCCAGAGACAAATTGTCAAGGACTTTTTCATCAAATTCACAAAGAAGTCACATTTTGCGGACTTCCTCACGAAGCATACGCTTGATTTTGTCCTCCATTGTCTCCTTGGCGGTCTCGCTGAAATGCACACGGACGATATAGGTGGTCTTGCCAATCTGCTTTCTGACAGTAGGGCAAGTGGCGGTGTTGGTTGCGGTATTGTTCATTCAAAATCCTCCTGTAAATGAAAAATGCCCGGTGACTGTTCATCATCGGGCGGTGTCGGTATGAGGGAACAAGGCAAGGCGGCAATATTAAGGTATCTATAAAAACCTTGCCGTCTTTGCCACGCTTGCCGTGTTCCTGTTGTCAGTTGCGGAGATAGCAGACCCATGCCGTACCGTCTTTCTCGGTCACAAGTCTGTCCCCGATACGGCTCTTTGCCGTTCTCATGGTGCGTGAGGAAATCCCACGCTCATTGACCGTCTTTTCCAGCTCTGCACTCGGCATACGCTTTCCATCTGCAAGCAGTTCCAAAATGAGCATTTGCGCCTGTGCGGTCTTGCTCTCGGTCTTGGCGGTGTCTGTCCCGGCAAGAAGCTCGTCGGCGGTAATGTCATAAGCCCCTATCCATTCAAAGCCTTTCTCGTCTCCCAGAGAAAAGGCAAGGGACTGTCCGGGCGGCGCAAGGGAGCTTTTCTCATGGATAAGCACCCTCGTTGTGGGACTGTCTTTCAGCTTTCCAATAAACAGTAGACTGCGGACAGCCGCCGTAATGTCGATAGACCCTAAGCCCCTGTAAGTGCTTTGTGTTCCTGCGGCTTTGTTGAGGTGTCCTATCAGCACGATAGCGCACCCGGTAGCCTGTGCAATGTCTCCCAGACTGCGGAAGATGGGACGGACTTCATTTGCCCGGTTCATGTCCACATCTGCGCCCAGAAACGCCTGCACCGGGTCAATGATAACCAGCCTTGCGTTGTTCTCTCGGATTGCCCTTGCTATGCGCTCATCGGCAAGGGTCAGCGGCGTGTCTCTATCGTCAATGACAAGCACTCGTTCAAGGTCTGCGTCCGCTTCCATCAGCCGGGGCTTGACGGTATCGCCCAAACCGTCCTCTGCGGTCTGATAGATGATATTGAAAGGCTCAAGGGTTTCCATACCGGGCAAGGGCTTTCGGTTGGTGCAAGCCGCCGCAAGACGCATGGCAAAGTAGGTCTTGCCCTCGCCGGGGTTGCCCTGTATGATCGTCAGCTTTCCAAAGGGGATATACGGAAACCATAGCCAATCCACGCTCGTCAGCTCCACATCTGCCATACGGAGCATGGGGACAGGCTGGGCGGTGGGCAGCTCTCGCAGCGTGATTGTCTCGGCTATGAATTTGCGGCTGGGAATGTCCCCTTGCTGACGGAGAACATCGTTCCAGTCTTTCCTTGCCGGGACAAGGCGAATGACGGCGATCTCGCTGGGAATGTCCTGCGCCAGTCGGGAGCAGGCTTCACTTCCTGCGGTGTCGCTGTCAAGGCAGAGGAATACTTTTCGGGTGTCCTTGCGTTCAGAAAGAAAACGGTCAAGGGCTTTGCCCGAAACACCGCCCAGCGCAAGATAGCTTCGGCTTTGCCAGTCCTGCGGATAAAGGCAGATGAACGATAACAGGTCTATCGGTGCTTCAAAGACAAAGAGCTGGTTGCCGTTTCCCTCATAGCGGAACGGATAGGACTTGTCAGACCCGGCAATGTCCTGTCTGAATGGGTCTGCCGTTCCTCGCACATGGGCGTATCTCGGCGTACCGCTTCGGTCTCTGCCGACAAACACAACATTGTGCCGCTTTGCGTCCTCGTAAATATCCCCGGAAAGAAGAAAATCCTCAACAAGCGTTTTGTTGAGACCTCGGCTTTCGCAAAGATATTGAATTGCTCTGTCTGCTGTTCTGTTGTGCAAGGGCAAGTGAAACGCTGTGGGTGGTGCTGTGCTGGCTTCGCTCTGCCCCTCGCCGCTTTCGCCGGTTAAGAGCTGGACAGCTTCGGGAAAGGATTTTCCGTAAAACTCCATGACAAAATCAATGGGATAGCCGCCCTTGCTCTGGCTGTGGCGAAACCATTTGTTTCCCCGGACGGTCAGGCTGTCATGTTCTTTCCAGCGGTATTCCCGTCCGCTTTTGATAAGTGTCTCTCCCTGTGTGCGGAGAAAATCTTCCAGACTGACGGCGTTCGCCCGGTCAATCTGTGCTTGGGTGTAATTCATCGGGATAGTTCCTCCTTTTTCTGTCGTGTTTGGGGTCGATTTTGGTGCATTTGTTCCTCTGTACGCTCGTTAAATCGGGCGGCAGTATCTACACATGACTTGACCTTCCAAAGACGGTGTAAATCGTCTCTGACGGTCTTAAACTCGCCATAGGTGGTTTCGTGCGCCTGTTCCAGCTCGTCATACTCGTCGGACAGCTTTTTCATATCCACCTTGCCGTCTGGGAACTCCCCGGTCAGCTTTCGTCTGGCGGCGTAGAACTGTTTCAGTTCCGCTTCATGCTCTGCCTTGTACTTGGCTCTGGGCTTCTCAAACTTGATTTTCTGCAAGCCGTCATAGACAGGCTTCAAGCTCTGGAAAGCAGCGGAGCTGTCATAGAGCTGCTTAATTGCTTTCATTCGGGCGGTCTGTTCGTCCAGCGTTTTCTTCAAGCTCTCTGTGGCAGCACTGTGTTCGCTGACACGGTGTTCCAAATCTTCAAGAGTGTAAATGCCGTTTGCCCGGAGATAATTGAAAGTCTCGTTCATCTCCTTTAGGTTGCTGACCTTGCCTTTCTGCGAATATGCCCCGGCGTTGCGGCTGGTGTAATAGGCGTTCAGCAGAGAAACAAGGTTTGGTGCCTGCGGCTTGGAAAGCTCCGCTTTTGCTTCGGCAATCCAATCGAACAGGAGAGCGATTTTCTTCTTGATGTCCCGGATAACGGCATTGGTTGCCTTGATCCAGCGGTTGAACTCGCCCTTTTCGGTGCGTATGCCTTTCTTCTCCATTGCCCGGACGGTTGCGCCTTCATGGATAGTGGGAAGTAAATCCACGCCTTGCCGTTCATAGCTGCGGTGGTCGATACGAACATCAATACCTTTTTCCGCAAACTTGGCATTGCACATCTCCGCCCATGCTTCACGCCAATGTTCCAGCGTTTCGGGACTGCCCCAGTCGGTAGTGGGAACGGCGTTGAACACAAACTTTCCGTCTGCGTCTCGGATACGGTTGCCGTCCTCGTCCAGTTCGTACACCCGGCGTTGCTTTAGTCCCCATTTGCCGTTCTGCTCGATGGGACGAATGGGGCAAAGCACATGAAAATGTGGATTGGGTATGCCGCCGTCCTCACGGTCTGGCTGGTGTACGGCGAAGTCAACCACCATGCCCCGGCTCACAAAGTTCTCCAACAAAAATTGCCTTGCAAGAGCGATGTTTTCCTCAAGGGAAAATTCATTCTGCAAGGCAATGTCAAAGCTGTATGCAAGCTGGGCGTTCTTTCCACGCTCGGCTTTTTCCACGGCGTTCCATAGGGTCTGGCGGTCTGCGTATTCTGGCGGTGCATGGGACGGCAGGAGAATGTCGGAGCAGATCACGCCGCCCTTGCGGGTGTAGTCGCTGTATTCGCCGTAATACTCGCTATACAATCGCTCCCCGGCACGGTAGGCGGCAGAAGCAATAGCGGACTGTCCTGCGCTTCGCTTAGTCTGCGTGACGCTCAGATGAAATAGTGCCATCGGCTTTCAACTCCTTTTCTCTGTTTGCTTGGCTGATATGGGTAATCGCCATGTGACGGACGGCTCGCTGGACTTCGGACAGGGAAAAGATGTGTTCCATCAGCTCTGTCATTTCGGTGCGTGTGAGATCTTTGACCTCCGGGGCAAGGCTCTCAATCGTGCCGCCCAGATTGCAAAGGCGGTGGGTGCGCTTGGTGCGTTCGCCTTTCTCCAGATACTTCTTTCTGTTCTCCAGACGCTCCAGCTTGTGCTGTTCCTGTGCAAGCTGCGTCTCAGCTCGTTCCTTTTCGGCTCGGAGCTGGTCGAGGGTTTTCGGTTTTGTCATTGGGATTGACCTCCTTTTTTGATTTTGGGGATAAAAAAAGACCGTCAACTTTTCGCATAGTGCGACCAGTCAACGGTCAGTTTTTCGGTATTCAGTTTTTCAAACTTGCTGGCGGCGAACAGCATTTTATGCTGTTTGCGGACGGCAAGTCCACAGGGGATAGCCGCATTAGCGGCGCAAGGGGGTGTAGCCACCTTGACGGAACGAAGTGACGCAACATTCTCGGTCATGCAGTTTTCTTCTGCTGACCGGGAATGAAGCTCCGCAGGACGCACTACTCTCGATAGGAGAGTATAGAAGTGCGCCCTTTAGTTCCTAAAGGGATTTTCTTCTGACCCAAATTACATAAAATGTAGATCAAGACATTTCTAAGAGGTACTCTCAGATTTTCACAACATAAGGTTCATCTTCAATAATACCCTGATCGTGGGTAACAATGATAACCGTTTTACCTTCTTCATTGAGTTCGTGCAATAACCTCATAACAATATCTCTATTTTTCTTGTCAAGTGAGCCAGTAGGTTCATCTGCCAAAACAACAGAACATTTTTTCATCATAAGACGAGCTAAAGCAACTCTCTGTTGTTCACCACCGGAAAGCTGATAAACTTTTTTGTTAACTTCCTTTGATAACCCCACACGATTAAGAGCTTCTTTAAGTGATACTTTAGTTCGGCTTGATTTTTTAATCAAACTTAAATTTTCTTTAACTGTCTTATTTTCAAGCAGTGCAAAATTCTGAAAAAGAAACCCCACTGTATCCGCAAAAAAACTGTTTTTATTTTTAAGCCGGGTAATATTCAGCCCTTCGATTATGATACTGCCGCTATCCGGCTTTTCGATACCACCAATCATATTGAGCAAAGTGCTTTTTCCACTGCCGCTATCCCCGCTGATTACTACAAAACTTCCATCCGGAATTTCCAAATTAAAGTTGGAGAAAATTATTTTCTCTCCAAATGCTTTATTTAAGCCACGAATTATAATCATAAACATCCACCTTTCAAGGACTTTGAGATATTTGTTTTTTCAACCCACATAACATTTGTGAAAATGATTGCCATTTCAATAATGGTGAGCAATGCTCCAACCAGTAAAGCAATCCCGACACTTGCGTTAGATATAAAAAGCGAAACAATGCAAATCAATATCACAACGGCTATATTTTCTAAGAGATTAACGGAAATAAATCTTTTGTGCCTTTCATAAAAGCGATAGCCCAAAACCTTTTTGAGGGAGATTTCCATCGCATTAAGTCTAAATTCCATTTTCACTTCAGATATGATGATAGCGATATCTAACAGCAATACTAATACGCAAAGAGAGCTTATAAAGCCAATCAGTTTCACGAGGAAACTATGACTATAAGTATAATCCTCCCCGACATTCGTCAGCATAAAATAGTGTGGACCAAGCTGTTCTGCATATTTTTTCGCAGCATTACGAATTGTGCTTTCATCGCATCCGTAGATCACCTCACCATTATATGTTCCTGTTTCGATATAACTTCCATTCAAAGCAACAGCCTCATTTGCCTGATAAATAACAATCGGATTTGTTGCTCTTGACAATCCGTCAATAGCCTCTTCTCTGTTCGAATTGAGATAATAAAATTGCTCTCTGCCAGAATATTCTTTATAAACAACACGCAGTTCTTCTGCATTTTGGGTAAGAGAGTCAATTTCCTCTTTTGCGATATCTTTGTATGATTCCGCATTTTTTCCCTTTGGCACGAAGACCACGATATCCTCTTTTTCATCATCTTCAGTAAGCATATCAGAAAACCCTTGCAGCATATCTCTGGCATTATGATTTACAAAAATATAATTATCCGTATCGCTTATCCGGCTGCCTATGCAGACCACCGGATTTATAGTGTTGTATTCATTTTCGTAAAGGTCATTCCAAAATTCGCTCTCTTTGGATTCCTCCTCATTTTCTTCAAAAGGAGGTTCAATTTGCATAACTCCAAAATAGTAATCATTATAATGATTTTCTAAAAGAGTAGTGTTTGTAAGTAAATTACCTTGAATGCTACTGAGATTTGTAGTTATTGTAAAAATCGTCATAGCAGTAGCAAATACTTTAAGACCGTTCAGAAGATAAAACATACCTTTTTTATCTGAAGCATTGGCAAAGGCTTTTTTTACATCAAAGCGGACAAAAGCAGCATAAGGAATTACGGAAAGAACTGCTCCGGCACAATACACTGCCAAAATGAGATGATCTTCATACGCTCCCGATATAAATTGAGAAACAAGCAACTTTGCTAAGACGAATAATGCAGCATATGAAATCATATCAGCCACTACAGCTTTTAGAGCAATCACAGCAGCATTTTCGCCCAGAGAAGCTCGTACAACTACTTCCTTTTGTCTGCGTATCACCTCAATCATATTAAGTACAATCATCAATATGGCAACCAGGCCCCAAACAATGAACATCATATCAGTTTCGGTTGATTGCCAAAACTCTGGCTGCGATATAGAATATTCTTTTGCCAAATCTTGATATGTGGCAATAATGTCATCATCGTCACCGATATAGCTGACCATTATTTCCTGTCCATTGCCTGTGTTTTTTGCTTCTCTAAAATCTTCAAATTCTATTACGGTGATTCCGCCTATCAAAGCCGTATATGTTTTTTCCTCAATATCCATTGTGCTTTTAAGACTATCCCGAACAACGGTATCATCACCATAAATATAAAGTCTTGTCTGATAATTAGAAACTCTCTGATTAAAAGTCGAAAAAATATGAACACCATGCTTCTCAGCTGTATCTTCTGCATTGGCTAAAAATGAATCCATATTGTCATTAGTAGTTGTGTATCTGGACGATAAATAATAAGCACCATTAAAGTTCCAGAGCATATTTTGATATACTTCAGCTTGCATAACAAAAGCAAAAATAATCGTAATCAACAGCAATATATTTCTTATATGTTTCATTTAAAATTCTTAAACCTCCTTTGAATAGGTAACAGACACACGATTGCCCAAAATACTAATATGGATTTTTTCATACAACCACATTCTCTTGTTAGATTCTAATTTTCCGTTTTCTTTATTCGCATAAATTGTACCATAAAACTCGTGAACAATTCTACCGCAACTTTGGACTACATGAGAAAAGTCCGAACAGTTTTCTGCCCGGACTTCCTCGCTCAATCATAAATCAATTCCACTTTCACAATCTCCTCTGCCTGTGCCTTGCAAGCGTTCATCTGCCGCACCCATTCCATTTGGTTTTCGGCTTTCAGTTGCTCGGTCACGCCGTTTTGCTCTGCCAGTGACCGCACGATCAGCTCCATGCGGTTTCGTGCTGTTTCGTCAATCTCGGCGCAATGCTCAAAGAGCTTGTCGGATAGCACCAGCTCATTGAACAGTATCGGACGGTGCATTTCCAGATACGCCTTGCGAAGTCTGCCGTAGTGTCCGAGGGGCTTGGTCTTGCGGATAATGATGTTTGGGATAAGATAATCGCCGTTCTGTGTGTAAGTGATATTCATGCTGTTTGTACTCCTTTCATCGGCTCTCTCTGCGGTAAACTGCTGACAGGGACGAACACGCCCTTTGCAATGTCCTCCGCACGAATGGCGGCTTTCTTGGCTTCGATTTCTGCCTTTTTCCGCTTCTTGATTTTGTCCTCGTATCGCTTCTGCGCTCCGCTGGCTTTCCGCTTCAAGTAGTTCTGATGAAGCCTGTCCTTGCGTTCCTCACGTTTGCGGATTTCCTCTAATTCCTCTGGGGTCAGCTCCACTTCTCCAAACGCCGGGGGAACAAATCGACCGACAAAATTGAAGTAAATCTCGACCTCCTGTGTGGTCTGTATACTGCCCTTGCGGTCACGCTCATGCACAAGGATTTTCTCGATAAACTCGTTGAGCATGGCAATGGTCAGCTTGTCGAAGTTCTCATATTTGTCAATCAGAGCGATAAAACGGTCAGCGTCCTTTTCGTGTTTTTCATAGCTCTTGATAGCTTTTTCCAGAGCAGAGATTTCGGCGGTAAGCTCGGACTGTTCCTTTTCGTATTGAGCGTCCAGAGTGGCGTATCTGCTGTCGGACAGCTTGCCTAAAATGTTGTCCTCATAGATTTTGCAGAGCAGGACTTCCAGCTCGGAAACTCTCTGCTTTGCGGTGGCAAGGCGTGTCCGCTGTTTCCTGACCTCTGTGGTCTGCTGGCTGGACTGCGCTTCCTGCACCACACGGACAAACTCGGCTCGGTCATGCTTGGCATACTCGGCAATAGCTTTGAGCATTTCGGAAACAAGGGACAGAACCACATCTTCATTGATACGGTGCTGTGTCGTGCAGAGCTTTCCAACTGGGACTTTGCTGTATTGGGAACAGGTATATTGAGAAATACGCTTGCCGTTGTTGGTGCGGTGGACATACATCTTGCCGCCGCAATCGGCGCAATAGAGCAAGCCCGTGAGGGGAGCTGCTTCGCCCCAGCCGTCCGGGTAGCGTCTGACATTTCCACGGATTTTCTGCACAAGGTCAAAGGTCTGCTGGTCAATGATAGCTTCATGGGTATTCTCGAAAATCGTCCATTCGTCCTCCGGGACATAATGGCTTTTCTTGTCCTTGAAGTGCTTTCGGGTCTTGAAGTTGATGGTGTGTCCCAGATATTCACGCTTTTCAAGAATGTTGCAGATGGTGGAAGAACCCCAGCCGTACACATCTTTGAAAGTCTTGTTTTTATTCACACCCTCGCCGTGCCGGGCAAGGTAAGCGGACGGAATGAGGATTTTTTCTTCTTTCAGCTTGCTGGCGATCTGATACGGACCGTAGCCGTCAATCGTCATGGAAAAGATACGCTTTACCACTTCGGCGGCTTCGGGGTCAACCAACCATTGGTCTCTGGCTTCGTTCCAGAGATAGCCGTAAATAACCGTGCCTGTGAGGTGCTTGCCGGACTTGCCTTTGGATTGAAAAGTGGAACGGATTTTACGGCTGGTGTCTCTGGCGTAGTATTCGTTCATAATGTTGCGGAAAGGGGTAAAATCATCGTCCCCTCTGGCGCTGTCCACGCCGTCATTGATGGCGATAAGGCGAACGCCACGCTGACGCAGAATTTCCATAATCTGACCGACTTTCAGATAGTCACGACCCATGCGGCTCATGTCCTTGATACACAGGTACTCCACATTCCCGGCTTCCACTTCTTTCATCATTGCCAAAAATCCGGGACGGTCAAAGCAAGTACCACTAATGCCATCGTCCGTGAAATGGACAATGTTCGTAAACCCCTGCCGTGCGGCGAACTCCTCCAACATAGCCTTTTGATTGGAAATGGAATTGCTCTCACGCTGCTGGTCATCATCTTTGCCAAAGTCATCACGGCTCAATCGTTCATACAGAGCAGTGATTTTCTCGTTTTTTCTCATAACTTGCGCTCCTTTCTTCGGTTTTAGGTTGTGTGTTCTAAGAGACTTCCCAACCGCTTGATTAAGAAGTCTTTTAGAGCATACAACACCGGCTGCCAGCTTATATTTCTTATACTGCCGCACTGCGAAGTGGTTTGGCTTTTCCGATTCCAGTGCATCAAACATCAGGTCTACGGGATTTTTGAACTCCTCGTCATCCTCCCGGACTTCCATGGCGTTGATGAACTCGATGAGGGTGGAGAAGTTTTGCTCCTCCACCGGAGCTTCATAGTGGATATATCCGATCAATGCGCAATACAGCAATGTTTCCGCCTATAGTGATAGGTAATCCTTTGAAGTTATCGCCGGATTTTCCCCCACTCCACACCGGACGTGCGACTTTCACCGCATCCGGC
>NZ_JAOQJY010000038.1:0-11639 GCF_025567525.1 Gallintestinimicrobium propionicum | reverse complement strand
AAGCATGATGTCTGAGGGAAAGACCATAGGGCAGCTGATGGAAGAAATGCGGGCAAAGGCAGGAGCGCAGAATTATCACGGTCATGGATATATGGACCTCCAGCGTTTTGCGGAGGACACCCGGCACATGATTATTTTTGATGTGCTGACGAACGATTCCCCTGTTGGCTGGAAAGGCGAACGAACACGCCTGTTCCTGTCGGATACCGGTTATGAAAAAGCACTGGATAGTCAGGAAAAGGGGCAGATTAAGATTTTGAGCCACGCAAAGGTACGCCAGGGCAATCTGCACTATGACCGTTCTGACCAGTTACGCTAAGGAGGGCGGTATGAAGCGTTATCTTCTGCGGCGGCTGGTGGTTCCGCCTTAGCAAAAAAAGAGATTCCCTGCAAACTTCGTGGAAAGGAGGCGAGAAAATGCAGGAAGAAGTGGAAAACAGAACTTTGACGTTGGTTGTCAGTGGAACAAAGTTTACCGGCAGAATGTTTAAGGCTGCCATAAGCAAGTACATGGCACATCGAAAGGAAAAGAAGCTGGAAAAACAGAGAAGCCGTGATGCGCCGGTTGTTCCGCATGGAAAACAGACTGTGAAGCAGCTTGTCGGGCAGAATCAGGGAATATCCAACATTGAGATCACAGACCCCTCTATCAAGGAGTTTGAGAAAATCGCCCGGAAATATGGTGTGGATTATGCGGTGAAAAAGGACCGCAGCAGTTCTCCGCCAAAGTACCTGATTTTTTTCAAAGGCCGTGATGCAGATGCTCTGACAGCAGCTTTTACAGAGTACACCAACAAAAAGGTCAAAAAGGCAACGAAAACAGAGCGCCCGTCCGTACTGGAAAAACTTAACCAGTTCAAAGAGATGGTTAAAAATGCTGTGGTGGATCGCACCAAGCGAAAGGAGCTGGAACGATGAAAAAGACATTGGACATCAAAAAGCTCATTTTGCTGAATATGCCGTATATCCTGCTGGGGCTGTTTGCTACCAATTTTGGAGAGGCATGGCGAATGGCACAAGGGGCGGATGCTTCAGAAAAGTTTCTTTCGCTGGTTGAGGTTCTGCCTGGGGCGCTGCAAAGTTTCTGGCCAAGCCTGCATCCATTGGACTTGTTGGTAGGGCTGTGCTGCGGTGTTGGTCTGAGGCTGGCGGTGTATCTTAAAAGCAAGAACGCCAAGAAATATCGACATGGTTTGGAATATGGTTCGGCCCGCTGGGGAACCCGTGAGGATATTGCACCTTACGTTGATCCTGTATTTCAGAACAATGTGATTCTGACGAAAACGGAGAGTCTGACCATGAACAGCCGCCCCAAGGACCCCAAGACTGCCAGAAACAAAAATGTACTGGTGATTGGCGGCTCCGGTTCCGGTAAGACCCGATTCTGGCTGAAACCCAACCTGATGCAGATGCACAGCTCCTATGTTGTGACGGACCCGAAGGGAACAATTCTGGTGGAATGCGGAAAAATGCTCCAAAGGGGTGCGCCCAAGCTGGGGAAGGACGGAAAGCCCATGAAGGATAAGCACGGCAAGGTCATTTATGAGCCGTACCAAATCAAGGTCCTAAATACCATCAACTTCAAGAAGTCCATGCACTATAACCCTTTCGCCTATATCCATAGCGAAAAGGACATCTTGAAGCTGGTAACAACGCTGATTGCCAATACCAAAGGCGAAGGCAAGGCCGGAGACGATTTCTGGGTCAAGGCGGAAACATTGCTGTATTGCGCGTTGATTGGATATATCCACTATGAAGCTCCGGTGGAGGAGCAAAACTTCTCCACCCTCATCGAGTTCATCAATGCCATGGAAGTCCGTGAGGATGACGAGGAGTTCAAAAACCCCGTAGACCTGATGTTTGATGCACTGGAAGCCGAGAAGCCAAATCACTTCGCAGTGCGGCAGTATAAGAAATATAAGCTGGCAGCCGGTGTAGTAAGTTTGAAGAGACTTCTTAATCAATCAAATTTAAAGAGTTGGAGCTCCAAAATGATTAAAAAGTCTCTTGAGGCTTATTTTTTTACCTTAAAGAACAAAATTGTATTTTGTAAAAAACAATTTCAAAACATGTCCGTATTTTGTTTCGTCAGTACAGAGATTGTGTAAGGAACTTTAAAAAGATGACACGAAATCAAAAAAGATGCAGTAAGGGGGCTGTAAAAAGACCTCTGAGCATTTCGTTTAGTGTAAGAATCTTTTTTACTTCTTACACGAACCTTGAAAACGAAACAGTCTGCCCGTAGTGATACCAGAACTGAATAGGCATTCAGCGTGTCTTTTCTGGTTAATACGTCCCGGAAACATCAGAACCCGGTACAGGAACGGATATGGGATGAGAACAGGCAATTAATAAACAAAGGAAGGAGGACATCTGACTATGACAGAGAAACAGGGATTCATGACAGCGTTGTATGAACGTCTTAGTCGTGATGATGAATTAAACGGGGAATCCAACAGTATTTCAAACCAGAAGAAACTGCTGGAACAATATGCAAAAGAACATGGATTTACCAATCTTGTTCATTTTACTGATGATGGTATCTCCGGTACAAGATTTGATCGCCCAGGCTTTCTTGCCATGATGAAAGAAGTAGAGTCGGGGAAAGTCGGAACGATTCTGATTAAAGATATGAGCCGAATGGGAAGAGATTATCTGAAAGTCGGACAATATATGGAATTGCTGCGACAGAAGAATGTCCGCCTGATTGCAGTCAACGAGAATGTAGACAGCTTCCGGGAGGACGATGATTTTACTCCATTCCGAAATATCATGAATGAATGGTATGCAAGGGATACCAGTAAAAAGATAAAATCAACTTTCAAGGCGAAAGGAAAATCCGGCAAGCATGTGGCAAGTACAACACCGTATGGGTATCTGAAAGACAAGGATGATCCGAATGTATGGATTGTTGATGAAGAAGCAGCTGTAGTTGTACGGAGAATCTTTCACATGACAATGGACGGGTACGGACCATATCAGATTGCCAAGGCACTGAAAGAGGATAAGGTTGAGATACCAGCGGTTCATATGGCAAAGAAAGATGCCGGATTATGGAAAGGCAGAGTAGAAGAAATCAAAGATCCTTATGGCTGGGGCTCTTCTACTGTTGCAGGTATTCTGAAGAAAAGAGAGTATCTTGGTCATACAGTGAACTTCAAGACCAGAAAACATTTCAAGGATAAGAAAAGCCATTATGTATCTGAGGATAACTGGACGGTGTTTGAGAACACGCAGGAAGCAATCATAGATCAGGAAACTTTTGACAATGTGCAGAGAATCCGAAGCAATGTGAGAAGGTACCCAGATGGATGGGGAGAAGCCCACCCCTTGACAGGTCTGATGTATTGTGCAGACTGTGGTTCCAAAATGTATGTACATCGAGTAAATAATGGCAAGCGAGTACCACAATATACCTGTTCTGCATATTCTAAAGTTCCGGTTGGAACACTCTGCCAGACACAGCACAGAATTAATGCAGATGTGGTTATGGAGCTGATTAAGGAACTGTTAAAGGCTGTTGCAGAGTATTCACAGCTGAACCGTGAAGAATTTTTGGAAACAGTAAAAAAGGCACAGACTTCACAGCAGTCCAGTGAGATCACAAGATTGAAAAGCAGATTGGCAGAAGCAAAAAAACGTGTGCAGGAACTGGAAAAACTGATCTGCAGAATTTATGAGGACAATATTCTTGGCAAGCTGCCAGATGAACGCTATGCGATTCTTGACGGACAGTATTCTAAAGAACAGAAAGATTTGTCGGCAGAAATTGCAGATATGGAAGCTGAATTATCAGGCTATGAAGAAGGCCGCAGATCAGCGGAGAAGTTTATTGCTCTGGTTGATAAATACCAAAATTTTGAGGAATTGACCACTTACATGCTGAATGAATTTGTAGAAAAGATTGTGGTTCATGAGCGTGACCGAAAAGGAAGCATTGAGACAACTCAGGAAGTGGAAATCTATTTTAACTTCATTGGGAAATATTTACCTCCACATTTCGGTGAGGTGGAAATGACACCAGAGGAAATTGAAGAAATGAAGAAGCGGGAAGCCAGAAAAGACAGGCTTCATCAGAATTACTTGAAAAGGAAAGCAAATGGCAAGCAGCAAGAATACTATGAACGGACAAAGGCAAAAAAGAAAGCTGAGATGGATGCAAAAAAAGAGGAAATCCGTCAGGAAGATATTGCAAAGGGTGTGTTCGTGCCGGTATCACTGCTTCCACCAGCAGAACCGAAGAAAGGAGTTGCATCAGCATGAGCGAATTAGAAAGAATCATTCACGATAACAGTAATGGTCTGGATTATATCCTTGTCGGGGAAATCTATCTGCCACTGATCGCAGTACCCGAAGAGAAAAGAGAGATTGGTTTTTATGGAAGTCTTCACAGAAACTATCTGAAAGATTACAAGAGTGGCTTGTATTCCTATCTGACATTGAGTGGTAAGCTCTGGACGTATCTCGCAGATCTGAATGAGCAGTGTTTGGAACGCAGGGATTTCCTCATGGAACAGATTATGGAGCAGGAAGGCATTACGAAAGAATTGAAAAGCAGAGATCAGATGGAATGGGTTCGCCGGGCAAACAATGCAAGAAGCCGGGTAGATGAAATTATTTTAAATGAACTGGTGTATGTGTAGGAGGGACTTATGAGATACCGGATTGAATACGCAGACGGAAGATGTTGTAATTTTGCAAACAGCAGAAAAGATTTACTGGACTGGCTGAAACTTTTGAAAGATGAAAAAATCGTTGATATCCGAAAGATTTACAAAAGCGGTGTGACAGATTCTGTGATAGACAGCTATCGTAGTTATCTGAAACAGTGAAAGGGGTGGACAGTCATGGTTGTTGTAAGAATTATTGTGAAAATCGTATTACTGCCAGTGCGTATATGCCTGACAATGATACAACTGGTGGTTATGTTCTTCACATGGCTGTCGGCAACGGTATTTCATATCCTGTCGGGGATCATCTGCATTACAGCAGTTTTAGGGTATGGATTCGGACAGGAGACAGGCACAGAAGCGGTCAGGATGCTTGTGGCAGGTTTTATACTTTATATCCTGCCTGTGCTTTCTGGCTGGGCAGTGGTGTGGCTGGAAACATTCAAAATCAGATTGATGGAGTAGACCACTGGAGAAAGGAATAGGATTCTTAAATGAAGATTACAAAAGAGATTGAAGAATTTATCAACCTGACCATAACGGAACATATGGGAAAAGAGTATGCAGACTGGAAACTGAGCCAGCTGTCTGTGACAGAACCAGATGAAGTTGAGGAAGAATATAAAAAAGTGATCGCAACACTTCCACAGGAACAGGAAGAGACCATTACAAAATATTGCGACCAGATATTTAACAGTGGAGCAGAGACAGAAGAATTTTTCTACCGGTTGGGACTGAGGGACGGAATGAAACTTAGGAAGACTGTTAAAATGGTTCTGAAGCAATTATCAGAATGATACATATAGGAATTATCTGAAAAGTGAATGAGTAAAGGAAAGGGCATTAACCGTAAAAAGTTAGTGCCCTTTGTTTTACCCATTTTTATATTTTCACAAAATCCGATGCAGAGGATTTTTGAAAAACAGACGGAACGGAGATCATGCTGAAGGGACAGCGGCAGGAGTTACGTTTTGTCTGCTGGGAGTACAGAGGGCTGGAAGTCCTTTGTGCCCAGATTGCAAAGAGCGGCAGCATCTTGCTGGGGTTAAGGGGCAAAGCCCTTAGCAGGTTAAGGGCGGCAGCCATTGCCCAGTGATATGGCGTTTCGCCATATGGTACTGGGTACTGTCTGTAACGGGGACAGAGACTTTTGGCAGCTTCGCTGCAATCCCCTCCGGGGAAACAACTTGAAAAAAGGAGAGATGTGAATTGAAAGGCACAAGGCATAACGGCAGATCTGGGAAAGACGGTGTTTACAATCCGCTTCACAATGACCGGAGATTTGACCCGGAACACAGTGAGCATATTGACAATGAACGTGTCCGTCAGAATATTTACTGGGACTGCTATCAGGGATATACCACAATGGCAGACCGGGGAAAAGAGGATAATTTTTCTTTTAACCAGATTGAGATGGCATACTATGTGGATCATTACAGCGATTATGTGATTAACCAGAATAAACGTCATGAGAAAGCAAGACATCCCGACAGATGTAAAGGGGTGGAAGATGTTCTGAAAAATAAAAAGACCTGTCCGGAAGAAAGTATCTATCAGCTTGGGACGATAGATGAACACGCTTCTGTGGAAACGCTGGTTTTGGTTTTTGATGAATTCAAGAAAGAGTTCGATGAGCGGTTTGGTTCTAATGTGCATATCATTGACTGGTCACTGCACATGGACGAAGCAACTCCGCATATTCATGAGCGTCATGTATTCGATGCTACGAACCGGTATGGGGAGATTGAACCGAAACAGGAAGCGGCACTGGAAGAACTTGGCTTTGAACTTCCGAATCCGGAAAAGAAAAGATCAAAGACAAATAACCGTAAGGTTGTTTTTGATTCTGCCTGCCGGACAATGTTCCTGGATATCTGCAAACGTCATGGACTGGAAATTGACGAAGAACCGTCCTATGGAGGAAGGCAGTATCTGGAGAAACAGGACTATATCCGAATGAAGCAGAAAGAAGAGATTGCGGTTCAGCAGGAAATGCTCAATCAGCAAAGGGATAAGGTCAATGCGAATCATCTGGAACTTGCAAGGCAGTCAAAACATGTCAGGGCAAATGAAAAGGTTATCCAGTCACAGAAAGAAAAAATAGAACAGCAGGAAAAAGAATTTAAAGAAAATTTCATTTCCAATTCTGACCGGATTCTAAGTCAGGGCGAGCTGATTGAAGAGCAGAGAGAGGAACTGAAACAGCTTACCCTCCGTATTGAAGATGTGGAAACCTTGCTTGACGAAGTATCCAGTGAAGCCTATGACAAGGCTGTGGATAAAGTCGCAGAGGAAACAATGCGGGCTACCAGAAAAGATGACATTCGTCTTGCGGAAGATTCTAAGAGATGGATTCAGAGTCCGGAACGTAAGGCATCACGAAAAGAAAAGGAATATGCGATAAACAGGCTGGACGGTCTGATTAAAAAAATCGAATATGCGATGGAAAAAGCTGTTGTGAGGGTTGTCCGTCAGTTAAAACAGCCAGAGAAGAAAAAAGCCGTTGTTGAAGAAATCAAAAAAGAAGTGAAGCCGTCAATCAGAGAAAAACTTGCATTGAACGTAGCAAAGATTCAAAGAGAAGAGGCAGAGAGAAAACAACTGAATAAAGGAAGATCACATTCCAGTGATCTGGAACTATAAGGGCATTTTGTTGATTCCGTAAGGACAGGACAAAGTGCTTTTTTGTTTTTTGTGAAAACTTGTTTCCTAGATTTGGGAAGCAGATTTAAGAAAGTGAGGAAACGAATTGGGATTATTTGATGAAGTAAAACAGAATGTGACCGTCCGGCAGGCTGCGGAGAGGTATGGGTTAAAGCCCAACAGGAGCGGACTGATCCGCTGCATTTTCCATAATGACAAATCACCCAGCATGAAAGTTGACCGGAGATATTATTGTTTCGGGTGTGGCTGTACAGGAGATGCCATTGATTTTACGGCACAACTGTTTGACATTGGATTGAAAGATGCAGCCATGAAGCTGGCAGATGATTTTGGGATTCCTTATTCCGGCAGGGACAGGGGATCACCGCAGAACAGGAGAAGCGTTTCGGCAAAAAAGCCAGAGCCGACACCAGAAGAACTTTGGCAGAAAAAACATCTGAGATGCCTGAGAGCCTATCTGGATTATCTGAGCCTGCTTCTGGAATGGAAAGAACAGTATGCACCAAAAACACGGACAGAAGAATGGCATGAAAAGTTTATGACTGCGCTCAGGGAGTTGTCAGTTGTTGAGTATTATCTGGATATCCTGCTCTTTGGGGACAGGGCAGATAAGGAAGCACTTGTAAAAGAAAAATGGAAGGAGGTGGAGCGGATTGAGCAATGCGAAAGAGAAGATAAAGGAGATCGCCACAAAAGAACAGAAAGATGCCATGAAAGAAATGCTCCGGATGGTAGATAAAAGCAAAGTCGATGAAGTGAAACAGATGCTGGAATATACACAGAAAGGAACTGCGAAAGCAACGGTTGGAAATTATATGGTTGTGCTGAGAAATGATCCGCTTGTGCGTGAGAGTATGAAATACAACAAGCTGACAGGCAGGATTGATATTGTAAAAAAACTCTGGTGGAATGAGGAAGTCTGCAAGTTGGATGATGATGGCAGGACTTATTTCTACTATTTCTTTGAATGCTATTACAAACTCACAAGTGAAAAATGTATGGATAAGGCACTCCGTATAGAAGCCAACAGCCGGGCATACCACCCGATCTGTGAGTATCTGGAACAACTGGAGTGGGACGGGCAGGAGAGAATCCGTTATGTCCTGCAACGGTACATGGGGGCAGATGCTTCGGATTTTGTCTATGAGGTTGTGAAGCACTTCCTGATGGAAGCATTAAGCAGAATCTACCGTCCCGGTTGTAAAGCAGATGAAATGCTTTGCCTGGTAGGTCAGCAGGGAGCCGGAAAATCCACATTTTTCCGTTTTCTTGCATTGAACGATGACTGGTTTTCTGATGATCTGAAGCAGTTGAATGACAGTAAGATATACGAGCATCTCCGGGGACACTGGATTATGGAAATGTCGGAGATGATTGCTGCAATCAGTGCAAAGAGCAATGAGGAAATCAAGTCATTCCTGACCAGACAGAAAGACACTTACCGGAACCCTTATGATAAATATGAGGAAGACCGGAAGCGTCAGTGTATCTTTGCAGGTTCAACGAACACAAGGCAGTTCATTCCTTTTGACCGTACTGGGGCAAGACGGTTCCTGCCGATTGCCATAGACAGCAGTAAGGCAGAGAAGCATATCCTCGATGATGAAAAAGAAGCCAGATCCTATTTTGACCAGTTGTGGGCAGAAGCAATGGAAATCTACTGGTCAACGGAGAATAAGAGCAGCCTGTTGAAGTTCTCAAAGGAAATGGAGCAGGAGATCAGTGAATACCGAAAACAGTTCACACAGGAAGATACGATGGCAGGAATGATACAAGGCTGGCTGGACGCTTATAAAGGTAGTCATGTATGTTCCGTCCAGATCTGGAAAGAAGCCTTTGACCATTTTGACCGGGAGCCGAAAAAATTCGAGACAAATGAGATCTGTTCTATTATGGATACGCAGATCACTGGCTGGAAGAGAGCCGGAGTCCACAGATTTTCAAAGGAAGGATATGGCAGACAGAGAAGCTGGATCAGGGAAGGAGCAGAAGAAGAGGGTGGCAACGAACCGGATAAAGATGGATTTACAAAGCTGACGAAAGCAGAACAGTTGGAGCTGCCATTTGATCTGCCCGACAGAGAGAAAGGCTGATTTTGATGCCGAAAGGCTACTGATTACCCGGAAATTTATTGCTTGTTGACATTTTTGTTGACACCAAAATCCTTTGTATTTACCGGTGTTTCAGCTACTTTTTAACAGGTGTCAACAAGAACATTCAAAAAACTTTTCAATAGTATTTTGGAAAACAGAAATAACTACCCGAAAAAAGTTTCAAACCCCATGTTGACACTTGCGTTGTCAGCGTGCCGATAAACTCCCGGCAGGGACAGAAGCAAACCTCTCTCTGTCGGGCACAGGAAAGAAAGGAAATAGATGATTATGGAAAAAATGATGAATAAAAAAACAGAAGGAAACACATTTACAAAGAAAATCGGGCAGACAGTATATGTTGTCCGCTATCATTTCAATGAAGATGCAAAGGAAACCATGCAAGAAAAGATTAACCGGATGCTGGTTGCAGAAGCAAGCCGAAAGGCAATGCAATAGATGGGGACAGAGACAATTGGAATTGAGATATGTTTGAGAATGTGATATGATTTGAGCAACAAATCGAATTTGGGGAGGAAAATTATCATGAATGATTTGAAGGTATCAGATATCATGTGTAAATGGTATATATGGGTTGCAGTTGGATATGTTATTGGAAAGAATTTAAGTGACACATTAGGGGGACTTATTGGTTTGGCAATTGGGGGTCTTATAGGCTGTTACATACAAAAAAATCATAGTAAAAAAGATGATTGATAACTTCCAGCTTGCGAGCTGAAAAATTTGAAGTTGTAAAGGAGCGTTATGCAATGGAAACAAGAAAAATTGTTCGTGGGATTATATTGGCAGTATTGCTGGTTTGTACGGTGTTTTTGATTTATTCCATAGTAACAGACCCATTAGGCGAACATGATATTATGCTTCCCCTTGCTGTTACCGCTGGATTTATTGCATTAGGGCAGGACAAGCGAAAAGAAAGATAAATCTCAGTTTGTATAACAGGAAAATTTGAAGTTTCTGTTGAGTTTTTTATGAAATATTCCATTTTTTTCAGAGATTCCACCCATATTCTACTTACAAGGGATTTTATTTCAATGATGAAAGAAGTACCTTTATATCATCAAATGAATGGAGGAATACATATGAACCAATTAGTTACAGGAAAATTTATAGCATTAAAGAGAAAACAGAAAAATCTAACACAGGAACAATTAGCAGAGAAACTTGGTGTTTCCAATAAGACTATTTCAAAATGGGAAACCGGTAAGTGTATGCCGGACTATTCCATTGTAAAAAGCCTATGCGAAGAACTTGAAGTTACAGTGGCAGAACTGATGGATGGTGAAATATCCGAAGAAAATAGTGTTCGTACCTATGATGATGAGCAGATTTTAGATTTGCTAAGAAGAACGCAGGAGTTAGAAAAGCAAAAAAATATGTTATATGGAATTATGCTTATTGTAATGGGTATTGCAGTACAGGCTCTTTCATATGCAATTGGTGGTTCGGATTTTAAGGACTTTATTTCTGGCTTACTATTGGGATTGTCAATTGGAGAAATGCTGGTTGGTGTTTATGTTGTTGGAAAATCCTTGGCAGGAAGATAACTTTCAGCTTGTCGAGCTGGAAAATTTGAAGTTGCGGAGGTGTTTTAGATGAAAAGGAAATGGCTCATTCCGTGTTTAATAGTGGTAATTGTGATTGCAATTCTTTTTTATACTGGTATTCAAAGGACGCATACTTTCACACTTGCAGAGAGAAACGGAGTTGCATTCAAGTCAGAACAAATACAACCACTGTTTGAAACTATTAGAGTAAGCGGTGATTGTGATACAGATGTGATATTTACTGATATTGAGACTGGCGAAACATACACGGTAGGATACATTACATCTGGTGTATCAGAAAAGATTAAACTACAAAAAGGTAAGTGGTACACAGTAGAGGGAGCTGGAAATATCACAGTAAGTCCAGTAAACATTAGAATTGAATGAAGAACAACAAATTTCAGTTTTATGATCTAAAAATTAATATGAAAGTAGAGCATATGAAGAAAAATCCATATGCTCTATTTTTTTGCCCACTTTCGAAAAAAAGTGATTAAAAAACTATTGACATTTTGTTACTGGCAAAACCGCTAAGTCGATTTTGATTTCCTGCGGTGCGCGTCTGGCCGTATTTGATATTGCGGAGCTGCGCGAGGTTACATCCTACGATGAGTTGGAACTGGATACGCTGGGAGACAGAAAAACGG
>NZ_JAOQJY010000037.1:14689-16167 GCF_025567525.1 Gallintestinimicrobium propionicum | reverse complement strand
CCACCTCCGGGGTGGGCAGGTTCAGTTGGTCGGCGGTCTTGATGTCCGCCACTTCTTTGAACAGGTTCATCAGCTCCGGCAGATTAAAGAACTTGCTGAATCTCGTTCTTGCCCGGTAGCCGGTGCCTTCCGGTGCCAGCTCCAATGCTGTGACGGTCTCTCCAAATCGGGAAGCCCAGCAGTCGAAGTGGGTCATGTTCAGTTCTTGCAGGCGTTCATACTGAAGATAACGCTGCATGGTGTAAAGCTCGGTCATGGAGTTGCTGACCGGGGTGCCGGTGGCAAAAATCACGCCACGGTTTCCGGTGATCTCATCCATATAGCGGCACTTGGCAAACATATCGGAGGATTTCTGCGCGTCCGATGTGGATAAACCTGCCACATTCCGCATTTTTGTGTATAGAAACAGGTTTTTATAGTTGTGGGCCTCGTCCACAAACAAACGGTCCACACCCAGCTGCTCAAAAGTCACCACATCGTCTTTTCGTCCCTCGGCTTGCAGCTTTTCCAGTCTGGCTTCCAGAGACTTTCTGGTACGCTCCAGTTGCTTGACGGTAAAACGCTCGCCGCCACTGGCCTGTACCTCTGCAATCCCCTCAGTGATCTCGTCGATCTGTTCATAGAGAAGCCGTTCCTGACGCTCCCGGCTGATGGGGATACGCTCAAACTGGCTATGTCCCATGATGATGGCATCATAATCACCCGTCGCAATACGAGCGCAGAACTTCTTTCGGTTATGGGTCTCAAAGTCCTTTTTGGTGGTGACTAAGATATTGGCGGAAGGATAGAGACGCAGAAACTCCGACGCCCACTGCTCGGTCAGGTGATTTGGAACCACAAAGAGAGATTTCTGGCACAAGCCCAGGCGTTTGGCTTCCATCGAAGCAGCTACCATCTCAAAAGTTTTACCTGCGCCTACTTCATGTGCCAACAGGGTATTTCCTCCATACAGCACATGGGCGATGGCGCTTTTCTGGTGTTCCCGCAGGGTAATGGCCGGGTTCATCCCTCCAAAAGTGATGTGGCTGCCATCATATTCACGGGGACGGGTAGAGTTCATTTCCTCGTTGTACTGGCGCACCAAAGTCTGGCGGCGTTCCGGGTCTCTCCAGATCCAGTCCCTAAAGGCTTCCCGGATCGCTTGCTGTTTTTGGGCCGCCAGGGTGGTCTCCTTGGCGTTCAGCACGCGGCGCTCTTTTCCGTCTGCGTCCTCTATGGTGTCATAGATACGGACATCCCGCAGGTTCAGGCTGTCCTCCAAAATCTTGTAGGCATTGGCACGGCTGGTTCCGTAGGTGGTGTAGGCTGCCACATCGTTGTAGGATACGGAAGATTTCCCCTTGATCTGCCATTCAGCAGTAAAGGAAGAATAGTTGACCTCGATACTGCGCTGGAGATAAAACGGGGTGTTGAAGGTCTCGTACATAAACTGCTGGATGTACTCTTTGTCGATCCAGGTAGCGCCCAGACGCACCTCA
>NZ_JAOQJY010000037.1:12543-14327 GCF_025567525.1 Gallintestinimicrobium propionicum | reverse complement strand
CACAGAGCAGGTAATAGGAAGAATCGTCTGCATAGGCCAGACGGTTTGCACGGTCATTGATGAGACCGTATTTGGCAGAAAAGCTGTCATAGAGGCTGTTCAGTTCCGCCTGCTTCTCCCGAATGGTGCTGTCCGGAACCGCTGCATCCATCTGAAGGCCGATCAGTTCCTGCACACAATCACGCAGTCCCACAAGACCTTTTACACGGGCTTCGGCGGTGGCGTTGAGGTCAGGGCGCACCATACGGCTGTTTTCCCGGTAGTACACCTGCCCGTCTACAATGGCATAGGAATAGTTCTTCACATTGGGGTCGGCAGGAATGGAGGTGTCAATAGCTTCGCCTTCGCCCAGCTCCGGCAGCTCTGCCTCCTGATAAGTGCCATGAATGTACTTCACGGCATCATGCAGCTGGTCGGAAAGCTCCAGTCCCTCGATAGGATTCACAGTGTAGTCCATACCATGAGCAGTGCTTACCGGCTCCTGTCTGCCCAGCACCATTTCCGGGTGGTCGATAAAATACCGGTTGATGGCAAACCCATCCTCCGTTTGTCCGGTCTGAGTCCATTCCGGCACGATGTCCAGCGGACGGTCCCGCTTTTGGAGAAAAATGATGTCCGATACAACCTCGGCACCGGCATTCTTTTTGAACGCATCATTGGGCAGACGGATAGCACCCAGCAGCTCAGCACGCTGGGCAAGATAGCGGCGCACGGTGGAATCCTTGGCGTCCATGGTATATCGGGAGGTCACAAAAGCTACCACGCCGCCGGGACGCACCTGGTCGAGTGCTTTGGCAAAAAAATAGTTATGAATACTGAAATTCAGCTTGTTGTAGGCTTTGTCGTTGACCTGATACTGACCGAACGGCACATTGCCGATGGCAAGGTCAAAGAAGTCACGCCTGTCGGTGGTCTCAAAGCCGCCTACTGTGATGTCCGCCTTTGGATAGAGTTGCTTTGCAATCCGTCCGCTGATGGAATCCAGCTCCACGCCGTACAGACGGCTGTTTCGCATTCCCTCCGGCAGCATACCAAAGAAATTGCCCACACCCATAGACGGCTCCAGAATATTTCCGGTCTCAAATCCCATACGGTCCACCGCTTCATAGATGGCCTGAATGACCGTAGGGCTGGTGTAATGGGCGTTGAGGGTAGAGCTTCTGGCGGCGGCATATTCCTCCGGGGTCAGCAGTTCTTTTAGCTGGGCATACTCTAAAGCCCATGCCGGTTTCTCCGGGTCAAACGCATCAGAGAGACCGCCCCAGCCCACATATCGAGAAAGAACCTCCTGCTGTTCGGGGCTTGCCTGCTGTCCGGCAGCTTCCAGCTCTTTCAGCAAACGAATCGCATTGACATTTGCCTGGAACTTGGCTTTCGGACCGCCTTCGCCCAAATGCTCATCGGTAATGCGGAAGTTTTTTGCATTGCGGCGCAGGTTAGCCTTGTATTCCTCATAGGAGGCTTCCTCGGCAGCTTTGGCATTGGGGAAGGTCTGCCACTGGCCATTGACCTGAATGGAAACCGGGTGTTCGTCCAGCACTTCCTCAAAAGTTTTCTCCGGCTCTGTCACAGGCGCTGGTGGCTCCGGCTCCTCGATATGCAGCCGTTCCACCACCACATCATAAGGCAGATTGTTCTTATCGCCCGGATAGACGGCCACGGTCTCGGAATGGAAGGTCGGGGATTCGGCAGCCGGTTGGGGCTGTTCCTGTCCAAAACCGTCCTGCTGACGGGCATACATCCCGCAAGTCCTGATCTGCCTTGTCCGGGTCAATAGGAAGAAA
>NZ_JAOQJY010000037.1:10048-12283 GCF_025567525.1 Gallintestinimicrobium propionicum | reverse complement strand
GCTGCTCAAACTGTTCTTTGCGCTCTGCCCGGTAGATGGGATATACCATCCCGGTGGGCAGAAGCTGTACGGTGTCCTCCCGCAGCTCGGTGATCTGATAGGCGTCATCCTCGATATACACGGTATCGCCCACGGCATAGACCGGGGCGGCTGGCTCATAGGAGGTTCTTTGCGGAATTGGGCGGCGAACTGCGTCATATTCCTCATCGGAAATGGAAACTTTGGAAGTCTGCTCTGTCTCGGCATCTGCGATCTGCTCGGCATCTGACATCACCTGTTGGATAAACGGGGCATTGTCCAGTTTTTCCGTGTCTGCCACCTGGCCGTTGACGATCCCTCTTTCTTCCAGAGCTTCCCGGATGGCGATGGGGTCGATGTCGTCAAAACGGTCCTGTTCTTCTTCGGTATAGAACCGGTCCTCCTGAATGAGCTGGGCAATCCGGCGCTGTACCTTCGGCCAGGGCAGCTGCGTTTCCTCCGGGCTGCCGGCACGGACAACGAACAGGCTGTTGCTGTTACTGCCGCCGTATTCCTGAGCCAGCCATGCGGCGGTATCTTTTTCTCTTGCATGGTCTTTCATATAGCGGACAACAGCGTGTTTACTCTCGATATTGCCGTTCCATGCACAAAGGGCAGTATCAATATCTTCCTGAGAAAGAGGGCGCAGAAGCTCATGGAGCTTTGGATAGGTCTCGTCGATCACTTCCCGGTGTAAACGCTGACGGAACTCCGGCACATCCGAATAGAGTCGGATCAGCTCCATATCCTTAGAACCAAGGACTGCACGGCGCACAGCGGCATTACCCTCGATGACAGCATTTTCACGGTCAGAATGACCGCAGGCATTGCGGTATGCGGTATCCTCAGAAATGGCGGCAGTCACCACAGGCTTATACTGCTCAAACTGCTCCCCAAGGGTAGGCTTTGGTGTTTCTTCATCCATCTCCGGCTGCTGGGCTTGAATGGCATCTTCTTCGGCCAGTTCCTGTTCAGACTGGATCTTGTCATACTGTGCCTGTTCCTGTTCGGTAAGATAGCGGTCTTTCTGGACAAGTGAGGTAATGCGCTTGGCAACCTTTTCCCAGTTCAAGTGAACATCCGGGCAGTCCTGCTTTTTATAGTGCAGTCCTTTCCCATCGTGATCTTCACCGCTGTGTGTTGCGCCGGACAGGGCATGAGAGCGTCCGCCAATGCCATACTCGTCTTTGAGGAATCTCACTTTCTCCTTATCCGTATGGTTTGCCATGAAGAACGCATAGATACGGCCTTTTCCTCCGGCGAAACTGCTGCCGCCGGTCATAGCGGCGTCGATCTCATCCTCGGTAATGAAGTGCTGAACGGTTGGCACTTGGGAAAGGTCTGAAGAAAAGGTCCTGCGTGGCAGGTCAAGGTCCTTCAGGTTCTCCCAGATCTCCCTTGGTCTGTGATAGTGAAAACGCAACAGGTCACGGTCCTGCTGATAGGCAGTCCAGAAGGCGGCGTATTCTTCCTTGAGGGTCTGGCGGAAAGCCGGGTCACTCAGCTGCTCCGTCAGGCGGCAAGTCTCCTCCGGGAAACCATTGCCTTTGATCTCTGACAGGCAGGACAAATATCCGGCTTCTCTGGCACCCTCACTGAGATCGTGATACAGATACCAGAGCTTTTCTGCAAGGAGGGAGCGTTCATAGCCTGCCGCTTCTGCAAGCTCCACATTGGAGGCAAACTGACCACTTTCCAAAAGCTCCCCGATACGCTCTGCGGCGCTCTCCCAGGAAATGACCTGGGCAGACCTGTCATAACGGACAGACTTCCCATGGGAAAGATGGATACCATCCTCGGCATACCATGCGCTCACACTGCCAAGGCCATTGCCGCCGTGGTACAGCGTTTTCAGTATCTCGGCAATCTCAGCGGTGGTTTTCTGCTTTTCAAAGGCTGCAACCACACGCTCCCTTTGACGGTCTGTATTGCCGCCCAAACGCAGCACATGGTCGATGTCATTTTGGGCAAAAGAAAAAGCAGAGGATGTATGCGCTACATTCTCTGCTTCATCTATGGATTGGATCTGTTCCGCTTCGGAAAGGAACAGGTTTAGGGTCAGCTGTTGATAAGCTCCGCCATCAGGATCTCCTCTGCCTGGGCTTTGCAAGTGTTCATCAGCCCCACCCACTTCATGGGATCGCTGGCTTTCAGTTGCTCGGTGGCTCCCGCTTCTTTCGCCAGCTGGGGCATCATCTGCTCCAGTCTGCTCTGGGC
>NZ_JAOQJY010000037.1:5650-9798 GCF_025567525.1 Gallintestinimicrobium propionicum | reverse complement strand
TGGACGGGGTGTTGAAATCAAAGATCGCCATAAAATCTTCGTGGTCGAAGTAGTGTTCCGGCTCCAGTCCGCAGCGGGACATCAAAGCGTAAGTGATGCTGACGGTGGCGGCTGCCTTAAACTGCACTCCGATGTTAAACTCATCATATTCCTCCAAAAAGGAACCGTCAACGATATAGAAGAAGTCCTGCTGATGCTCCGTCCAGTATTCCTCAGCCAGTTTTCCGGCTACCTCAGTGAGCTGTCCGGCAAGGTCATCACCGGAAACATCATAGGTGCGTTCCAGCATGACCTGCACGGAATCCAGATGGCGCTCCTCCAGCTGCCACAGCCAGGGAGTGCGGGAATGTTCACGGGTCCCGGTGTCCGTGATGTCGAACACATAGCGCAAACGGGGTTTATCACCGGAATCGTCCACCAGAGCAATCCCTTTGGAACCGCGCCTTACATACCGGCCCATCTTTTCATTCCACAAATCGTACTCCGCACAGGCGGTGGCGTCCGGTCGCTGGGCATAGATCATCAGCTGCTCGTGGAACGGGTACTTGTAAAGGCGGGAAGCAGTAGTGAGAAACCCTGCCCATTCCTGCCAGCTTCCCGTGAGCTGCGTTGTCACCTTCTCCGCCATCTGTGCATATAGTTCAGCTTTGGTTGGCATGGTGTTCTGTCCTCCTTTCGGTTTTTGGGTAAAAGAAAAGCAGGAAACCTAAACGATTTCCTGCTAAGTAAAACTGTGAATATTACATTTTAGTTATTTAATATCTCTGCAATCGTGTTTGGTGCATATTTATTGAGTTCATGTCCTGCATTTGGAACGATGTGCAAAGTGGCTTGGGGTAGCAGTTCTTTTAGCCTTTTAGAAGCCTTTAGATTGGCAGCATCCTTTTTGCCACACAAAATTGTCACTGGACAACGAATATTGTTTAATTGAGAAGTAAAATCCAATGACCGCATAGAGTGAGCCAATTTTATGGTGCTGCTTTTTGATAGTCCCATACTTTCAAAAGCCTTGTCTGGCATACAACGGAAGATAAGATTTTGAAAATCTATCAGTAAACTTGGAACTTTATATTGTGCGCCAATCAAAACCAGCGAAGCCACTTTTTCTTCATGCCGAATAGCAAAATCAATCGCAAGAAGCGCACCTAACGAAAGGCCGCAGATACGAAGCGGCTCTTTTACTTCTGAATACCGCTGTTCTAAATCGCCCAAAATCTGCGAATATGATATTTCATCTTCTGCTGAAGAAAAAAGTTCTGGGCAATCGACATCGGAAATTGATAGTTGTTGGACTACTTCTTTCCAGTCCTGTGCAGTTTGTCCCAACCCATGTAAAAGAACCGTTTTCATTAAACACCTCCTAAGTTCAAGATAATCATCAATGCACAAACAAACTGGAATTGTTTACTGTTTCTTCTTTACAACGAAACCAATAACGAACAAAATAATTGCAGGAATTACCAAAAACAAAGCATTTACTAACACCCACAAATAAAAAGGTGCAGAGTTTAGCGATGTTGAGTATTGAGTATAATCAACGATGCTCTTAATAACAAATACAATCAACAGAATGAGACTCACAATGTTGCATATCATAGGTACTTTCTGTTTCATTCTAAACACCTCAATAAATTATTGTTTGTTGCTTAGATTATACTTCATCCATCTCTCTAAGTATAGTGGGATATTGTGATGAAAGTGAGAGAAATCGCTTATCCGTCAGACAATTTCTCTCACTATATTTTTTACACGATAAATTTACTGGTCAAAATCCGGGTACAGCTCCAGCTGGGAAAAGTCCTCATCGGTCATCACGCAGAGCTTCATAAGGGCGCTGTCGGTCAGCTCACTCAGTTCCGTTTCCTCCGGTGATAGCTCGCCGCGCATCTCACGCAGGCTGTCGATCAATCCGGTGCGGCTACCGGTATTGTAAATGCACATCAGGTTCATTTCCTCAAAAGTAAAGTTTCCCATATCAAATCTCCCTTTCCGCACTCTTTTTGGGTGCTGTCTTTTTGTGTTCTGTCTTGGGCTGGCCTTTCAGCTGCTCCATGACGGACTTTTTCTTTTCCCGTTCCTCCCGATGGGTGGCGGCTGCCAACTCCATCAGGGAAATGGGCTGACCGCTTCGGGCCTGCTGTTCCAGTTCTGCCACCGTGGGTTCTTTTGCGCCATTGTTGATGATACCGTCGATCATGCCGTAATCGTCCTCCACGGCCATCTCCGCATTTTTCAGCGGATTTTCCGGCAGGAATCCGGGGATCTGGGTAAAGCCAACACTGTCACAGTAATGACAGGATACCTTACCGTCCTGCCTGACCGCAACGATGTCGCTGACGCTCATGGAAGGGCTGTGAAAGTCCACGGGCTTTTCCAGATTGAATTGCTGATAGAGTTTTTCCAGCTGCTCCGGCACAGTGCCAGACTCCCTCAGAGGAGCTGTGTAAATGAGGTCATAATTGTTGCGGTCTATGGAAATGTCATGGGCCTTTAGCCAGTCCAGATTCATAAAGCGCACATTCTGCGGATCGTCACGGCTCACCTGGTAGATGGCAAAGCAGTTTCTGTTCTGGGAGAGAAATGCCTGTTCCCGTTCCTGCTGATGTTCCAGACGCTCCATGACCTTTTCGTGGAACTGAGGGCTTTTCTCCCATTCCTCACGGTCCACGCCAAAAAGACCACCATGATCCATGATTTCCTGCGGGTCAAACACCATGCTCTCCGTATTGTCCTCATGCAGCACATAGACGGTCAAACCGGCGGCATCCAGTTCCAGCGCCCGTTCTCTGGTAACAGGGAGCATCCCATCATAGGAGTAGCCGTATTCCTGCATATCCGGTGTGGAGACCTGCTCATCAGGCATGGGGTATTCATCCAGTGCCTGCTCCTGTGCTTCCGGCAGCTGAGAAGAAGCAGTTATCTGACCGACCTCTGCCTGCATCTGCTGATAGGCAGCGTCCTGCAAGGTCTCAATCATGGACAACGGTGCGTATTTTACCGAGTCTCTACCCAAATCGTTGTCATCACAAATCTGGAGAACTGCCTTCATGCGGGAAATCTCCGGCATATCCAGCTGACCACCATCCAGCTCTTTCATGGACGCAGCATCGTAAAGAGTGTAGTCCCATCCGCTGTCACAAGGTTGGATATGAAGATAGGTAGTATCGTTGATCAGAAACAAAGCCTCCTGCTGGTTGGCATCCGCCCCCAGTACCTCCATTTCCGGCATGGCCGCAGCCAGTTCCTTTACCGCTTTCTGTACCAGCGGATTGTCACGGTAATAGTCGATTGCCTGAATAGTGTCCAGGTCAATGGTCTGCCCGGTCAAAATCGGAAACGGTCCTTCATAGTCGCTTCCGTCTTTCAGCTCAAAACCAATCCCTTTGACCCCGTTCATTCGCTCTGCCGGAATTTCCTGATAGATGCGGACCGCCTCCTCCAAAGACAGGTTATCGTGATATTCTCCAAGGTTTGAAAACTCCATGCACTCTGCTACATAGTAGGTTAGATTGCCGGTCGGCTGCTCTATCGGGGCGGTTTCCGGCTCTGCCTTTGCATGGGGATCAATCCCACGCTCTTTGCATATTTCCTTATAGTGGCGCTCAATGTCAGAGATCAAAGTGCCGGAGGTCTTATTGATGGTCTCCAAACTGGCTCTCAGCTCTTTCAGTTCCTTGCCCTGACTCCAGCTTGCAATATAGCCGAAGCTGTTTTCTCCGGTCTCAATGCCAAAATATTTGCAGACCGCATAGGAGATGCTTTCAGCCTCCACTTCCTCCGTGTGGCGGTCTTTCCTCTGTTCTTGCAAAAACTGGGTGAGGGTAGAAAAGCCGCCAACAAAATTCAGCCCTTCTTCCTCGGTCAGCATCAGGCGTCCATCTTCCGCCAGCTCCAGCGGCTCTGTCAGCAGAACGGAACCTGCATGGTTTACAACCACTTGTTCTTCTACACAGACCGGCTCTCCGGGGTCGTAGTCAGAACCGCGCAGGTCATAGCAATAAACGCCCTCCGGCAGATTATCACGGACAATCCGCCCATTGGAGAACAGACCGGGTTTATCAAATAGCTCGATCTCCTGATATTGCTCGTCATTGGCAATCTGAATCTTTTTCTGATTGTGGAGCTTGCTGTGGGCAATCTCATGAACC
>NZ_JAOQJY010000037.1:0-5400 GCF_025567525.1 Gallintestinimicrobium propionicum | reverse complement strand
TCTCAATTTCTTTTTCCTCTGTGACGATCTTTCCGTCTTTATCCAGAATCGGAGCCTTGGTATCTGGGTCCAGCTTCTGCTCCTCGATTTTCTTCTTGTACGGTGTCGGGGCAATGATGGTAATGCCATGCTCGCCCTTTTTTACATGACGCTCAAACTGGTCTTTCCACTTATTGTATCCGGCTACCAAAGTGGCGTCCGGCTTCTGCATATAGATGAGCATGGTGTTGTTTACCGAATAGCGGTGAAATCGGGACATGACGGACAGATAACGCATATACTTTTCGCTTTCAAACAGTTCTTTGATACCCTGCTCGATGCCATCTGTGATTTCCCTTAGCCGTTCTCGATTGGTGGGTTTATTCTCAGCCATGATTTTCAATCTCCTTTCCAAGTGTGTGATTTCTGCTGTGTGTTCTGCAATCCATGCCTTTTGTTCTTCTTCACTTTCATAAAGAAAAAGGTCCAGCAGGTACTCTACATAGGGTTTCTTCTGGATTGCTTCCACAAAGCGGGGGTGCGGTTCTTCCTCCGGTGTCCTGGGAGAACGGTCGGCTTCCCATTTTTTCAGCAGATAGTAGTAATCGGACAGTACGCGGTAACAGCGCTGTCGATCCTCCCGAAACTTCTGTGCCTCGGTTTTTTGCCGGACATATCTCCTGCGGGGAGGGGCCTGACTGTCATAGATCAGGCCAAAGTCCTGTGCCAGTTTCTCCGCCGCTTCTTTTTGGGAGAGGTCAAAGAGCTTTGCGGTAAAGTCGATCACATCCCCATCTTCACCGCAGCCAAAGCAGTGGAATCGCTGGTCTACCTTCATGCTGGGGTTCTTATCATCGTGAAAAGGACAGCAGGCCATGCCATTTCGCCTGACTTTTATCCCATAAAACTCTGCCGCTTCTCTGGTGCTGACTGACAGCTTGACTGCTTCAAATACATTCTCTGCCATGTGCCTTTAACTGCTGGGCTTTCTCACTGGAGGCTGGTATCCGGCAGCTTTCGCACGCTCACTGGCAGCTTTGCGGCGTTCTGCGCTGTATGGCTCCCTGACTGATACACACCGCTTGGGGACGGTAAAGTTATGGGCATCCTTTCGGGTGATCTGGTCGGGGTGCTTTTTTGCCAGCAGTTCCAGCTTCTCCATCAGATGGGGATCGTGGGTGTAGACCTCAGCCATTGGTTCTGCCTGGTTATAGAGGAGAATGGTTTCCCGTTCCACTAAAGAGAGCTTCATCGGCTGCCTCCTTTCCGCTGATCAAATTCCAGCTTGAAATTGGCATACTGTCCATCGTCCTCCAAAACCACAGTGGCATCGTAGGTCTTGCCGGTTTTCTCCGAATATAGCCCCGTCACATGGACACAGCCATCGTTCAGCAGCGCAGACACCACAGCTTTGGTCGGCTGTTTTTTCTTGGCAGCCCACCATTTGTTGTTTTTCCAGATTGCAAATTTACAAGAATCATTCTGACAGAAGAAGCCTTTTTGCAGTTCTGCAACTTCACCGCCGCAGCGAGGGCATTTGCCCACCACCTCACGGGGCGGAGTGAACAGGTACTCGGTTCCCTTGATGACCTGATAAGTTCCCACCAGGTCTTTCAGCATGGTGCTGATCCCGTCCAGAAACTCCTCTGGGGCAAGCTGCCCGCGCTCGATCTCGCCCAGGCGGTACTCCCACTCGGCAGTCAGAAGCGGCGATTGCAGCTGTTCCGGCAGAACGGTGATCAGGGAAACTGCATCGTGGGAAGGGAGAAGCTGCACCGTTTTCCTGCTCTTTTTTCGTTCCAGAAAACCGGCAGATACCAGCTTTTCCAAAATACCGGCACGGGTGGCCGGTGTCCCCAAACCCTTTCGTTCGGCATCTTCTGGCATATCCTCTTTCCCGGCAGTCTCCATCGCGGACAATAGGGTGTCCTCCGTAAAGTGCTGGGGCGGACTGCTTTTGCCTTCTTTGACGATTGCAGCAGCAACCGAAAGGGTCTGTCCTTCGGTCAGCTCCGGCATGGCTTTCTCTGCGCCCTCTTTTTTCGGCTCTGCATCCTTCATTTTGGCACGGTAAGCGTCCTCCAGTGTTTTCCATCCGGGGTGCTTCACCGTTTTTCCTTTAGCGGTAAACTTCCCATCGGCACACGCTGCAATCACAACGGTTTCCGAATAGATATGGGGCTGGGCTACGGCGCACAGCAGACGCAGGGCCACCAGCTCCAGCACCGCTTTTTCTCCCGCAGGAAGGGCAGAAAGGTCTGCATCCTTGAGATTTCTGGTAGGGATTACTGCGTGGTGGTCGGTTACTTTCTTGTCGTTGATGACTGTCTGCGGATCACAGGTAATGGCGATCCCTTTGCGAAACGGCATAGCATTGGCAACCAAATTCACCAGCACCGGCAGGCTGTCTGCCATATCACCGGTCAGATAGCGACTGTCAGTACGGGGATAGGTACAGAGCTTCTTTTCATACAGGCTTTGCAGATAGTCCAGAGTCTGCTGGGCTGTAAATCCAAGCAGGCGGTTGGCATCTCTTTGCAGAGTAGTCAGGTCATAGAGGGCAGGCGGCTTTTCGGACTTTTCCTTGCACTCCACTTTTTTGATTGTGACAGCTGCACCCTGACAGGCTTTTTTCAGCTGCTCTGCGCTTGCTCGGTCACTCATGCGCTCCCCGGATACGGTAAGACCGGGCAGCTCCAGCGCCACGGTATAAAAGGGAACCGGCTTAAAGGTGTCGATCTCAGCTTCTCGCTGAACAATCAGCGCCAGCGTTGGAGACATCACGCGCCCGATGTTGAGGGTGCGGTGGTACAGCACGGAAAAAAGCCTTGTGGCATTGATCCCTACCAGCCAGTCGGCCTTGGCACGGCAGAGAGCAGCATCCCGAAGTCCATCATAATCTACACCTGGGCGCAGGTTTGCAAAGCCCTCCCTTATGGCGGAGTCCTCCATCGAAGAAATCCAGAGCCTTTTCATCGGCTTTTGGCAGCCTGCCAGCTCATAGACGCTGCGGAAGATCAGCTCGCCCTCGCGTCCGGCATCACAGGCATTTACTACCTCCGTCACATCCGGGGCATTCATCAGCTTTTTGAGAATATCAAACTGCTTTTTCTTATCCTTTCCCACTACCATCTGCCAATGCTCCGGCAGGATAGGCAGGTCATCATATCGCCACTTGGCATACTTGGGGTCATAGCTGTCTGCATCTGTAAGGCCAGCCAGATGGCCCACGCACCAGCTGACACGCCAACCGTTACCCTCCAGATACCCGTCCTTACGAGCAGTTGCACCGATTACCGCAGCCAGACTTTGTGCAACCGATGGTTTTTCAGCAATCACCAATTTCATAATCTTCAGCCTCCCATTCTTCCCGCACAGGTGTGTGCAGTTTTTTCTCTATGCTGTTTTCTTCATCCAGTAGCAGGTTATAACCAAACCGGTAGTCATAGCGGTACAGTTTCCCCAGCAGGTCATTGATGATGATACGGCAAGCCAAAATGACACGGGTTTTATCCACCTGCATCAGCTGGTAGCGTTGATAATTGCTGTAATATTCTTCGTGACGGCGGGTATTGCAGGCGGCATCTTCAAGTAAACTATCTACTGCATCCTGACAACCATCTTCTTTTTCCCCTTCCATGCAGTTCAGAAGTTCCATCATCAAAGGAAAGCTCTGTTCATCCATAGGAGCTTCTGCTGCAAGAAAACCGATCAAAGCGGATAAGAGCAGACGAGCCGCCGTCTGTTCTTGTTCCGTCAGCACGGCCATTGTTTTCTCCGCATTTGGCAGGATCTTTTCTTCCACAAAATCTGCCGCATCGTCGGAACAAAGCTGACGGATAGAATCTATGGACAATGAAACTGTCATGGTATCTAAGGAGAAATCAAAGGGGTCATCTTGCTTTGGCTTTCTCCGAAGTTTGTTTAACATGGTAGAAAGAATGTCGCCGCCAAAATACACGGCGATCACCAGCAGGTCAAAAACAGCAATCAGCTTGATAAATATAATCAGAACACTCATTTTTTTCGTTTCCTTTCTTTGAGCCAGCGTTCCATCTCACGATGGCAGATACCTACGCAGGGACTTCCATAATTCCCGCAACCATAACAGGGGTGGTTGTAAGGTAAAGAAGGAGGACGGGAAGTTTCCTTCCCGCCCTCCGGCCTGCGTGTCATCATGCGTTCATAGGGACTGTCTGTGAATCGGGTCATTTCACGCTGTCCTCGTCATCTTCTTCTGTGCTGCCCCCGTCAGCGTCCGGCTCGTCCGACTCCTCATCCTCGGTTTCCCATTCCTCGGAATCTTCCTCGCCATAATCATAATCGTCCAGACTGTCATTGCCCTTGGTCTTAGGCTTGTTCTTAACGAGCTTCAAGTAGGCAAATACGCCACCGCCACCAAGCAGAGCCAGCAAAAGGACCAGCGCAGCCGGGTTCAATCCGGCAGGCTTCTCTTTTTCCGGCTCCGATGTTTCTGCCGGAGGTTCCGGTGCTTTGCCCGTACATTTACTCTTATCAGTTGCGCAGACCGGGCAGGCCGTATTGACTGCCCCTGCTTCACATTTTGTTGAACAGCTACACACAGCAGCCGGCTCCTCTTTGACATTTTCATCTTCCATCAGTGCCATCAAATCCGCTTCATCCACCTGGTTCAGAAAGTGAACAGCAGTCTTTTTATCCTCATTAGCCCTGTCGATCAAAATGTAAAAATAGTTGCCAGCCTTGGTGGTAACGGTAATGAGCTGCTTATTGCCACCAAAATCATCCACCAGAGCGGCATTGCCATCTGGTGTAAGTGCCGGTGCCGGTTCTGCTTCTTCCACAATCACATTGCTGTCATTGGTAGAATCCTCTGCCGGTGCCGCCGGAGCCTGTTCTGACCCCTGTGCGAAAGCAGGGATCGTAAAGCCAAATGCCACAACCATTGTCAGGCAAAGGGCAGAAAGTGTTTTGCAAATTCTTTTATTCTTCATAAGCGGTAGCCTCCTGATTATTTGATTCCGGCAGTGCCGTATCTCTGCCATGGTTCATTCCACCGGAAAGCATAGCGTTCAGCTGTGCTGGAGTCATGCGTAACGCACGAACCATCTGAACGATTTCCAGATTCTCTGCCTCCGTTTTCTGTGCTTCCAAGGTCTTGAGCTTTTCCTGATATTCCGCAATCTTCTCACGGGTTTTCTCAATTTCCTGGTCGATACGTTCAATTTTGTTTTTTGCCATAACCGTTCACTCCTTTCCACAAAGTCTGTTACCAGTTCATCAGGCCGTAGCCCTTAATACTTTGATAATTCAGGTCATAACTTTTGATCTTGCAGGCATCGCCGGAATTTCCCTCCACCGTATAAACACGGCTGCCATCCGTACCGATCACGATACCCACATGGTCTGCTGTCCCATCCAAATCCCAATCAAAGAAAATTG
>NZ_JAOQJY010000036.1:10873-17012 GCF_025567525.1 Gallintestinimicrobium propionicum | reverse complement strand
CTCCTTTTTCCGCACTTCGGTGTTGGCTTCATGGATAAAAGCGATCTGGTCGGCAGGCATTCCCTGAGCAATGAGTTTCTGACGAATATCGTCATATACCGTAAAGACCGGTTCCTGCTCCGGCAGAGGCACAGAGCCTTCCAATGCGTGAAGCAGTGGATTATCCAGCGTTTTCGCCGCCTTGCTTGCAGGAGCTTTTGCCTGCGGTGTAGAAATGTCGCAGAACACCAGCTGGGTCAGCTTGTCAGCTTTGCCATCCCGCCAGATCTGCATGATGTTGTCCACGCACTGATTGACCTTTGTGCCAGGTTCATCCGGCAGCATCTGGTTGACGATTCTCTGGTCCAGGCCCAGCTTACGGCCATCCGAGGTAATCTTGAGCATATTGTCCTGGGACGGGTCAACGGTTCCGCTGTGTACCAGCGATGCGCGCTCCGAAAGGGTCTTGACCATTTCCTGCTGATGTTCGGTAGGCTGCGCCACGATGTTGTGGTATTCCACCTCCGGGGTGGGCAGGTTCAGTTGGTCGGCGGTCTTGATGTCCGCCACTTCTTTGAACAGGTTCATCAGCTCCGGCAGGTTGAAAAACTTGGAGAATCGAGTGCGCGCCCGATAGCCGGTCCCTTCCGGGGCAAGCTCCAATGCTGTGACGGTCTCTCCAAATCGGGAAGCCCAGCAGTCGAAGTGGGTCATGTTCAGCTCTTGCAGGCGTTCATACTGAAGGTAACGCTGCATGGTGTAAAGCTCGGTCATGGAGTTGCTGACCGGTGTGCCGGTGGCAAAAATCACGCCACGGTTTCCGGTGATCTCATCCATATAGCGGCACTTGGCAAACATATCGGAGGATTTCTGCGCGTCCGATGTGGATAAGCCTGCCACATTCCTCATTTTTGTGTATAGAAACAGGTTTTTATAGTTGTGGGCCTCGTCTACGAACAATCGGTCTACACCCAGCTGCTCAAAGGTTACCACATCGTCTTTTCGCCCCTCGGCTTGCAGCTTTTCCAGTCTGGCTTCCAGAGATTTTCGGGTACGCTCCAGCTGCTTGACGGTAAAACGCTCGCCGCCGCTGGCCTGCACCTCTGCGATGCCCTCAGTGATCTCGTCGATCTGCTCATAGAGAAGCCTTTCCTGGCGCTCCCGGCTGATGGGGATACGCTCAAACTGACTGTGCCCCATGATAATGGCATCATAATCACCCGTCGCAATACGAGCGCAGAACTTCTTTCGGTTATGGGTCTCAAAGTCCTTTTTTGTGGTAACTAAGATATTGGCGGAAGGATAGAGACGCAGAAACTCCGACGCCCACTGCTCGGTCAGATGGTTTGGAACCACAAAGAGAGATTTCTGGCACAGTCCCAGGCGTTTGGCTTCCATCGCAGCGGCCACCATCTCAAAGGTTTTACCTGCGCCTACTTCGTGTGCCAACAGGGTATTTCCTCCATACAGCACATGGGCGATAGCGCTTTTCTGGTGTTCCCGAAGGGTAATGGCTGGATTCATGCCGCCAAAAGTGATATGGCTGCCATCATATTCACGGGGACGGGTAGAGTTCATTTCCTCGTTGTACTGGCACACCAAAGTCTGGCGACGCTCCGGGTCTCTCCAGATCCAGTCCCTAAAGGCTTCCCGGATCGCCTGCTGTTTTTGGGCAGCCAGGGTGGTCTCCTTGGCGTTCAGCACGCGGCGCTCTTTTCCGTCTGCGTCCTCTATGGTGTCATAGATACGGACATCCCGCAGGTTTAAGGAATCCTCCAGAATCTTGTAGGCGTTGGCGCGGCTGGTCCCATAGGTGGTATAAGCTGCCACATCGTTGTAGGATACAGAAGATTTCCCCTTGATCTGCCATTCAGCGGTAAAGGACGAATAGTTGACCTCGATACTACGCTGGAGATAAAACGGGGTATTAAAGGTCTCATACATAAACTGCTGGATATATTCCTTGTCAATCCAGGTAGCGCCCAGACGCACCTCAATCTCCGACGCATCCAGGTCTTTGGGCTGGGCGGCGGTAAGAGCTTCCACATTGACTGCATAAACCGGGTCCTGCTGTGCCGCCCGCTGCGCCTGACGCAGTTTTCGGCGTACATTGCCAGAGAGGTATTCATCAGCAGTCACATAATGGGGCGTTCCGTCCTGCTCCAACTGTCCCGGTACACGGAAGATTACGCCTTGCAGCTCTCCGGCCAGTTCTTCTTTTGTTTTTCCGGTAAGCTGGCTCATATAGTCCATATCCACGCAGGCTTTTTCCGAGATGGACACCGCCAGTGCTTCACTTGCCGTATCCACCACAGCCACCGCCTGATGGGGCTTGATGGTCCGCTTGGTGAACATATCTGCCTTGCGTTCCAGCTTTCCGTCCTCGTCGATGACTTCCAGCGCACAGAGCAGGTAATAGGAAGAATCGTCTGCATAGGCCAGACGGTTTGCACGGTCATTGATGAGACCGTATTTGGAAGAAAAGCTGTCATAGAGACTGTTCAGTTCCGCCTGCTTCTCCCGAATGGTGCTGTCCGGAACCGCTGCATCCATCTGAAGGTCGATCAGTTCCTGCACACAATCACGCAGTCCCACAAGACCTTTTACACGGGCTTCGGCGGTGGCGTTGAGGTCAGGGCGCACCATACGGCTGTTTTCCCGGTAGTACACCTGCCCGTCTACAATGGCATAGGAATAGTTCTTCACATTGGGGTCGGCAGGAATGGAGGTGTCAATAGCTTCGCCTTCGCCCAGCTCCGGCAGCTCTGCCTCCTGATAAGTGCCATGAATGTACTTCACAGCATCATGCAGCTGGTCGGAAAGCTCCAGTCCCTCGATAGGGTTCACGGTGTAGTCCATACCATGAGCAGTGCTTACCGGCTCCTGTCTGCCCAGCACCATTTCTGGGTGGTCGATAAAATACCGGTTGATGGCAAACCCGTCCTCCGTCTGTCCGGTCTGGGTCCATTCCGGCACGATGTCCAACGGGCGGTCCCGCTTTTGGAGGAAGATGATGTCCGATACCACCTCGGCACCGGCATTCTTTTTGAACGCGTCATTAGGCAGACGGATAGCTCCCAGCAGCTCGGCACGCTGGGCAAGATAGCGGCGCACGGTGGAATCCTTGGCGTCCATGGTATATCGAGAGGTCACAAAAGCTACCACACCGCCGGGACGCACCTGATCCAGTGCTTTGGCAAAAAAATAGTTATGAATACTGAAATTCAGCTTGTTGTAGGCTTTGTCGTTGACCTGATACTGACCGAAAGGTACATTGCCGATGGCAAGGTCAAAGAAGTCACGCCTATCGGTGGTCTCAAAGCCGCCTACTGTGATGTCCGCCTTGGGATAGAGCTGCTTTGCGATGCGCCCGGAAACAGGGTCCAGCTCCACGCCGTACAGACGGCTGTTTCGCATTTTCTCCGGCAGCATACCAAAGAAATTGCCCACACCCATAGACGGCTCCAGAATATTTCCGGTCTCAAATCCCATACGGTCCACCGCTTCATAGATGGCCTGAATGACCGTAGGGCTGGTGTAATGGGCGTTGAGGGTAGAGCTTCTGGCGGCGGCATATTCCTCCGGGGTCAGCAGTTCTTTTAGCTGGGCATACTCTAAAGCCCATACCGGTTTCTCCGGTTCAAACGCATCAGAGAGACCTCCCCAGCCCACATATCGAGAAAGAACCTCCTGCTGTTCGGGGCTTGCCTGCTGTCCGGCAGCTTCCAGCTCTTTCAGCAAACGAATCGCATTGACATTTGCCTGGAACTTGGCTTTCGGACCGCCTTCGCCCAAATGCTCATCGGTAATGCGGAAGTTTTTTGCATTGCGGCGCAGGTTAGCCTTGTATTCCTCATAAGATGCTTCCTCGGCAGCTTTGGCATTGGGAAAGGTCTGCCACTGGCCATTGACCTGAATGGAAACCGGGTGTTCATCCAACACTTCCTCAAAGGTTTTCTCCGGCTCTGTTACAGGGGCTGGCGGCTCCGGCTCCTCGATATGCAGCTGTTCCACCACCACATCATAAGGTAGATGGTTCTTATCGCCCGGATAGACGGCCATGGTCTCGGAATGGAAGGTCGGGGATTCGGTAGTCGGTTGGGGCTGTTCCTGTCCAAAACCGTCCTGCTGACGGGCATACATCCCGCGCAGCAAAGGCGCAACTTCATCCCAGCGGAAATACAGCATAGCCAGACGCTTTTCCTCTGCATCCATGACTTCCAGTTCTATGCCCTGTGCCGTGGTACGGTAATCGGCAATATCGCCGGTCTCCAGATTCAGTGTCTCGATCTCACCGGAATAGGCTCTGCTCAGCCAGTAGGCGATCTCGCTGTTGCTCCTGCCGGATTGCAGCAGCGTGGAAATCTGCTTTTTATCCGCTTCATCCATCAGTCCATGAGCCAATACATCCCGCAAGTCCTGATCTGCCTTGTCCGGGTCAATAGGAAGAAACTCGGTATAGTAAGCATTGCGGCGGTCTGCCCGAAGCAGCTGCTCAAACTGTTCTTTGCGCTCTGCCCGGTAGATGGGATATACCATCCCGGTGGGCAGAAGCTGTACGGTGTCCTCCCGCAGCTCGGTGATCTGATAGGCGTCATCCTCGATATACACGGTATCGCCCACGGCATAGACCGGGGCGGCTGGGTCATAGGAGGTTCTTTGCGGAATTGGGCGGCGAACTGCGTCATATTCCTCATCGGAAATGGAAATTTTGGAAGTCTGCTCTGTCTCGGCATCTGCGATCTGCCCTACATCCGACACCACCTGTTGGATAAATGGGTCATTGTCCAGTTTTTCCGGGTCTGCCACCTGTCCGTTGACAATCCCTCTTTCCTCCAGGGCTTCCCGGATGGCGATGGGGTCGATGTTGTCAAAACGTTCCTGTTCTTCTTCGGTATAGAACCGGTCCTCCTGAATCAGCTGGGCAAGCCTGCGCTGTACCTTCGGCCAGGGCAGCTGCGTTTCCTCCGGGCTTCCGGCACGGACAACGAACGGGATGTTGCTGCCACTGTATTCCTGAGCCAGCCATGCAGCGGTATCTTTCTCTCTTGCATGGTCTTTCATATAACGGACGACAGCATGTTTACTCTCGATATTGCCGTTCCATGCACAAATGGCAGTATCAATATCTTCCTGAGAAAGAGGGCGCAGAAGTTCATGGAGCTTTGGATAGGTCTCGTCGATCACTTCCCGGTGTAAACGCTGACGGAACTCCGGCACATCCGAATAGAGGCGAATCAGCTCCATATCCTTAGAACCAAGGACCGCACGGCGCACAGCGGCATTGCCCTCGATGACAGCATTTTCACGGTCAGAATGCCCGCAGGCATTGCGGTATGCGGCATCCTCGGAAATGGCGGCAGTCACCACAGTCTTATACTGCTCAAACTGCTCCCGAAGGGTAGGCTTTGGCGTTTCTTCCTCCACCTCCGGCTGCTGGGCTTGGATGGCATCTTCTTCTGCCAATTCCTTTTCAGCCTGGATTTTGTCATACTGCGCCTGTTCCTGTTCGGTAAGATAGCGGCCTTTCTGGACAAGAGAGGTAATGCGCTTGGCAACCTTTTCCCAGTTCAAGTGAACATCCGGGCAGTCCTGCTTTTTATAGTGCAACCCTTTCCCGTCGTGATCTTCGCCGCTGTGTGTTGCGCCGGACAGGGCATGAGAGCGTCCGCCAATGCCATACTCGTCTTTGAGGAATCTCACTTTTTCCTTATCCGTATGGTTTTCCATGAAGAACGCATAGATACGGCCTTTTCCTCCGGCGAAACTGCTTCCGCCGGTCATGGCGGCGTCGATCTCATCCTCGGTAATAAAGTGCTGGACGGTTGGCACTTGGGAAAGCTCTGAAGAAAAGGTCCTGCGGGGCAAGTCAAGGTCCTTCAGGTTCTCCCAGATCTCCCTCGGTCTATGATAGTGAAAACGCAACAGGTCACGGTCCTGCTGATAGGCAGTCCAGAAGGCGGCGTATTCTTCCTTGAGGGTCTGGCGGAAAGCCGGTTCACTCAGCTGCTCCATCAGGCGGCGGGTCTCCTCCGGGAAACCATTGCCTTTGATCTCTGACAGGCAGGACAAATATCCGCCTTTTCTGGCGTCCTCACTGAGATCGTGATACAGATGCCAGAGCTTTTCCGAGAGGAGGGAGCGTTCATAGCCTGCCGCT
>NZ_JAOQJY010000036.1:6566-10623 GCF_025567525.1 Gallintestinimicrobium propionicum | reverse complement strand
GCTTCATCTATGGATTGGATCTGTTCCGCTTCGGAGAGGAACAGGTTTAGAGTCAGCTGTTGATAAGCTCCGCCATCAGGATCTCCTCGGCCTGAGCTTTGCAGGTGTTCATCAGCCCCACCCACTTCATGGGATCGCTGGCTTTCAGGTCCTCGGTGGCTCCCGCTTCCTTCGCCAGCTGGGGCATCATCTGCTCCAGTCTGCTCTGGGCGGTCTCGTCGATCTCCAGAAGGTGCGGGTACAGCTTCTCGCTCAGCAGCATCTGGTTGTAGAGGATGGGACGGTGTTCCTTCAGGTAGGTTTTCCTCATCCTTCCGTACTTGCCCAAGGGTTTCTCCGGCTGCTGGCTCAGCTTCAGGTCGGGAATCAGATAGTCTCCGTTCTGGATATAGGTCATGGGATTGTTCATCTTGTTTGCTCCTTTCTTGGTTGGCTTCGCGCTCTGCATTTCGGACGGTAACGCCGATCTGCCGCAGCACCTGCTGGTTGATCTGGCTGACCGCTGTTCCCAGCGCTCCGATGGTTGCCGGAGTATTGAAATCAAAGATCGCCATGAAATCTTCGTGGTCGAAGTAGCGTTCCGGCTCCAGTCCACAGCGGGACATCAAAGCGTAAGTGATACTGACGGTGGCTGCTGCCTTGAACTGTACTCCGATGTTAAACTCATCATATTCCTCCAAAAAGGAACCGTCAACGATATAGAAGAAGTCCTGCTGATGCTCCGTCCAGTATTCCTCCGCCAGTTTTCCGGCTACCTCGGTGAGCTGTCCGGCAAGGTCATCACCGGAAACATCATAGGTGCGCTCAAGCATGGCCTGCACCGAATCCAAATGGCTCTCCTCCAGCTGCCACAGCCAGGGAGTGCGGGAATGTTCACGGGTTCCGGTGTCGGAAATATCAAAAACATAGCGCAGGCGGGGCCTGTCCCCGGAATCGTCCACCAGAGCAATTCCCTTGGAGCCGCGCCTTACATACCGGCCCATCTTTTCATTCCACAAATCGTACTCTGCACAGGCGGTGGCGTCCGGACGCTGGGCGTAGATCATCAACTGCTCATGGAACGGGTACTTGTAAAGGCGGGAAGCAGTGGTGAGAAACCCTGCCCATTCCTGCCAGCTCCCCGTGAGCTGCGTTGCCACCTTCTCCGCCATCTGTGTATATAGTTCAGCTTTGGTTGGCATAGTGTTCTGTCCTCCTTTCAGTTTTGGGGTAAAAAGGTGGGGTGGCATATTGCCACCCCATCCCTGCGATTATGGTGTTTACTGGTCAAAATCCGGATACAACTCCAGCTCGGCAAACTCGGCATCACTCATGGCCTGGAGCTTGCCCAGTGCGCTGTCTGTCAACTCCCGCAGCTCGGTTTCCTCCGGAGCCAGCTCGCCGCGCATCTCACGCAGGCTGTCGATCAGTCCGGTGCGGCTGCCGGTATTGTAAATGCACATCAGGTTCATTTCCTCAAAAGTAAAGTTTCTCATATCAAATCTCCCTTTCCGCACTCTTTTTTGGCGCTATCTTTTTGTGTTCTGCCTTGGGCTGGCTTTTCAGCTGCTCCATGACGGACTTTTTCTTTTCCCGTTCCTCCCGATGGGCAGCGGCAGCCAAATCCATGAGGGAAATAGACTGACCGCTGCGGGCCTGCTGTTCCAGCTCTGCCACCGTAGGCTCTTTTGCGCCATTGTTGATGATACCGTCGATCATGCCGTAATCGTCCTCCACGGCCATCTCCGCATTTTTCAGCGGATTTTCCGGCAGGAATCCGGGGATCTGGGTAAAACCAACACTGTCACAGTAATGACAGGATACCTTACCATCCTGCTTGATCGCAACGATGTCACTGACACTCATAGAAGGACTGTGAAAATCCGCCGGTTTTTGCAGATTAAACTGCTCATATAGTTTTTCCAGCTGCTCCGGTACCGTGCCAGACTCCCTCAGCGGAGCAGTGTAAATGAGATCATAATTGCTGCGCTCTATGGAAATGTCATGGGACTTTAGCCAGTCCAGATTCATAAAGCGCACATTCTGCGGATCGTCACGGCTCACCTGATAGATGGCAAAGCAATCTCTGTTCTGAGCAAGAAATGCCTGTTCCCGTTCCTGCTGATGTTCCTGGCGCTCCATGACCTTTTCGTGGAACTGAGGGCTTTTCTCCCATTCCTCACGGTCCACACCAAAAATGCCGCCATGATCCATGATTTCCTGCGAGTCAAATACCATACTCTCCGTATTGTCCTCATGCAGCACATAGACAGTCAAACCAGCGGCATCCAGTTCCAGCGCCCGTTCTCTGGTGACAGGGAGCATCCCATCATAGAAGTAGCCGTATTCCTGCATATCCGGTATGGATACCTGCTCATCAGGCATAGGGTATTCATCCAGCGCCTGCTCTTGTGCTTCCGGCAGCTGAGAATAAGACGTCCTCTGCCTGACCTCTGCCTGCATCTGCTGATAGGCAGCGTCCTGCAAAGTTTCAATCATAGGCAGGGGCGCATACTTTACTGAATTGCTGCTCAAATCGTTATCATCACAAATCTGGAGAACTGCCTTCATGCAGGAAAGCTCCGGCATATCCAGCTGACCTCCATCCAGCTCTTTCATGGATGCGGCATCGTAAAGGGTATAGTCCCAGCCGCTGTCACAGGACTGGATATGAAGATAGGTGGCATTGTCGATCAGAAACAAAGCCTCCTGCTGATTGGCGTCCGCCCCCAGCACTTCCATTTCCGGCATTGCCGCAGCCAGTTCCTTTACCGCTTTTTGCACCAGAGGATTATCACGGTAATAGTCGATTGCCTGGATGGTGTCCAGGTCAATGGTCTGGCCGGTCAAAATCGGAAACGGTCCTTCATAGTCACTTCCGTCTTTCAGCTCAAAACCAATGCCCTTGATCCCGTTCATTCGCTCTGCTGGAATCTCCTGATAAATGCGGACAGCATCCTCCAAAGACAGGTTATCGTGGTATTCTCCGAGGTTTGGAAATTCCATGCACTCTGCTACATAGTAGGTCAGATCGCCGGTCGGCAGCCTATCAGATACCTTAATGGCATCTGCTGGCTGCTCTATCGGGGCGGTTTCCGGCTCTACCTTTGCATGAGGGTCGATTCCGCGCTCTTTGCAAATTTCCTTATAGTGGCGCTCAATGTCGGAGATCAAAGTGCCGGAGGTTTTGTTAATGGTCTCCAAACTGGCTCTCAACTCTTTCAGTTCCTTGCCCTGACTCCAGCTTGCAATATAGCCGAAGCTGTTTTCTCCGGTCTCGATGCCAAAATACTTGCAGACCGCATAGGAGATGCTTTCAGCCTCCACTTCCTCCGTGTGGCGGTTTTTGATTGCCTGTTTTTCTGCGGTTGCATCTTCCTCAACTGCAAGACGCCATTCAAACTGATTTTCGTCCACATAACGCCAATCCATATCAGAAGCAAACTGTTCGGCTTCTTTTTCTGTGGCAAAATCCAACTTGAAATCATGTTTGGTTCCACCTTCACTCTCCTGCACAACCTTCCATGACGGTAGCATTTCATATTTTTTAGGGTCATGGAGCTTGCTGTGGGCAATCTCGTGTACTGTGGCTGAAACCGTCTGAACCTCACTCATGCCCTGACGAATGGCAATTTTCTGATGATCAGCAGAAAAATAGCCGTCCGTATCAGCGGCCATTGCTTCAAAAGTAATCGGCACCGGTGCGCTGCGGCGCAGGGCCTCCATGAATGCCTCATAATTTGGCACATTGCCGGAAAGGGAGGAAGCAAGCTCCGGCAAAGGTTTCCCGTCGGTCTGACTCACATCAAAGACCTTGACAGGGCGAAACATGGGAATCTCGATTTCTTTTTCCTCTGTGACGATCTTTCCGTCTTTATCCAGAATCGGAGCCTTGGTATCTGGGTCCAGCTTCTGCTCCTCGATTTTCTTCTTGTACGGTGTGGGAGCGATGATGGTAATGCCATGCTCGCCCTTTTTTACATGACGCTCAAACTGGTCTTTCCACTTATTGTATCCGGCTACCAATGTGGCGTCCGGCTTCTGCATATAGATGAGCATGGTGTTGTTTACCGAATAG
>NZ_JAOQJY010000036.1:5300-6258 GCF_025567525.1 Gallintestinimicrobium propionicum | reverse complement strand
GGATTGCTTCCACAAAACGGGGGTGCGGTTCTTCCTCCGGTGTCCTGGGAGAACGGTCGGCTTCCCATTTTTTCAGCAGATAGTAGTAATCGGACAGTACGCGATAACAGCGCTGTCGATCCTCCCGAAACTTCTGTGCCTCGGTTTTTTGCCGGACATATCTCCTGCGGGGCGGGGCCTGACTGTCATAGATCAGGCCAAAGTCCTGTGCCAGTTTCTCCGCCGCTTCTTTTGGGGAGAGGTTAAAGAGCTTTGCGGTAAAGTCGATCACATCCCCATCTGCACCGCAGCCAAAGCAGTGGAACCGCTGGTCTACCTTCATGCTGGGGTTCTTATCATCGTGAAAAGGACAGCAGGCCATACCAGTTCGACTGACTTTTATCCCGTAAAACTCTGCCGCTTCTCTGGTGCTGACCGACTGCTTGACCGCTTCAAATACATTCTCTGCCATGTGCCTTTAACTACCGGACTTTTTCACAGGGGGCTGGTATCCGGCGGCTTTCGCACGCTCACTGGCAGCTTTGCGACGCTCGGCGCTGTATGGCTCCCGGACTGATACACACCGCTTGGGGACGGTAAAGTTATGGGCGTCCTTTCGGGTGATCTGGTCGGGGTGCTTTTTTGCCAGCAGTTCCAGCTTCTCCATCAGACAAGGATCATGAGTGTAGACCTCAGCCATTGGTTCTGCCTGGTTATAGAGGAGAATGGTTTCCCGTTCCACTAAAGAGAGCTTCATCGGCTGCCTCCTTTCCGCTGATCAAATTCCAGCTTGAAATTGGCATACTGTCCATCGTCCTCCAAAACCACAGTGGCATCGTAGGTCTTGCCGGTTTTCTCCGAATATAGCCCCGTCACATGGACACAGCCATCGTTCAGCAGCGCAGACACCACAGCTTTGGTCGGCTCTTTTTTCTTGGCAGCCCACCATTTGTTGTTTTTCCAGATTGCAAATTTGCAA
>NZ_JAOQJY010000036.1:2824-5061 GCF_025567525.1 Gallintestinimicrobium propionicum | reverse complement strand
TCAGCATGGTGCTGATCCCGGCCAGAAATTCCTCCGGGGCAAGCTGCCCGCGCTCGATCTCTCCCAGGCGGTACTCCCACTCGGCAGTCAGAAGCGGCGATTGCAGTTGTTCCGGCAGCACTGTGATAAGGGAAACTGCATCGTGGGAAGGGAGAAGCTGCACTGTTTTCCTGCTCTTTTTTCGTTCCAGAAAACCGGCAGATACCAGCTTTTCCAAAATACCGGCACGGGTGGCCGGTGTACCCAGACCTTTTCGCTCGGCATCCTCCGGCAGATCCTCTTTTCCGGCAGTCTCCATCGCGGACAATAGGGTGTCCTCCGTAAAGTGCTGAGGCGGACTGCTTTTGCCTTCTTTAACGATTGCCGCAGAAACCGAAAGGGTCTGTCCTTCGGTCAGCTCCGGCAGGGCTTTCTCTACGCCCTCTTTTTTCGGCTCTGTATCCTTCATTTTGGCACGATAAGCGTCCTCCAGTGCTTTCCATCCGGGGTGCTTCACCGTTTTTCCTTTTGTGGTAAACTCCCCACCGGCACACGCTGCAATCACAACGGTTTCCGAATAGATATGGGGCTGGGCTACGGCGCACATCAGACGCAGGGCCATCAGCTCCAGCACCGCTTTTTCTCCCGCAGGAAGGGCAGAAAGGTCTGCATCCTTGAGATTTCTGGTAGGGATTACTGCGTGGTGGTCGGTTACTTTCTTGTCGTTGATGACCGTCTGCGGATCACAGGTAATGGCGATCCCTTTGCGAAATGGCATAGCATTGGCAACCAGATTCACCAGCACCGGCAGGCTGTCTGCCATATCACCAGTCAGATAGCGGCTGTCAGTACGGGGATAGGTGCAGAGCTTCTTTTCATACAGGCTTTGTAGATAGTCCAGGGTCTGCTGGGCTGTAAATCCAAGCAGGCGGTTGGCATCTCTTTGCAGGGTAGTCAGGTCATAGAGGGCAGGCGGCTTTTCGGACTTTTCCTTGCACTCCACCTTTTTGATTGTGACATTTGCACCCTGACAGGCTTCTTTCAGCTGCTCGGCAGCGGCCTTATTCGCCATGCGCTCCCCGGATACGGTAAGACCGGGCAGCTCCAGCGCCACGGTATAAAAGGGAACCGGCTGAAAGGTGTCGATCTCAGCTTCTCGCTGGACAATGAGCGCCAGTGTTGGGGACATCACGCGCCCGATGTTGAGGGTACGGTGATACAGCACGGAAAAAAGCCTTGTTGCATTGATCCCCACCAGCCAGTCGGCCTTGGCACGGCAGAGGGCAGCATCTCGAAGTCCGTCATAGTCCGCACCGGGGCGCAGGTTTGCAAAGCCTTCCCTTATGGCGGAGTCTTCCATCGAAGAAATCCAGAGCCTTTTCATCGGCTTCTTGCAACCTGCCAGCTCATAGACGCTACGGAAGATCATCTCGCCCTCGCGTCCGGCATCACAGGCATTTACCACTTCCGTCACATCCGGGGCATTCATCAGCTTTTTGAGAATATCAAACTGCTTTTTCTTATCTTTTCCTACCACCATCTGCCAATGTTCCGGCAGGATAGGCAGATCATCATATCGCCACTTGGCATACTTTGGGTCATAGCTGTCTGCATCCGCAAGACCGGCCAGGTGGCCCACGCACCAGCTGACACGCCAGCCGTTGCCCTCCAGATACCCGTCCTTACGGACGGTTGCGCCGATCACCGCCGCCAAACTCTGGGCAACTGATGGTTTTTCGGCAATTACCAATTTATGTTGAGCCATGATGGTTCCTCCTCTCTTTGAGCCATCGGGACATTTCCCGGTGACAGATACCTACGCAGGGTCTTCCATAATTCCCGCAACCATAGCAGGGGTGGCTGTGGGGTAAAGAAGGAGGACGGGAAGTTTCCTTCCCGCCCTCCGGCCTGCGTGTCATCATGCGTTCATAGGGACTGTCTGTGAAACGGGTCATTTCACACTGTCCTCATCATCTTCTTCTGTGCTGCCCCCGTCAGCGTCCGGCTCGTCCGACTCCTCATCCTCGGTTTCCCATTCCTCGGAATCCTCCTCGCCATAATCATAATCGTCCAGACTGTCATTGCCCTTGGTCTTAGGCTTGTTCTTAACGAGCTTCAAGTAGGCAAATACGCCACCGCTTCCCAGCAGAGCCAGCAAAAGGACTATCGCAGCCGGGTTCAATCCGGCAGGCTTCTCTTTTTCCGGCTCCGATGTTTCTGCCGGAGGTTCCGGTGCTTTGCCCGTACATTTACTCTTA
>NZ_JAOQJY010000036.1:0-2517 GCF_025567525.1 Gallintestinimicrobium propionicum | reverse complement strand
GTAGCCTCCTGATTATTTGATTCCGACAGTGCTGTATCTCTGCCGTGGTTCATTCCACCGGAAAGCATAGCGTTCAGCTGTGCTGGAGTCATGCGTAACGCACGAACCATCTGAACGATTTCCAGATTCTCTGCCTCCGTTTTCTGTGCTTCCAAGGTCTTGAGCTTTTCCTGATATTCCGCAATCTTCTCACGGGTTTTCTCAATTTCCTGGTCAATACGTTCAATTTTGTTTTTTGCCATAACCGTTCACTCCTTTCCACAAAGTCTGTTACCAGTTCATCAGACCATAGCCTTTAATGCTTTGATAATTCAGGTCATAACTTTTGATCTTGCAGGCATCGCCGGAATTTCCCTCCACGGTATAAACACGGCTGCCATCCGTACCGATCACGATACCCACATGGTCTGCTGTCCCATCCAAATCCCAATCAAAGAAAATTGCATCTCCGGGAGCCAGATTGTTATAGCCTCTTGCACCCCATTGTCCATGAGACTGGAACCACGGAACGCCCTGCCACTCGCAGCCTGCAAAGCGCGGCTCACTTTTTCCAGCCTGGTTATAACACCAGGATACAAAGCAGGCGCACCACTCCACGCGGCTGTCAAAGCCATACCAGCTCCAATAAGGATAGCCGCCCACATTGCCGACCTGACGCTTGGCCAGCTCCACCAACTGCGGATTTCCGGGACGGGTTCCATTTACAAACTGTACGCCGGTCAAGTCCTCGGAATTGCTCATGTCAGGGGAACCACCGCCAAATAACAGCGGCTTATTGCCCATGGTCTGCCGGTAAACCTGATACATTTCCATCTGCTCCGGGGTCAGTAACTCCGACGCCACAGCGGAAATGGGCTTGCTGGTGAGTTTCACATTCAAAATGTAATACTCATAGGGAACTTCTTCTGAGGTGGTCTCGCCGGTCTCCGGGTCGGTGGAGGTCTCCGTGCGGTAGCGGATCTCCACTTCCTCAGTAAGCGTCAGCTGATACTGTGCTGCAAACACACGCGCCAGCTCTGCCTGAGCACTCTGCTGGGTGTAACCTTGCAAGACGGCAGACAGAAATGCTGCCAGCTCATGAGGGTCATGGCCGATCATACCAAGGTCATAGCGATACTCGTCATACCCTGGGTGGCTGCTTTCAATGTTGTCGATTTCCTCCTGCAACCGGACTTCTCTGGCTGCATAATCTGCCTCCACTGCCAGCATTTCCGGGTCATCCGACGGATAAGTGGTGCCGGATAGAACGGAACCGATGCTCTGCGCCATCATGGAGCAGGAGGACATGGTATTCATCAGCATACAGGTAATGAGGAACAAAACCCCTGCCATCAGGAAACCCTTCTTGTGGCGCATGACGAACGCCCCTGCCTGCTGTGCCTTTTCTTTTACCGTCCTTGCGGCTTTTCCGGTTTTGGATGCAGCCTGGGCGGTATTTCCAGCAGTCTGACCGGCGTGTTTGGCGGCGGCATACTGCTTTTTAATGGCCTGCTTTTGCTGCCAGCGGGAAAACGGATTGCTGGCAAACTGGGGATTTTCCTGCAAAGATTTCTGGTACAGAACATTTACATTTGCCTTTTCCAGTTGACGCTCTGCCTGGGCTGCTTTGCGGTACGGCTTCAGCTTGTGGCTGCGATAGCCCTCCCGCACCAGATAAGCGCCGGTCTCCACCGCTTCCTCGGACTTGTGGGCGCTTTCCACGCCCACATTGTCCTGCTCTGTTTCCCGGATCTCTTTGTGGAGCTTGCCTGCGACCAGATGGACGGGAGCTTCCCTGACTCCTTGAGAAACTTTGGAAGGTGGCTTTTTCTTGTCCTCAAAGGTCAGCTTCGAGGTCTTTTTTCCGGTATCCGGGTCAATGACCGTCTGCCTGACCTTTTTCTTTGGGATATTGGCCTGCGCCTTATCTGCTCTGGCCGCAGCTTTCTCCGCTTTACGGATCGGCTTTTCCAGTGCAGGCTCCGACCGTTCCTCATCAGTAAAGCGCAGGCGCGGCTCCTTATTCAAACCATTCTCCCACCATGAGGGAGGACATCATGTAGTGCAGCTCTACATAAATGGCCATTCCCACAGGATCGTTGAACATACAGCCGGACAGGTAGGCATAAAACTGTGCCACCACATCGGACAGGATCTTCGCTTCGGTTCCTTTCAGAACCAGACCGCCCATACCTTCCTTAGCACGGATGGCACTCCAGACCTCTGCCAGACGGAGCAGCCCCACCTGACCGGTCTCATTCAGTTCGGCTGCCTGATCTGCCGCCGTGCGGCACTCACTTACCGCATCGGCCATGACTGTAAGCAGCTGGCTGCGCTGGGCATTTACCGCCCTGTCAAAAAACATCAGCGGATTTTTATTCAAAATGTTGGGGTTCATCATCATTCATCCTCCTTCTTTTTCAGTTCCTGGGGTTTGGTGGTCATAATGCGGTAAAGCTCGGTATTCTTCGGGAAGTGATCCACGAAAGGCAGGATTGTAGAGCCATAAAACAGCAGGCCCTCGCCCTCACCGGAGTG
>NZ_JAOQJY010000035.1:0-26478 GCF_025567525.1 Gallintestinimicrobium propionicum | reverse complement strand
CCTATCCGACATACCTCATGTGCCGGATAGGAACGGCAAAATTTTTTACACTTCTATTACTTCTTTATCACACATAAGCAAAATCTCAGGGCATGAAGCAGTTCATGGCTAATTAAAGGGAACAAAAAGAAAGGGAATGCACAATCCAGACGGTATCAGCGGCAGGCTACAAGAATAAATTGTGATTTCACAAGATTGGTGTTATAATAAGAGAAAAGTTCCTGCCGGGGCAACCGCCCCGGTGGTATGGATAGAAAGGCAGGAAAACAATATGCACATCAGCTATAAACCACTCTGGCACACACTGTTAGAGCGTGATATGAGAAAAGAGGATTTAAGGCTTGCTGCTGGTATGACAACAAATATGATTGCCAACATGAGCAAAGAGGGAAAGCACATCAGCATGGATACATTAGCCCGTATCTGTGAAACTCTGAATTGTGAGATTACTGATGTGATTGAGTTAGTACCAGACGAGCCTGCTTCCACAGGAGGTAAGGAACATGAGCGAATTGAAACCAAGAATAACGGAAAACGGAATTGATTATATCCTTGTCGGAGATTACTACATTCCAGGCTTGAAACTGCCGGAGGAACACCGCCCTATCGGAAAGTACGGACGAATGCACCGGGAATATTTAAGAGAAGTCCACCCAGCCAGATTGAATACATTGATACTGACCGGAGAATTGTTGACATATCTTGCAGACCTGAATGAACAGGCACAAAAACGGTTAGACACTATCATGGAGCAGATGAAAGCTACCGAGGGCGTGACAGAGGAATTGAAGTGTACCCGACAAATGGAATGGGTGCAGCGTTGCAATAACATTCACAACAGGGCAGAAGAAATTGTTTTGTATGAGATGATTTATTCATAACGGGAGCAATTAAATCGGAGGTATATAAGATGATTGAAATTGTATTTGGTGAAAGTGCCTGTGGAAGTTTGAAAATTGCCCAAACTTACGGCAAGGGAAAGTATAGAGGAAGTGCTGTTTCAATATTTATGAGGCACGAAGACGGGAGTGTTCCATCTTCAGATGAAATGAAAAAGGCACAGCTTCAAGCACAGGAACAAGAACGCATTGCTTGGGAGAATGCTATTCCATTGGGAGGCAAGAGCAGTGATGTTTATTGTTTTGATATGGCTCTTAGTGTGGGAGATATTTCTGATAATGGAATTGGCGAACAGCGGAAAAATATTTTCAAGAAAATGCTGTCTGTCTGCTTTGTAGAGGATTTAGATTATCAGGTTGAAGAAAAAATACAGAAAATTAAAACTACATTGACCTCAGTGATTGAACGATATGTAGCTGGGGAAGAAATTCGCATTTGGTATAGCTATAATCCAGATGAGCTTTGTGGTATGTATTGGCTTATGAAACAACTTCAACCATTAAACTGCCAGACAACAATTTATTTGGTTAAGTTACCTACATGGGAATATGGAAAAGAAAATACTATGACATCCAAAATAGCATGGGGCGAGGTCTCTCCTGGCGAATGGGGAAACTATATAACTCTACAAGAGAAAGCTAATCCTGTATTTCTTTCAGCTTGTACTATGAAATGGAATCAACTTCAAAATGAAAATGCACCTTTGCGTGCAATGTTAAATGGTAAATTGCAAAGCGTTTCAGAAGATATATATGATAGTTTCATTCTTCGTGAAATTGCGGAACAGCCAGAGCAATTCAAAATGGCTATTGTCATAGGTAATGTTTTAGGAAAATATCAACTTGGAATTAGTGATGTATGGATTTCCAATCGCATTGATAAAATGCTTGAAGATGGTGTGTTGGAAATTATACAGGACGCACCAAAGGGAGAAACAAATTATCGCCGAATATTAAGAAAACGAATGAAATAATAACCACAGCACAAACCGCTGCTACATGGAATCCAACAAACCATGCAACAGCGGTTTTCCTTTACCGTTTTTTCCTCTGGCTGATAGGCGTTCCCATTTTCTTTGATTTTTTGAGAATACGAATGAACCAGCGAAATTCTTCTTCTGACAGGTTTTTATAGTTGATACCAAGCTGCTTGCAGTAAAGGATAACCAGTTTTTCATCTCGACTGCCCTTGAAATTTTCGACCGCTTCCAGATTTTCTTTCAGTTCATCGGCAACGGTAGTTTGGGGCGCACTCTCGCTGTCCTTTTTGTGGAATTCCCGAATATCCCGGATAATCAGGTTGAGGTCATCCAGAACCATGTGACTGAAATACTCATCATCACTGATATGTGCGGCTTGCAGCACCTTCAAATGCGGGTCATCTTCGCCGGGGCGATACCGTTCAATAATTTCATGCCGGACGGTATCAACAAGGGAGTTGAGATTTTGGATTTGCATGGTGGCAATCCCGTCCACATAAATCTCAATGTCCGCAAGAAACTTGATAAAGTCCTTATGGGTGGCAAGTTCGCAGAGCAGACGGTTGTTAATCCGACCGCTTTTCAGCAGTGCCACCATCTCATCGTTCAAATGCAGCTCCGTCAGTGGCGTGTTGATCTGCTCCCTGTTCTCTGTCCGGCACAGCAGATAATCGACGGAAACCCCATAGAAGTCTGCCAGCGTGATAAGGTTGCCATGATTGATTTCCTTATAATCCTCTTTTTCATAACTGCCAAGGGCTGATTTAGAAATGCCCGTCAGCTTTGATAGTTCTTCCAGATTTAAGCCTTTGTCTTTGCGGAGTTCCCAAAGGCGTTCCTGTATGCTTGTTGCAACTTTCATGGGCGCACGCTCCTTTCCGGTGGTTTTATTTCTGCCGTTTAACTGGATTATATCACACTTTCCGCAATCGTGGAAATTTCTGATTTTCCCCCTGATTCCTACTTTGTGGATATACGGCACAGGGCACAAAAATGTTCTATGATACAGGTAGTTCATCGATGGATTATTCCAATCGAATGACCAGCCTGTGTGGGATATGCTTCCCCGGCGATGTAGCGCCATGACTTTTGGCAGGGATATGGAGGAACCCTGACCGAAACGAGCGTACCAAAGGGAGCGATACGCCGCTGTGAGATTCAGGGGAGGAACGACACCGGGGAGAACTGGCGAACTGACACCGAAATGATACCGAAACACGACAATTTGATAGGGAGATAGTCTACCCTATCGCTGAGACTTCGGGAGATTTTAAGCGGCTCTATGGCTGTAATTTTGCCGAAAATCGCCCCGAAACCATACACGAAAACGGGAGGAAACGTAACATGCCGAGAATGAGCAAAAAGCGGAAGCATGAGCTTTCCTTTTACCTCAATGACCGGGGGCGTGTCACTTACAACGAATTATGCCGGAAATGCCAGCATGGGTGCAAGCAGAGCTTCCGGGCGGTTGTGATTGACTGCCCCCGTTATTTATCCAAACGAGCAAAGAAAAAGGAGGAACACACCGAATGAATTTTGAATTTATGACGATAGACACACCATTGCCGCCCTGTATGCCATTTCCCAGAGCGTTGACAGGATTTCCAGTCAGCAGCACCGCAAAGGTCATGTACTGCCGGATGTTGGACGCTATGCTTTTCAGAGGGCAGGCGGACGAGAACGGGATTCTTTTTGTCTGCTTCCCTATCACAGCCATTGCCGCAGTCCTGTCCCGCAGCCTCATGACGGTCAAGCGTTCTTTGAATGAACTGGAAACCGCCGGACTTATCATGCGGGTGCGTCAGGGCGTGGGAGAACCGAACAGGATTTATGTGCTGATACCGGGAAAGGAGGGCGCTACCCTTGCCTGATACCTCAAAGCTGGGAAAGCTCAACCGGGAGTTGGAGAAAAGCGAAAAGAAACTGCGGAAAGCCATCAATGATGAAAAGGCATTGCAGCACCAGTTGAAGCAGCTTACCCGAAAGGAACGGACGCACCGGCTCTGTACTCGTGGCGGTATGCTGGAAAGTTTTCTGCAAGAGCCGGAACGCCTGACGGACGATGATGTCATGCTGTTGCTGAAACTCATTTTTCACAGGCAGGACACGCAAGATATATTGAAAAAACTGCTGGAACGGGAGAAGCCGGAAACCCCTTAGTTAGCAAGGCTTTGATAAGGATGGTAGTAGAAAACCAGTAAAATCAAGGCTTTGCAGACAGCAGGCAGATGGTGCTTTTATAAAAAATGAATATGAAGATGGAAAAAGACGCATTTTGAGATTTGCGTCTTTTTCTATTGGGCTTTCTGCTTTACCTTGAGAAATGAGCAGACAACAGCAAACGCCATTGAATGGATTTCCATTGATGGTGTTTTTTTATTGTCTGGAAAGGAGCAGAAAAATGGAAATAACACATGAAAAAGTAAAACGAAAGGCGGTCTATGTGTGCCCTTAAATTAGGAAGCCTGTTTGACGGAATCGGCGTGTTCCCTCTTGCGGCTTCCCGTAATGGAATTATTCCCGTTTGGGCAAGCGAGATTGAAAAATCCCCGATAGCCATAACAAAACGCCACTTCCCAGACATGGAACATTTAGGGGATATTACAAAGATACACGGAGGGAACATCCCTCCTGTTCACATTATTACATTCGGTTCTCCCTGCCAAAATCTTTCTAAAATCGGAAAGCGTGAGGGGCTGGCCGGAAGCAAATCAGGACTATTTTTTCAGGCTATCAGAATTATAGAAGAAATGAGGTGTGCTACAAATGGGTTATATCCAGTTATCGCTGTTTGGGAAAACGTCATGGGAGCGTTTTCTTCAAATGACCGGATGGATTTTAGAGCCGTGCTGCAATCATTTTCCGATACCGAAATTTCAATGCCTCCTACTGGAGGATGGGCTAACGCCGGTATGGTGCGAGGGGGAAAGACTGACCTGTGCTGGCGGCTCATGGATGCCCAGTATTGGGGAAAGCCCCAGCTTGTTCAGCGAAGAAAGAGAATCTTCCTTGTGGCAGATTTTAGAGGACAGCGTTCCGCAGAAATACTATTTAAGCCCCGTGATATGTTCCCGCTTCCTCCGCCTTGCACAGACTACGGGCTGCCCGCCGCCGGAGCCAGTCGAATATCTCTTGATAAAACAAGGGGGAAAATACCCGTCATCCGCCCCTTTCAGGAACGGCGTATGCGGAGTGCTGCAAAATCAGGAAACCAGTCTGCTTTCCTCGCAAGTTTCGGACGGCCAGATGAACCTTTTCCAACTTTACTGGCAAAAGCCGTCAATATGATTTCATTCTGGTATGAGGGAGAAGAAAAAGACGGAGTTCTCCGAAATTTGACACCGGTTGAGTGTGAGCGCCTGATGGGATTACCGGAGGGGTGGACGGCATATGGAAATTTAGGACAACCCATTAGTGATAATGCACGGTGCAAAGCACTTGGAAACGCAATCGCCCTGCCGTGTGCTGATTACATCATGGCAGGAATAGCAGAAACCATACATGAATAAGAAAGGCGGTTTTGTATGACAGAGAAAAATCGTTCTCCTCCGTTGGCGGGTGGAACATCAACAGAAGCTATCGAACCAACTATATTATTTCAGAAAGGACAGGTACATCTATATGGAATTAAAATTCGTTATCCCCAACATGGAAAAGACATTCGGCAACTTGGAGTTCGCCGGAGAAGACAAAACAGAACAGAGAAGAATCAACGGACGCATGACGGTACTCTCCCGCAGCTTCAACCTGTATTCAGACATACAGAGAGCAGATGATATTGTAGTTATCCTCCCTGCCGAAGCCGGAGAAAAATATTTTGACTTTGAGGAACGTGTGAAGCTCGTCAATCCCCGTATCACCGCAGAGGGCTATAAAATCGGCACAAGGGGCTTTACCAACTACATTTTGCACGCTGACGATATGGTAAAAGCGTAAGGAAAAGGAGGACATCAGACTATGAGATTAGCAAACGGAATCGTGATTGACAAGGAAGCAACATTCGGGGCATTGAAATTTTCTGCCCTCCGCCGTGAGGTTCACCTCCAGAATGAAGACGGCTCGGTATCAGAAGAAATCAAGGAGCGTACCTATGACTTAAAATCCAGAGGACAGGGGCGTATGATTCAGGTTTCCATCCCTGCCAGCGTGCCGTTAAAGGAGTTCGATTACAACGCAGAGGTGGAACTTATCAATCCGGTGGCAGACACCGTGGCAACGGCTACTTTTCAAGGGGCAGAGGTGGACTGGTACATCAAGGCGGAGGATATTGTCCTGAAAAAAGGGGCTGCCATGAATCCGCAGCCGCCGAAGAAAGACGCTCCCCCTGTAAAATAACAGGAACATAAGAAGAACGCGAAAGGAGGATTATTCCCATGAAGCAGCTTTTCCCCCGTGGAAAACGTATCCGTCCCACGGATAAAGACCTTGTATTTCATACTGCCCTTGCTTCTCTGCTCCCTGTCTTCCTGCTGGTTGTCCTGCTGTTTCATATCCGGCAGATTGCCAGAACCAACTGGCAGGAAGTGTCCCTCTCCCAGATAGTACAGGATGTAAACATCCCTTACCTGTTATTTAGCATGGGCGTGGCAGGGCTGGTGTGTCTTACAGCCGTTCTTCTGTTCTGGCGATACCGCAGGGACAAAGTAAAGCAACTCATCCACCGCCAAAAGCTGGCAAGGATGGTGTTGGAAAATAAATGGTATGAATCGGAGCAGAGAAAGGAGGGCGCTTTTTTCAAGAACTTGTCTTCCAGCCGTTCCAAAGAAACCATCACTTACTTTCCCAAAATCTACTACCGGATGAAACAGGGCTTGCTCCATATCCGTGTGGAAATCACCTTGGGGAAATATCAGGAACAGCTCTTAAACTTGGAGAAAAAGCTGGAAAGCGGCTTGTACTGTGAGCTGACGGATAAGGAATTAAAGGATTCCTATGTGGAGTACACCCTGCTCTATGATACCATTGGAGGCCGTATCTCCATTGAGGACGTACAGGCAAAGGACGGCAGGCTCCGGCTCATGGAAAATGTCTGGTGGGAGTATGACAAGCTCCCCCATATGCTCATTGCCGGAGGAACCGGCGGCGGAAAGACTTATTTCATCCTGACCCTCATGGAAGCCCTGCTCCGCACCAACGCCATCCTGTCCGTGTTAGACCCAAAGAACGCCGACCTTGCGGATTTACAGGCAGTTATGCCGGATGTGTACTACAAAAAGGAAGATATGCTCGCCTGCATTGACCGTTTCTATGAAGAAATGATGACACGCAGCGAAGACATGAAACTCATGGAGAATTACCGGACAGGAGAAAACTATGCTTATCTGGGGCTTCCGGCACATTTCCTTATCTTTGATGAATATGTAGCATTTATGGAAATGCTCGGCACAAAGGAAAACGCCGCTGTCCTCAACAAGTTAAAACAAATCGTTATGCTTGGGCGGCAGGCAGGCTTTTTCCTGATTCTCGCCTGCCAGCGTCCGGACGCAAAGTATCTGGGAGATGGAATCCGTGACCAGTTCAATTTCCGTGTGGCTCTGGGGCGGATGTCGGAAATGGGCTATGGGATGATGTTCGGGGAAACCACAAAGGACTTCTTCCTCAAGCAGATAAAAGGGCGTGGCTATGTGGACGTAGGAACCAGCGTTATCTCGGAATTTTACACGCCCCTTGTGCCAAAAGGACACGATTTCCTCAAAGAAATAAAAAAGCTCATAGACAGCAGGCAGGAAGTGCAGGCGGCGTGCGAAGCGAAAGCCGCAGAAACGGACTGACCTGCTGTGGCTGGTGTGCCGCAAGGCACGCCAGCAGAAACCCCTCGTATCTAACAGAGGGGTACAAATCGACAGGCAACAACCAAACAACAGGGCAGAATCCCACGGTACGCAAGGGATTTTCCCCATATCTGGCGTATGTCAACAAGGCTCTGAAAGTTGACATACGCTTTTTTAGACAGGAGGGATTTTCACTGAATGAAGAAACATGGGGACGGGACATCAAAGAGAAACGGGAGGTTTACGGTATCTCACAACAAAAACTTGCCCTAGCTGCCGGAATCACCCGTCCGTACCTGAGCGATATTGAAACGGGCAAGGTTCACCCATCCGAAGCATTACAGGAAACCATCACGGAAGCTCTGGAACGCTTCAATCCAGACAATCCCCTTGAAATGCTCTTTGACTATGTACGGATTCGCTTCCCCACTACGGATGTGAAGCATATCGTGGAAGACGTGCTGCGGCTAAAGCTATCTTACTTTATCCATGAAGACTACGGATTCTACTCTTACACAGAGCATTACTATCTGGGTGATATTTTCGTTCTGGTATCGCCGGAACTGGAAAAAGGGGTGCTGCTGGAACTGAAAGGGCGTGGCTGCCGCCAGTTTGAAAGCTATCTTCTGGCACAGGAACGAAGCTGGTATGAGTTTTTCATGGATGTTCTCATGGAGGACGGCGTGATGAAGCGGCTTGACCTTGCCATCAATGACAAAACGGGAATCCTGAACATTCCCCATCTGACAGAGAAGTGCCGGAATGAGGAATGTATCTCGGTCTTCCGCAGCTTCAAAAGCTACCGCAGCGGCGAACTGGTACGGCGTGAGGAAAAAGAATGTATGGGGAACACCCTGTATATCGGCTCCCTCCAAAGTGAGGTGTACTTCTGCATTTATGAAAAAGACTATGAGCAGTACAAAAAGCACGATATTCCCATTGCGGACGCAGAGGTAAAGAACCGCTTTGAAATCCGGCTGAAAAATGAGCGTGCCTTTTACGCCATCCGTGACCTGTTAGAACATGACAATCCAGAACGGACAGCCTTTCAAATCATCAACCGCTATGTCCGGTTCGTGGACAGGGACGATACGAAGCCCCGTTCTGACTGGCGTATCAGTGAGGAATGGGAGTGGTTTATCGGGGAACACAGGGGAAGCCTGAAACTGACAACCAAACCGGAACCCTATTCCTTTGAACGCACCCTGCACTGGCTCTCCCATCAGGTAGCCCCCACGTTAAAGCTGGCTCTCCGTCTGGATAAGATGAATCACACCCAGATTGTCCATGACATCATCACCCACGCAAAGCTGACGGAGAAACACGAAAAAATCCTGAAGCAGCAAGCCGCCGCTGCAAAGGAGGTGGTGCTTTAACGGCGGCAATCTTGGAACCTAAGAACTCTTACAGGAAAGAAAGGAGCTTTTATGAATTTCGGACAGAATCTTTACAACTGGTTTTTATCCAACGCCCAGTCCCTTGTGCTGCTGGCAATCGTGGTGATTGGACTGTACCTCGGATTTAAGAGGGAATTTTCCAAACTTATCGGCTTTCTGGTGGTGTCCCTTGTCGCGGTCGGTCTGGTATTCAATGCGGACGGTGTAAAGGACATCTTACTGGAACTGTTCAATAAGATTATCGGTGCATAGGGAACCCATTTTACACTTCCGTTATGGAGCAAGCTCTGATTGCTTCATGGCGGAAGTACACTAGGGGCTTGGGGAGCGTAACTCCCCAAAAACTTAACAGAGAAAGGACGTGATACTGATTGAGGAAATGAGAATCTACATCCTGAACACCACACGGTTTTACCATGAAGATTTTGAGGAATATCCTGGGGCATGGTTTTCCTGCCCTGTGGATTTTGAAGAAATCAGGGAACGTCTTTGGGTTCAGAGTGAGGAAGAAATCGAAATTGAAGACTATGAACTGCCATTTCCATTGGAGGGCAACACTAGGCTCTGGGAAATCAACGCCCTTTGCCGGATGGTACAGGAAATGCAGGGAACGCCCCTCTATTATGAAATGGATGTAATACAAAAGCGGTGGTTTCCCAGCTTTACAGAATTTATCGACCACAAAGACCAGATACGCTATTATCCAGTGCAGGACGGGGAATCCCTCGCCCGTTATCTGGTGCAGGAGGTACAGATATTTGGAGAAGTACATCCAGACCTGTTGAACCATATCGACTACGCTGCCATTGGTCGGGAACTGGAAACCAGCGAAAACTACCTGTTTACAGACAATGGTATCTTTTATTACCGCTAAAAGGAGGTGGAGGAACTTGGAAGAAATGCGGATTTACATTGCCAACTTAGGCAAATACAATGAGGGCGAACTGGTGGGGGCATGGTTCACGCCGCCTGTGGACTTTGAGGAAGTCAAAGAGCGTATCGGCTTGAATGATGAATATGAGGAATACGCCATCCATGACTATGAGCTGCCCTTTGAGATTGACGAATATACCCCCATTGAGGAAGTCAACCGCCTGTGTGAGATGGTGGAGGACTTACCAGAGTACATTCAGGAGGAACTATCAGAGCTGCAATCCTACTTTGGCAGTATCGAAGAACTGTGTGAGCATGAAGACGATATTATCTGCCATTCCGGCTGTGACGATATGGCGGATGTGGCTCGCTACTATCTGGAAGAAAGCGGACAGCTTGGGGAACTTCCGGCACATTTACAAAACTATATCGACTATGCAGCCTATGGGCGTGACATGGAATTGGAGGGAACCTTTGTTATCACGAACCACGGCGTATATGAAATCTTACGGTAAACCCGTCTATATCTCCTTTTGGAAATGCAGGCGGATTTTTTGATTCAGGGGCGGCTCGTTTGCTGCCCCTATCTTTTAGAAAGGACGGACAATATGAAGAAAATACGAAGCTATACCAGTATCTGGTCGGTGGAAAAGGTACTCTATTCCATCAATGATTTTAAGCTGCCATTCCCCATCACGTTCACACAGATGGCGTGGTTCGTGGTATCGGTGTTTGCAGTGATGCTCTTGGGGAACCTCCCTCCCCTTTCATTCATTGACGGGGCATTTTTGAAATATTTCGGCGTACCCTTTGCCCTCACTTGGTTCATGTGCCAGAAGACCTTTGACGGGAAAAAGCCTTACGGCTTCCTGAAATCCGTACTGGCATATCTGGTACGCCCGAAACTGACCTATGCAGGAAAGCCCGTGAAGCTGGAAAAAGAATATCCGGCACAGCCCATCACGGCAGTAAGGAGTGATATTTATGGCATATCCGATTAAATATATCGAAAATAACCTTGTGTTCAACCATGACGGGGAGTGCTTCGCTTACTATGAGCTGCTTCCCTACAACTATTCCTTTTTAAGCCCCGAACAGAAATATCAGGTACACGATTCCTTCCGGCAGCTTATCGCCCAGAACAGGGACGGGAAGATTCACGCCCTGCAAATCAGCACCGAATCCAGTATACGGGCGGCACAGGAACGCTCCAAACAGGAAGTGACGGGCAAGCTAAAGGACGTTGCCTGTGCAAAGATTGACGCACAGACCGAAGCCCTGATTTCCATGATAGGGGAAAATCAGGTGGACTACCGTTTTTTTATCGGTTTTAAGCTGCTTGTCAATGAGCAGGAAGTCACCATGAAACAGTTCCGCAGGGAAGCAAAGACCGCTGTTTCCGACTTCCTCCATGAAGTCAACCACAAGCTCATGGGGGATTTTGTTTCCATGAGCAATGAAGAAATCTGGCGGTTTCAGAAGATGGAAAAACTGCTGGAAAGTAAAATCTCACGCCGCTTCAAAGTCCGGCGGCTGGATAAGGACGATTTTGGCTACCTGATTGAGCATTTATACGGGCAGACCGGAACCGCCTACGAAGATTATGAGTATTACCTGCCGAAGAAGCGGTTTCAGGAAGAAACGCTGGTGAAATACTATGACCTCATCAAACCCACCCGTTGTCTGATAGAGGAAAACCAGCGGTATCTGAAAATCGAACAGGAAGACGGGACAGTGTATGCCGCCTACTTTACCATCAACAGCATTGTTGGGGAACTGGACTTCCCATCCTCGGAAATCTTTTACTATCAGCAGCAGCAATTCACCTTTCCCATTGATACCTCTATGAATGTGGAGATTGTGACAAACCGGAAAGCCCTCTCCACGGTGCGGAACAAGAAAAAAGAGCTGAAAGATTTGGACAACCACGCATGGCAGAATGACAGCGAAACCAGTACAAACGTGGTGGATGCTTTAGACAGCGTGAATGAGCTGGAATCCACCTTAGACCAGAGTAAGGAATCCATGTATAAGCTGTCCTATGTGGTTCGTGTGACGGCTCCCGACTTGGAAGAACTGAAACGCCGCTGCAACGAGGTGAAAGATTTTTATGACGATTTGAACGTGAAGCTGGTTCGCCCCTTTGGGGATATGCTGGGGCTGCATGGGGAATTTCTCCCTGCCAGCAAACGGTATCTGAACGATTACATCCAGTATGTCACCAGCGACTTCCTCGCTGGTCTTGGCTTCGGGGCAACCCAGATGTTGGGGGAACCGGAGGGTATTTATATCGGGTACAGCCTTGATACAGGGAGAAACGTGTACTTAAAGCCTGCCCTTGCCAGTCAGGGTGTAAAAGGCTCCGTCACCAACGCCCTTGCTGCCGCTTTTGTCGGCTCCCTCGGCGGTGGAAAATCATTCAGCAACAACATGATTGTCTATTATTCCGTATTGTTTGGAGCACAGGCTCTCATTGTTGACCCGAAAGCGGAACGGGGACGCTGGAAAGAAACCCTGCCGGAAATCGCCCATGAAATCAATATCGTAAACCTGACTTCGGAGGAACAGAACAGGGGCTTACTTGACCCGTATGTGATTATGGAGAACCCAAAGGATTCCGAATCACTGGCAATCGACATCCTGACCTTTTTAACGGGCATTTCCAGCCGTGACGGGGAGAAGTTCCCTGTTCTTCGGAAAGCCATCCGTGCAGTAACAAACAGTGAGGAACGGGGGCTTTTCAAAGTGATTGAGGAACTTCGGGCGGAGGGAACCGCCATCAGCACCAGCATAGCCGACCATATCGAATCCTTTACGGACTATGACTTTGCACACCTGCTCTTTTCGGATGGGGATGTCACACAGTCCATCAGCCTTGAAAAGCAGCTCAACATCATTCAGGTAGCGGATTTGGTGCTGCCGGATAAGGAAACCTCGTTTGAAGAATACACCACAATGGAGCTGCTTTCCGTGGCAATGCTCATTGTAATCAGCACCTTTGCCCTCGACTTCATCCACACTGACCGCAGCGTGTTTAAGATTGTGGATTTGGATGAAGCATGGAGCTTCTTACAGGTGGCACAGGGCAAGACCCTCTCCATGAAGCTGGTTCGTGCCGGACGTGCCATGAACGCAGGCGTTTACTTTGTCACCCAGAACACGGACGATTTGCTGGATGAAAAGCTGAAAAACAATCTGGGCTTGAAATTTGCGTTCCGTTCCACAGACATCAACGAAATCAAGAAGACCCTCGCCTTTTTCGGGGTAGATTCCGAAGATGAAAACAACCAGAAGCGGCTCCGTGACTTGGAAAACGGGCAGTGCCTTATCAGTGATTTGTACGGGCGTGTGGGTGTGATACAGTTCCATCCTATCTTTGAAGACCTGTTCCATGCCTTTGATACCAGACCGCCCGTAAGAAAAGAGGTGGAATGATGGTGATACATAGAACTTCCAACCGACAGCAATTCCCAGTTCCCTATCACACAAAAAAGGGCTTGTCTTGGAAGATGGCAGGAAAAGTGATTGGCAGGGTGCTTCTGGCACTCCTGCTCCTCCTCCTGCTGCTTGCAGTCTTTGGCACAGCCGCCCACGCTGCCGGACTGGTGGATGATACGGTGGACGCTGCCAACGAATACAGCAAATACCCTCTGGACAACTACCAGCTTGATTTTTATGTGGACAGCGGATGGGACTGGCTCCCGTGGAACTGGCTAGACGGTATCGGAAAACAGGTGATGTACGGGCTGTATGCCATCACAAATTTTATCTGGACAATCAGCCTGTACCTTTCCAACGCCACAGGGTATCTGATTCAGGAAGCCTACTCACTGGACTTCATTTCCTCTACGGCGGATTCTATCGGGAAAAATATGCAGACCTTGGCAGGAGTTACCACAGGCGGCTTATCCTCGGAGGGCTTTTATATCGGGTTCCTGCTGATTCTCATTCTGGTGGTGGGGATTTACGTTGCCTACACAGGGCTTATCAAACGGGAAACCACAAAAGCCATCCATGCCGTTGTGAACTTCGTGGTGGTGTTCGTGCTGTCCGCTGCCTTTATCGCCTATGCCCCTGATTATATCGGGAAAATCAATGAATTTTCCGCAGACATCAGCAATGCCAGCCTGACCCTTGGCACAAAAATAGTGCTACCAAACTCGGAAAGTCAGGGAAAAGACAGTGTGGATTTGATACGGGACAGCCTGTTTTCCATTCAGGTCAAGCAGCCGTGGCTCCTGCTGCAATACGGCAACTCGGATGTAGAAAGCATTGGGAGTGACCGTGTGGAAAGCCTGATCTCAACCAGCCCAGACGAAAACAACGGGCAGGACAGGGAAGAAATCGTGGTGGAGGAAATCGAAGACAGGGAAAACACCAACCTTACCATCACAAAGACCATCAACCGCTTGGGAACCGTCTTCTTCCTGTTCATGTTCAATATCGGTATCTCCATTTTTGTATTCCTGCTCACAGGGATAATGATTTTCTCACAGGTGCTTTTTATCATCTACGCCATGTTCCTGCCTGTGAGTTTCCTCCTTAGCATGGTTCCCTCTTTTGAGGGGATGTCAAAGCGTGCCATTACGAAACTGTTCAATACCATCCTTACCAGAGCCGGAATCACCCTGATTATCACGGTAGCGTTCAGCATTTCCACCATGCTCTACAACCTGTCTGGGGAATATCCGTTCTTCCTGACGGCGTTCTTGCAGATAGTGACCTTTGCCGGAATCTATTTCAAGCTGGGGGATTTGATGGGGATGTTCTCCTTACAGAGTGGGGATTCCCAAAGCATGGGGAGCCGTATCATGCGAAGACCCCGTATGCTCATGCACGCCCATATGCACCGTTTACAGCATAAGTTGGGACGTTCCGTGGCGGCTCTTGGGGCTGGAACGGCTGCATACCACGCAGGAAAACAGGCTGGCTCAAACCAGAGAACTGCTTCCACCTCCGGCTCTTCCAAACGGACACAGGCAGACCACAGCAGACCAGACGGACAGGCAACACCGGAACAGGAATCCGTATGGAAACGGGCTGGTTCTGCGGTGGGTGCGGTGGCGGATACCAAAGATAAGATAGCCGATACTGCCGGACAGCTTCGGGAGCAGGCAAAAGATTTGCCTGTCAATGCAAAGTACGCCCTTTACCACGGAAAAACACAGGTATCAGAGGGCGTAAGGGATTTTACTTCCAGCATGACCCAGACCCGAACTGCCAGAGCGGAACAGCGGAACGCACAGGCAGAAAGCCGCAGACAGACCATTGCAGAACGCAGGGCGGAACTGGAACAGGCAAAACAACCGCAAAAGACAGCTTCCGAAGCACCCAAAGGGACTGCTCCTGTCCATGAACGCCCTGTTACTGCAAAGCAGCCAGAAGATTTCCGAAATCGTGCAGATACCGCTCATACAGAAAAACCAGCCATGCAGCCAGCTTCCCCATCCATCAGGGAACAGGGACAGGTTCCTTATGGGGGAACTGTGGCAGAACGGGCTTCGGTTCCGGTGGTAAAAGCGGCTTCCATCCACCATGAACAGACACCGCCTGTAAGGACAGAACACCAGATAGTCCCTCCGGCTTCCCCAGACAAACCAGAGGAAAGACAAAAGACAACTACTACACCTGCTGCTCCCCGTCCGGCAAGACCTGTCCAGAATGATACGGCTCTTGTGATACCGGAACGAAAACGGGCTGCCCCTGTGGTAAAAGAATCCAACTTTACCATCCGGCGTACCACCGCCAGAAAGGAGTGGACAAAAACAGTAACAGCGGTTTCCAAACAGAAGAAAGGGGAGAAACCATGAAGTTAAGACACCTTTTCTTTGCCTGTTCCGGCGTGTTCGTGATGATGTTCTCCCTGCTCCTTTTGGTGGTGATTGTCTTCTCGGATGAGGAAGACGGAGGAAGCGGCGGAAACCTTATCTATGGGGGCGTGAGCGTATCACAGGAAGTCCTCGCCCATAAACCTATGCTGGAAAAATATGCAAGGGAATATGGCATAGAGGAATACTTAAATGTGCTGCTCGCCATCATTCAGGTGGAATCTGGCGGCACGCTGGAAGACGTTATGCAGTCCTCGGAATCTCTGGGGCTTCCCCCGAACTCTCTTAGCACAGAGGAATCCATCAAACAAGGCTGCAAGTATTTCTCGGAACTGCTCGCAGCGGCAGAAACAAAGGGCTGTGACTTAAACAGTGTGATTCAGTCCTACAACTACGGCGGCGGTTTCCTAGACTATGTGGCAGGGCACGGAAAAAAATACACCTTTGAACTGGCAGAGAGCTTCGCAAGGGACAAATCCGGCGGAAAGAAAGTCACCTACACCAACCCTGTTGCCGTAGAGAAAAACGGGGGCTGGCGGTATTCCTACGGGAATATGTTCTATGTCCTCTTGGTATCGCAATACCTGACCGTGGCACAGTTTGATAATGAAACGGTACAGGCTATCATGGACGAAGCCTTAAAGTATGAGGGCTGGACGTATGTGTATGGGGGCGATTCCCCCTCCACTTCCTTTGACTGTTCGGGACTGGTGCAGTGGTGCTATGGCAAGGCAGGAATCGCCCTGCCACGGACAGCACAGGAACAGTACAATGTGACGCAGCACATCCCCCTGTCCGAAGCAAAAGCAGGGGATTTGGTTTTTTTCCATTCCACCTACAATGCCGGAACCTATATCACCCATGTGGGGCTGTATGTGGGAAATAACCGGATGTACCATGCCGGAAATCCCATTGGTTACGCAGACCTGACAGGCTCCTACTGGCAACAGCACCTTGCCGGAGCCGGACGAATCAAACAATAAGAAAGGATGAACCGATATGATTCAGATTAGAAAAGAGGAAAACCAGAAAAAGCAGAAAGAAAAGAAGCTGAAAGTCTACAAAGTCAATATCCACAAGAAAACCGTGATTGCCCTGTGGGTGCTGCTTGCAGTGAGCTTCCTGTTTGCTGTCTATAAGAATTTCACGGCGATAGACATTCACACTGTCCATGAAACGAAAGTGATTGAGGAACAAATCCTCGACACCCACAAGATAGAAAACTTTGTGGAGAATTTCGCAAAAATCTACTATTCATGGGAACAGTCCGCCGCTTCCATTGACAACCGGACAAATGCTTTAAAAGGGTATCTCACCGGAGAGCTACAAGCCCTGAATGTAGATACCGTCCGAAAAGACATCCCCGTATCATCTGCCCTGACTGACTTCCAGATATGGGAAATCACAGAAGAAAAGGAGCAGCATTATCAAGTGACCTATACGGTGGAACAGCGTATCACAGAGGGAGAATCCAGTAAAACCATCCGTTCCGCCTATCAGGTGACGGTCTATGTAGACGGCTCTGGAAACCTGACGATTATCCAGAACCCAACCATTACCAGCGTTCCCGTAAAATCCGGCTACACCCCAAAAGCGATACAAAGTGACGGTACGGTGGATTCCATCACCACAGAGGAAATCAACGAATTTCTCACTACCTTTTTCAAGCTGTACCCTACGGCAACCGCAAAGGAACTGACCTATTATGTAAATGAGGGTGTGCTGAAACCTGTGGGAAAAGAGTATATTTTCTCGGAACTGGTAAATCCGGTCTACAACCGAAACGGAAATCAGGTGACAGCTTCCCTTGCAGTGAAATATCTGGATAACCAGACCATGACAACACAGGTATCACAGTTTAACCTTGTACTGGAAAAGAACGTGGAAAACTGGAAGATTGTGAAATAGAGTTATATAAAGCAGAAGACACATTGTATTTCCTGAAAGATTACAATGTGTCTTCTCGTTAAAATTCTGTTCTGGACATTCCCCTGTCCTCTGTTTCGACTTCGGCTATCTCTTTTGCTGTGGCGGTGACTACCCGTATTCCTTTCTCACTCATACTATCAAGCAGTGTATCAAGCTGCCTACGTTGTGTATCTTTTTCCGCTGATTTATCTGGGAAAAAGAATTGGTCTACGGATATATCATAGCGTGTTACAAGCTCATAAAAAATTTGTAAACTCGGCTGTTGTCCTTTATTCTCAATATTAGCAAGATAACGTGGTGAGATATACATTTCATCACTTACTTTTTTACGGCTCTCTTTTCGTTCGGTTCTCGCTGCTTTGATAGCTTGTCCGAAAGCCTTAAAGTCATATTTAGCTGTTGGTCTTTTTGCCATATTTATTCACCCATATACATTCTACTGTTCCTCTTTCATACTGAATATGTCTATACAGTTCCTATTTATAGCCATAATAATTCATATGCTTGCACTTGCTATTATTCGTATGCCCGACTATAATTATACTGATATGATTTGTAGAAAGGACTTGGGTGTTATGGAATATATGTCTTGCCCCGAAGCAGCGAAGAAATGGGGAATTTCTGAAAGGCGGGTACAGGTACTTTGCAGAGAAAACCGCATACTGGGTGTTTCAAAACTTGGATATATGTGGCTGATACCAAAGGACGCGGAAAAACCGATTGACGGGAGAACAAAACAAGGAAAGGAGCTACACCATGAATAAAGTTTTGATTATAGATGATGATAAAGAGCTTTGTGCGCTGATTAAGCGAAGCGTTTTATCAGAAGATATAGAAGCTGATTTTTGTAATACAGGAAAAGAGGGATTACAAAAATTAAAAGAAAAAGAATATCAACTTGTGATACTGGACGTTATGATGCCCGGTATGGACGGATTTGAAACACTGGAAGAAATCAGAAAAGAAAACAGTCTGCCGATTTTGATGTTTACCTCTAAAAATGACAGTGCTTCCAAAGTGCGCGGCTTACGCGCAGGAGCCGATGATTATTTGACAAAGCCTTTTGATATGGACGAACTAATAGCCCGTATTATTTCTCTTATACGGCGTTATACCCGTTTCAATCAAACAGACGGAATGACACAGCAGCTTGAATTTGACGGATTGAAAATAGACCTTGAAAATCGTTCTATTATTACGGAAAATGGAACTTTTGAGTTGCCCCCAAAGGAATTTGACCTGCTTTTATACTGCGCGAAACATCAAGGAAAAATTTTGACAAAGCAACAGATTTATGAAGAAGTGTGGGGAGAAGAATATGTTTATGATGACAGTAACATTATGGCGATTATTAGCCGACTTCGCAAGAAATTAGAGGTAAATCCCGGAAACCCCAAATACATTCAGACAATTAAGGGAATTGGTTATCGCTTTAGCAAGGAGGTTTGATTTTTATGGAAGCGATTATTTTTCTATCAATTATCATTACACTTTTTTCTATTTTTGTTTCTTGCCTTGTTATCCGGCGTGTAAAAAAGCAGATAGCAGAAATAACAGACGCATTGGCTGATGTAAAAAATGGGAATGGAAACAGGCGGATTTTATCAGCAACAAATGAACTGGTAGCTCCTCTTGCTTATGAAATCAATGAGATTGTTGTATCTTATGAGAAAAGGCTGTCTACTGTCCGGCAGGCAGAAGAAACGAACCGCCAGCTTATGACAAGCCTTTCCCATGATGTTCGGACACCGCTTACAACACTTATTGGGTATCTTGACGCCGCACATAGAGGAATTGTCACAGGAAAAGACAAGGACGACTATATCGAAACTGCCCGTCGTAAAGCTCACGATTTGAAAGAATATATAGATATTCTTTTTGACTGGTTCAAATTAAACTCCAATGAGTTTGCTATGGATATAAATACCGTTGAAGCTGCGGAACTAACACGAAATATTTTGATTGACTGGATACCTATATTTGAAGATAGGCAGATAGATTATAACATTGATATTCCCGAACAGCCTTTCCGAGTAAAACTTGATACGGACGGTTATATGCGGATATTGAATAATCTTATTCAGAATGTAATTTCCCACAGTCATGCAGACAAAATAGAAATATTCCTATCAAAGCAGGAAAAAAATATGCAAATTCGATTAACTGATAACGGGATAGGCATTGAAAAAGAAGATTTGAAACATATTTTCGAGAGGCTTTATAAATGTGATAAAGGGCGTGCTGAAAAAGGCAGCGGTCTTGGCTTATCTATCGTTCATCAGCTTGTGGAAAAGATGAATGGCACAATAACAGCAGATAGTGTACCGGAAAAAGGAACTAAATTTACTTTACTTTTTCCGTTGATAGATTAAGGCTTTTCCGTCTTTATGGCGGGAGCCTTAATTACTTTCGGAAGCTGTATTTGAAATTGCAAGGTTAATGCAAGGTTGTTGCAAGGTTAATGCAAGATTGGAGTGATAGAATACTTTACAGAACAGGAGGTTTGAATATGGACAAAAAATATATCATTGAAACAAAAAATCTTACAAAGCAGTACGGCTCACAAAAGAGTGTTGCTGACTTAAATATCCATGTACAGAGAGGAAGAATTTATGGACTGCTTGGAAGAAACGGAGCCGGAAAAACAACTACTATGAAAATGCTGCTTGGATTGACAAAGCCTACTTCCGGCGAAGTCAAAATATGGGGAAAGGCTTTGCAGGGGAATGAAAAGAAACTTTTGCCCCGTATCGGTAGCTTGATTGAGTCCCCCGGCTTTTATCCTAATCTGACTGCTACGGAAAATTTGCGTATCTTTGCAACCTTACGAGGTGTGCCAAACAATCATGCGATTAAAGACGCTTTAGATTTAGTAGGACTGCCTTATAAGGACAAAAAACTGTTTTCCCAGTATTCGCTTGGTATGAAACAACGTCTTGCGATTGCACTTGCTGTTATGCACGACCCGGAACTTTTAATTTTAGATGAACCTATCAACGGGCTTGACCCTATCGGTATTGCGGAAGTTCGCTCTTTTATTCGTGAGCTTTGTGACGCAAGAGGAAAAACAATTTTAATTTCCAGTCATATTCTTTCAGAAATCGCACTACTGGCTGATGACATTGGTATTATCGACCATGGCACACTACTGGAAGAAGAAAGCCTTGCGGAACTGGAAGCAAAAAGCAGCAAGCATATCCGCTTTACTGTTTCCGATACCGCACAGGCGGCAAGACTTTTAGAGCGTAATTTCCATGAAAGCAATTTTGCTATACAGGACGACCATAATTTACGTTTGAATAATCTGGATATTTCTGTCGGGGAGATTGTGACAGTTTTTGTTGAGAACGGACTTACCGTATCACAGGCTTATACTTGTGAAGAAAGTCTGGAAGATTATTTCAAGCGTGTGACAGGAGGCGAGGGAATTGCTTAAATTGGTCTATTGTGAATTTCTTAAATTAAAGCGGAAAAAATTTATATTTTTAACTATCTTTGCAGCCGCTTTGTTTCCTATTCCTATGACTACATTTGCAGCTAAAAGCAATTTAGGATTTGACTGGCTTTATTTGAACATTGGAGTGTTTGGGTATTTCTTATTATTACCAACGGTTTTAGGAATTTTGGGAGCTATATTGTTCTTTTCAGAAAAGACGAATGGAACCCAAAAGAACATTAACACAATTCCTATTTCCACAGCAGCCTTAATTACTGCAAAAGTAATTACAATATTGATATTTTCCATTATTTATTCTCTTGCGACAAATGCCGCAACCTTAATAGGGGGATTGATAATAGGTAGTGCCGACCATATTCTTTACAGGCTATTGCTTGGAGTCTTGATTGGCGTTATGGTGGCAGTTTCCATACTCCCTGTTATCGCTATCGAATGTCTTAGCAAAAAAGGATATATTTTTTCAATAATCCTATCGTTTATTTATGCAAGCGCAAGTTTTGCTATTGTTTTTGCTATGTCAAACGTATTATCCCCTCTGTCGGCTGTTTTTAGATGGGCTTTACCTCACATGACTACGGGATCAACATACGGATTAGACGACTGGTTTTTAAGTTCTCCCGCATGTATTGGTATTTTGATATTAACAGCTATTGCTTCACTAATGCTTGCGATTATTTATAAAAGCAAGCAGGAAATTTAGGAGGTGCTTAGAAATGGTGCGACTAATAAAAACAGAGTTCTTGAAATATAAACGATACAATATTCTCTGGCTTGGAATTGTATCTGTACTTTTTTCAATTATTTTAGCGGCGTTTCAATTAGCTGGAACCAACAACAGCGTTGTTAGTTACGCGGGGCTTTCAGAGGGAGTTATCTGGAACCATTTTAGTTTATTTCTTCCGTTCACTTTTACATTGGTAGTTGGATATTCTATTAACCGGGAATATACCGACTTTACATTAAAAAATATATTGACTGTTCCGGTTTCAAAATTTAGGTTAATCTTATCTAAACTAATAGTAGGCTATAGTTTGGTAATCTTTGAGTGGATTTTTAGTTTTATTGTCACTCTGGTAATTGCGGGAATAATGAATTGTGCAGATATAAATTTCAATTCTTGCCTGATAAGCCTTGAACAGCTATTTATTGTAAGTACCTGTTGCTATATTGCAGTTCTTCCAGTCATTGTTATAACAACGAGAAAGCAGGACAAATTCTTGTCTGGGGTAATCTTCTCATTCTTCTATGGGTTTTGCGGAATATTCCTTGCTGACGGAAACCTTATCAATTTATACCCTATGACGACAGGGCTAGTGTTTTCAAATTATGCACATGATGAAAAAGTTGTATATTATCCGGCATTAAGTACAAGCGTCATGGTTATTATTTTCATTGGTACTATTATTCTTCTTAAAGTGTTCAATCGACAACATAATGATATATAATCTGCCGGACGACGGTAAAGAAAAAAAGCCGTCGTATCGCAGATAGATTTTCACGCGCCTTTGAAGCGGTGGCTTTGATTTTTAGAGCCGCCGCTTCTTTTTGTCTATTCTTGAACCAACGATAACACAGAATAATGAGTAGTGGCATTTAGGAGGATTGCCACTATGGGGATTTCTTTGTTGCTGTACAGCATACATAAGTTACATTCATTAAAAAAAGTATAGCTCCCCCACTGTGGAAGTCCGACTTTGAATATGAACTGACAAGTCATATTTATTCTACTGTTATTTCTTATGCACTCATTTTTATTTTAAAATGGGTGTATTTTTTTATTCAAAAATGCAACTGCACCCCCTGTCCTGTCGGGACTAAGAGCGAAAAGGGGGAAAGAAGCAGAAATTCCTATCAACTCGCTCCCTTTCAAGGCTGGAAAGGGGGTGAGTAATGATGAAGCCATCTGAATTTCAGACAACCATAGAGAACCAGTTTGATTACATCTGTAAAGTCGCTATGGAAGATGAACGCAAAGACTATCTCAAAGCGTTGTCCAGACAGTGCAAACGGGAAACCCTGTTCTGTGATATGGACGATTACACCGTCAATCTGTTTTCTTCCGAAGACACCTATCCATCCTATTTCCATACTTTTGAAATGGATGGATTTACTGTCCGCATTGAAAACAGCCTGTTAGCAGAAGCGTTGGAAAATCTGGACGGAAAGAAACGTGACGTTATCCTGAGATATTATTTCCTCGGATTTGACGATACGGAGATTTCAAAAATTCTGGAAGTCAACCGTTCTACCATCCAGAGAAGAAGACACGCCGGACTGGAATTTATCAAAAAGTTTATGGAGGATAAAGCATGACAGCAAAGCACCCTATGATTCCGTTTCCTGTGATTGTAAGGGCTGCGGACGGCGATATTGAAGCAGTCAACCAGATTGTACGCCATTACAGCGGTTTTATTGCCAGCCGTTCCATGCGTCCCATGAAAGACGAATACGGGAACACCCACATGGTTGTAGATGAAACCCTACGCCGCCGGATGGAAACACGTCTGATTGCAAAGATTTTATCTTTTGAAATCAGGGAACCAAAGTAAAAATAACGCTCTCCTGTGGAAGCATGGACAAGCCCATGCTTCCCAGACAGAGCTTGCCAGTCTATTAAAGTGCATTATTACCAGTGCATTTTAACAGGCTGACAAAGCCGGATTGTTCCTTGAAAAAGAAAGCGTCTAATCAACGCAGCATAAAGCAGCCGAATACGTTTCGATAGAAAGAGAGCCGTTGGGCTGGCACGCCGTAACCCACCAAAGGAGGGATGATACCGGATAGCGATTCCTGCCAGCGTTCCATAAGCAGCTTACCGCAGAGCTGCCGCCATGACCTTCTATCGTGATAATGATACTTCCGTACAGCCTTAGTCCGTGTGATGATGTAGCACCGCTGGCAAAGGGTACGGCTGGATGAGAACCATGCAGGGGTGAGATTCCCATGAGCTTTAGCGAAAGCTGTTCGGTTTGCTTCAAAGAAAATAACAGGAGGTTGTTATCTTATGGAAAATACAAATAATCCTGCCCCTGAAATGATACGTGAATACCAGATAGGAAACACCTGCTATGTGGTAAAATCTCGCTCAAAAGAACAGGCGCAGGAAGACGCAGTAACAAAAGTAAAAAGGCTTATCCGCAATGACTTGAAACAATAATTCTGAGATAAAACAAGGCAGACAGGAAACAGAAAATGCGGTACAATAAAGTTGTAAAAGCATTGTCTGTTTGACTGTCGGATAGGAGGTACTTATGTTACAGCAGTCAAACAGCACTATCACTTCCATTTATCCGATGGGGAATCAAACAGAGGAATTAACCGCATTATACTGTCGGCTTTCACAAGACGATAAACAGGAGGGTGATTCAAACAGTATTATTAACCAGAAAAAAATCCTGAAGCGTTATGCAATCGAACATGGGTATCAGCCTTATGTGTTTTTTGTAGATGATGGATTTTCTGGTACAAATTTCAACAGACCAGATTTTCAAAGAATGATTGCAGAGGTCGAAGCAGGAAGAATCAAACGCGTTATAGTCAAAGATATGTCAAGACTTGGGCGTGATTATTTGCAGGTGGGAATGTACACAGAAATTATGTTCCCGAACATGGATGTCCATTTTATTGCTGTCAATGATGGCGTGGATAGCCATGTGGGGGAGAATGAGTTTACCCCATTTCGTAACATAATCAACGAATGGTACGCAAAGGATACCAGCAAAAAAATCCGTGCAGTCAAACGTTCTAAAGGAATGGCAGGCGAGCATATCGGTTCTCACGCTCCTTATGGCTACATGAAGAATCCTGACAATAAAAAGGAATGGCTTATAGATGAAGAAGCCGCCGAAGTGGTTCGGGAAATCTTCCGTTTATGTGTCAATGGTTATGGACCGACACGAATTGCAAATATTCTAACGGAAAGAAAAATTCTTTGCCCTACTTATTATGCGTTAGAGCATGGGGAAAAGCCACGAACCGTTCTTCCGCCTGACAAGTATCTGTGGAGCGCGACTGTGGTATCTCATATCTTAGAAAGAATGGACTATTTAGGACATACTGTGAATTTTAAGACCCATGTTAAGTCTTATAAAAATCGCAAAAAAATTGATAACAGTCCTGAACAATGGAGGATTTTTGAGAATACCCATGAAGCAATCATTGACAAGGAAACCTTTGAGATTGTACAGAAAATCCGTTCCGGAAAACGCCGCCCTACCAAAATGGGGGATATGCCTATGTTCTCTGGTTTGCTCTACTGTGCAGATTGCGGAAGCAAAATGACATTTCATAGGCAAATGGCACAGAGCGCAGAGAAACATAATTTTGTATGCAGCAATTACCGGCACAATTCAAAATCATGTACTATGCACTATATTCGTAATGTAGTAGTCGAACAAATTGTGCTGGAAAACCTGAAAGAAGTTATCCGCTATGTATCAGATTATGAAGATGAATTTGTTCAGATGGTAATGGACACGGATATGCGGCAAAGAAATAAAGAACTGTCGCAAAAGAAAAAACGGCTTACAGAAATCCATTCCCGTATTCAAGAGTTGGACAAAATTTTTCAACGGATTTATGAAGACAATATTAGTGGAAAACTTTCAGATGAGCGCTTTATGAAACTTTCAAAAGGATATGAGGAAGAACAGCATACTTTGCAGGAAGAACAGACTTCTTTAGAGAAAGAATTACAGAAAGAAGAAAAACAATCTGTGGATGTAAAGCAATTTCTTTCAGTAGTCCGCAAGTACACTAACCTTACAGAACTAACACCAGAAATTGTACATGAGTTTATCGACAAAATTATTGTCCATGCTCCTGATAAGAGCAGCGGTAAACGCTTACAGGAAATTGAAATTATCTATAACCATATCGGAGTATTCGACCACTCAAAGGTCACTTTGTGGAAAGGAAAAGCGGTATAGTACGCAACATACTATACCGCGAAACCTAAATCTTAAAAACATCCTTACCAAACCCTCACATTTACTAAGGGCGCAATTATACACCACCCAGAGGTTGGTGCATTGCGTTCTCCGAAGGCTCCTCGCCGGAGGGCTGTGATTTTCCGCAGTCATGGTCTGCTCCAAATCATACAGGGGACGCTACACTTCCCCTGCGCTGGCTGCAGCCAGCTACCCTTTTGTGGACTTGCCATCTGGGGACACTTTGCGTTGCAAGTTGTTCCCAGCCGACAAGTTTCATAAAATACGCTATCTTTTCGATAGGCGATGAAGTATAATGAAGATGACAACAAATCGGAATTGTGCGCCCAGACAAGGGCGAGTAGTCTAGCAGGTGGAATGCCTGTCTGGTAAGGTCTAACCAACCGCCAGTAGCG
>NZ_JAOQJY010000034.1:0-28136 GCF_025567525.1 Gallintestinimicrobium propionicum | reverse complement strand
GTAGATAGGTTTGAGGTGGAAGTGCAGTAATGCATGGAGCTGACAAATACTAATCGGTCGAGGGCTTATCCTGACAGGTTGGGAATGGATGTGGAAGATACAAAAGAGGATTTCAGTGTTTAGTTTTGAAGGTATGAACCTATAATGACAAGGACGTCTGTTGAGAACTCAACAGACGTTTTTTGTTATCCAAGTTCACCCGTGGGACTCAGCAGGCAGATTTTCGTGCAAGCACGAATCTGCCTGTTGAGTCCCACGAAGGGAGCGCTGCTTCATGAGCAAAAGGAGCTGCGCAGCAGCGGAAAGCATCGAAGATGCGAGTTTGCGAATGGCGCGTGTGAACGGACGGCGAATGCAAAAACGCTCCGTAAGGATCGCATTGCGTCGGAATGGAAGGATGTCGCTTTCGCGACCCGACGCAGGCGAATATATCCCATGAGAAATGTAGTTGTTTACTACACTAAAGTCTGATATAATGTTTCTGGATTCCGGTCTGCAGGCTGCATTTGCAGGCGAAAGGAAGTTAAGAAAGGTTGATACGATATGTTGGAACAAATTAGACAGTCCATTGAACAGGCGCAGATGGTGCTTGTCGGGATTGGAACGGAGTTTGCAGTAAAAGAGGAAGCGCAGGAAGATCCTTTTTTTACAGAGCTTGCCAAGACCGCGCAGACAGATCCCGCTGCGGCAGCGCTGCTCGCATTTCATAAAAGCCAAAAGAAAGCGGGCGGCTGTGAAAAAGAACAGGTTCAGAAGGCATATGAAGTTCTGGCAGATCTTTTGAAGGATAAAAATTATTTTGTGATTTCTCTATGCGAGGACGGTTTGTTGGAACAGGCAGGACTCAAAGAAAATCGAATTCTGACGCCAGCCAAAGAGGGAGAGGAAGAAACGGATAGTGGAGTGTATCCGACAGACAGCTGGGAAACTTACACCAAATGGCTGCAGGGGACATTAAACAGAAATTTGGTGATTCTGGAGCTGGGCGTTGGGATGGAGCTGCCGCAGCTGATCCGTTTTCCGTTTGAAAAGGTTGCATATTTTAATCAAAAATCCTGTCTGTACCGGGTTCATTCCCATTTGTATCAGATGACGGAAGAGATTAAGGAGCGCGGATATAGTGTACCGATGCATCCGGTTACGCTGTTGCTGGAAGAAAAATAGTATTTCTAATAAATAATGAGGAACCAAATGATTGCAATTATCGACTATGATGCAGGAAATGTAAAAAGTGTCCAGAAGGCGCTGGCATATTTGCACGAGGATACGATACTGACGCGCGACCCGAAACAGCTGCTTGCAGCAGAAAAAGTCATCCTTCCGGGTGTTGGGGCATTCGGGGATGCGATGGGAAAATTAAAAGAATATGGTCTGATTGATGTGATTTCTGAGATTGTCGACAAGAATACTCCGTTTCTTGGAATTTGCCTTGGTTTGCAGCTGTTATTTGAATCGAGCGAGGAAAGCCCTGGCGTGGAGGGGCTCGGTCTGTTAAAGGGAAAAATCCTGCGGATTCCAGACGGCGTTGCAGAAGACAAAAGACCGCTTAAAATTCCGCATATCGGCTGGAATTCCCTCTCCTTTCCGCAAAAAGGACGGCTGTTTGAAGGATTTTCCAGGGAGCCGTATGTGTATTTCGTGCATTCCTATTATCTGAAGGCGGAGGAGGATATTGTCACCGCGAGAACCGAGTATGGCGTTTCTATCGATGCTTCTGTGGAAAAAGGAAATCTGTTCGCCTGTCAGTTCCACCCGGAAAAGAGTTCGGAGGCTGGGCTGAAAATTTTGGAGAACTTTGTGAGATTAGGCAGGGAGGGCAACTGAGGATGTTTACAAAACGGATCATTCCCTGTCTGGACGTCCATAATGGCAGGGTAGTAAAGGGCGTTAATTTTGTCAATTTGAGGGATGCAGGAGATCCGGTGGAGATCGCAGCGGCGTATGATAAGGCGGGTGCGGACGAATTGGTTTTCCTGGATATTACAGCGTCCTCGGATGCGCGGGCAACGGTCGTGGACATGGTAAGACGGGTTGCTGAGCAGGTGTTTATCCCGTTTACGGTCGGCGGCGGAATCCGCACGGTTGAGGATTTTAAGGCATTGCTGCGGGAAGGAGCGGATAAAATTTCTGTCAACTCAGCGGCGATTTCCAATCCGCAGCTGATCGCGGATGCGGCGGAAAAGTTCGGCAGCCAGTGCGTTGTCGTTGCGATTGATGCAAGGCGCAGAACAGACGGTGCAGAGGGCTGGACGGTTTATAAAAACGGCGGACGGATCGATACCGGTCTGGACGCGGTAGAATGGGCGAGAAAGGCGCAGGAGCTGGGAGCCGGGGAGATTTTGCTGACGAGCATGGACTGCGATGGAACGAAGGCAGGCTATGATATTCCGCTGACCCGGGCGATCGCACAGAACGTGTCGATTCCGGTCATCGCTTCCGGTGGTGCAGGCAAGATGGAGCATTTCAAGGAGGCACTGACAGACGGCATGGCAGATGCGGCGCTGGCAGCTTCCTTATTTCACTATAAAGAGCTGGAAATCGGACAGGTCAAGGAATACCTGCAGAAGGAAGGAGTCGCGGTAAGATGGCAATGATCAGCAACGACTGGTTGCCGGCGTTAAAGGATGAGTTTCGAAAACCGTATTATGCGAAGTTATTTTCTTTTGTGAAAGAAGAATATGCGACGCATGTGGTATATCCTCCGGCGGATGATATTTTCAACGCATTTCATTTTACGCCGCTTCGCGAGGTGAAGGTCGTGATTTTGGGACAGGACCCTTATCATAACGAGCATCAGGCGCATGGGCTTTGCTTTTCTGTGCAGCCGGGAGAGGAGGTGCCGCCGTCGCTTGTCAATATTTATCAGGAGCTGCATGATGATCTGGGATGCTATATTCCAAACAACGGTTATCTGGAAAAATGGGCGAAGCAGGGCGTGCTGATGTTGAACACCGTGTTGACTGTGCGGGCGCATCAGGCAAATTCCCATCAGGGAAAAGGCTGGGAGCAGTTTACGGATGCAGTCATCGAAGCGGTTAATGCGCAGGACCGTCCGATCGTTTTTTTGCTCTGGGGACGTCCGGCGCAGCAGAAGGCTTCGATGTTGACGAATCCGCAGCATTTGATTTTGAAGGCGCCGCATCCGAGTCCCTTGTCTGCATATCGCGGATTTTTCGGCTGCAGGCATTTCAGCCAGACCAATGAATTTTTAAAAGCACATGGAGTGGAACCGATCGACTGGCAGATTGAGAACCGATAAGAGAGGCAGATAAAGGAGCAACGATGAACAAAAAACCATTTGTAACCAAAGAACAGATTGAAGAAATCGCAAAGACGTATCCGACTCCGTTTCATCTCTACGATGAAAAAGGAATCCGCGAAAATGCGAAAAGAGTAAAAGAAGCATTTTCCTGGAACCCTGGATTTCGGGAATATTTTGCGATCAAAGCGACCCCGAACCCGTTTTTGGTTGACATTTTACGGGAATACGGCTGTGGCTGTGACTGTTCTTCCGAAACGGAACTGATGCTCTGTGATGCGATCGGCGCCAAGGGCGAGGAGATTATGTTTTCCTCCAACGATACGCCTGAAGAGGAATATGCCCTGGCAGCGAAGCTGGGCGCGATTATCAACCTGGATGACATTACGCATATCGATTTTGTAGAGCAGATTCTGGGCAAGCTTCCGGAGACGATGAGCTGCAGATATAATCCGGGCGGCGTGTTCACGTTGAGCAACGGCATCATGGACAATCCGGGGGATTCCAAATACGGTATGACGACGGAACAGATTTTTGAAGCGTATCGGATTTTAAAGAGCAAGGGAGTAAAACGCTTTGGTATTCACGCATTTCTGGCGAGCAACACGGTGACGAACGAATATTATCCACAGCTGGCAAAGCAGCTGTTTGAGCTTGCTGTGAAGCTGGAAAAAGAAACCGGAGCGGACATCGCATTTATTAATCTGTCTGGCGGTGTCGGCATTCCGTATCGTCCCGATCAGGAGCCGAACGATATTCTGGCGATCGGCGAGGGCGTCAGAAAGGTTTACGAAGAGGTTCTGGTTCCGGCAGGCATGGGAGATATCGCAATTTATACCGAGATGGGACGTTTCATGATGGGACCTTACGGTGCGCTGGTAACGAAGGCGGTGCATGAGAAGCATATTTACAAAGAATATATCGGCGTGGATGCGTGCGCGGCGAACCTGATGCGTCCCGCGATGTACGGTGCTTATCATCATATCACGGTGCTGGGCAAGGAAAATGCGCCCTGCGACCATATATACGATGTGGCCGGTTCCCTTTGCGAAAATAATGACAAATTTGCAATCGACAGAAACCTTCCCAAGATTGATATGGGAGATTATCTGTTCATTCATGATGCGGGCGCACACGGCTTTTCGATGGGCTATAACTACAACGGACGTCTGCGCAGCGCGGAGATTTTACTGCAGGAGGATGGCACTGCAAAGCTGATCCGCCGTGCAGAGACACCGAAGGATTACTTCGCAACGTTTGACTGCTTTGATTTTTATAAAAATCTGAAATTTGAAAAATAAAGCCTGATGCGGACTGGGAAAGGACGCACAGTTGAGGAAACATGCAATAGAATGAAAAAATGCCCGAACTGGACGGATGAAAGGATCCGAACCGGTTCGGGCGTTTTTATGAAATGTCAGAGAAACATATTGTCTGCAGGGTGACAATCTCATCTGTTGCTAAAATAGGATCGCCAGCGGCGCAGCCTGTTTTACAGAGCGAACTGGAATATGCAAAATGCCGCGTAAATAGCGAGCAGAATAATACCCTGCAGGCGTGTCATTCTGCCTTTGATGAGCGGAGGAATCGTTAGGATCAGCATAACGCTGAGCATGACAGGAATATCTACAACGAGGGATGCGTTATAAGCGCCGATCTGCTTGCTGTTAGGCAGATCGAAGGGAGATAACAGGATCGAAACACCACTTACCAAAACGAGGTTAAACAGGTTTGCGCCGATGATGTTGCCGAGGGATAACAGACCGTGTCCTTTGCGCAGAGAGGTGATTGCGGTAACAAGCTCCGGCAGGGAGGTGCCTAGAGCAACAAAGGTGAGGGCGATAACGGATTCGGGAACGCCCAACAGTCCGGCGATGATGATGCCATTATCAACTAACAGGTTTGCGCCGATTGCGATAAAAGCAGCACCGATGACCAGTAAAAGAAGATCCTTTCCGGTCGAATTAGAAGCGGTGTCGGCCTCTGCCGCTGCGACCTCAGCGTCCGCTTCTGCAGCCTCCGGGTTCTTGCCGTGCATCGCCTGATAGATCTGAATGCCGATATATGTGACGAAAATCAGCAGAAGCAGCACACCGGTTACGCGATCGAAGCGCTTGGTAACGTAGGCGGAAAACAGATAGAGTGCGGTGGATACATAAAAGAAAATAACCGGAATGGTAAGTGTCTTTTTATCCACTCGGGACGGCTTGACTGCGATGGAAATTGCCGCGATCAGCGCCGTATTGCAGATGATGGAACCGATGGCGTTTCCGTAGGCGATTTCACCATGGCCGCTGACTGCAGAGGTGGCGGAAACCATGACCTCCGGCAGGGTAGTGCCGATGGAAACGACAGTTGCGCCGATTAACAGATCCGGGACATGGAACTTGTGAGCGATGCCTGTTGCACCGTCCACAAACCAGTCGCCGCCCTTAATCAGCAGAACCAGTCCGACGAGAAACAGGATGATGGGTGTTATCATTTGTTTATCCTCCAGAAATGAAAAAAGTTAGTTACATCGAACCTACTTTTTGATCCGATAGAAAAAAACCCGAAGTTATAAAAACTTCGGGTTTTCGTGCCGGCGACGGGACTTGAACCCGTACTATGTCACCATAAACAGATTTTGAGTCTGCCGCGTCTGCCATTCCGCCACGCCGGCTGATGTGCGTAAAACTCCTGCAACAAAAAAGATTTTACCATAAAGAGATTGCGATTTCAAGGGAAAAATGAGTTTAATTTTCGGTTTTCATTTCGCAGCATCTTGACAATGCCGTGTAGATGGTGTTACTTTTACTTTGCATTGAAAAAATGACGCACATGCGAAGATGAGGAGAAAAACATGCAGGAATTAAAACCGATCAAAGAAGGAAAAGTTCGTGAGATTTATGACAACGGCGAAAGCCTGATTATGGTTGCCACAGACCGTATCAGCTGTTTTGATGTGATCTTACATAATGAGGTAACGAAAAAGGGAACCGTCCTGACTCAGATGTCCAAGTTCTGGTTCGATATGACACAGGATATTCTTCCTAACCACATGATTTCTGTAGATACCAAGGATATGCCGGAGTTTTTCCAGCAGGAGAAGTATGAAGGCAAGTCCATGATGTGTAAAAAGCTTCAGATGCTTCCCATTGAGTGCATCGTGCGCGGCTATATCACCGGCAGTGGTTGGGCAAGCTACAAGGAAAACGGCACGGTATGCGGCATTCGTCTGCCGGAGGGCTTAAAAGAATCCGATAAGCTGCCTGAGCCTATTTACACTCCCTCCACCAAAGCGGAAATCGGCGATCACGACGAAAATATTTCCTTTGAGCAGAGCGTTACGCATCTGGAAAAATATTTCCCTGGCAGAGGGCAGGAGCTTGCAGAACAGCTTCGTGACAACACCATCGCCCTGTACAAGAAATGTGCAGAGTACGCACTGAGCAAGGGTATCATCATTGCGGATACCAAGTTTGAGTTTGGTCTGGACGAGGATGGCAACATGGTGATCGGCGATGAAATGCTGACACCCGACAGCTCTCGTTTCTGGCCTGCGGAAGGCTATGAACCCGGACATTCTCAGCCTTCTTTTGACAAGCAGTTTGCCCGCGACTGGCTCAAAGCCAACCCGGATAACGACTGGACACTGCCTCAGGAGATCGTAGACAAGACGATTGCAAAATATCTGCAGGCATATGAGATGCTGACCGGTAAGCAGCTGTAAACAGCTTAGGTATGCTTTGCAAAATAGCGAGCACAGACAAACGGCATCACACAAACGATCGGAAATAGAAAGGATATGCTGGACATCCTGTTTTTTTCGTGCTATCCTTTTTATATGAAATTATTTCATTGGAGGATGCGTCAACTATGGCAAGAAGAAAGAAAAACATGACCTATGAAGAAGAACTGACCTACCTGGACAGCGAAATTTCCAAAACTGAGGAAACTTTAAAGGCACTCAAGACACGAAAAAAGGAACTTGCTAAAGTAAAAGAACAGGCTGATCTGCAGACTCTGTATGCAGCGATCAAGGAGTCCGGCAAATCTGTTGCGGATGTAATTTCCAGCTTAAAGTAAGAATATGCCCAGACTGCGAACCCGCAGTTTGGAATAGGGGAACAGGCAGTCAATACCTGTTCCCTGTTTTTTTATCGTATAGGCAACTTCCTTTCTATACGATAAAAATACTCCGCGAGGATTGCATTGCAGAGGAATTTGGATAGAGATGGAGGAAATGGTGATGGGACAGGAGAGAATCATTCATGCAGCACTGCTTGGGGCAGGAACCGTGGGCAGCGGCGTTTATAAACTGGTAAAGGATCTGGAGGAAGAGATCATTTCCAAAACGGGCGCGCGCCTGGTGGTGGATAAAATTCTGGTGCGCGATACGACAAAAGCGCGGGAAGGCATTCCGTCTGAGCTTCTGATAGATCGTTGGGACGAGATTTTAAACGATCCCCAGATCGAAATCGTGATTGAGGTGATGGGAGGAATTCGGCCGGCGCTGACCTGGCTGGAGGAAGCGCTCCGCGCAGGCAAACAGGTTGTAACGGCGAATAAGGATTTGCTCGCAGAATATGGAGAACAGCTGTTCGATGCGGCGGAAGCCGGAAAATGTGACCTGCATTTCGAAGCGGCGGTTGCAGGTGCAATTCCGATCATCCGTCCGCTGCGCCAGAGCCTGGTAGCCAGCGAACTGACAGAAGTGATGGGCATTGTCAACGGGACGACCAACTATATCCTGACGCGGATGACGGAGGATGGGATGGGCTACGAAGAGGCACTTGCCCTTGCGACAAAGCTCGGCTATGCAGAGAGCGATCCGACTGCGGATGTGGAAGGCTACGATGCAGGACGCAAGGTGGCGATTATGGCATCGATCGCGTTTAACTCCAACGTGACCTTTTCCCAGGTGTATACCGAAGGTATTACACACATCACGGCGGAGGATATCCGCTATGCGAAGGAATTTGGCTATGTGATCAAGCTGATCGGCATGACGAGGCTGACAGAAGGCGGCGTAGAGGTTAAAGTACATCCGATGCTTTTGCCGGAGCAGCATCCGCTTTCAACTGTCCGGGATTCGTTCAATGCGGTATTTATCCACGGGGAAGCCTGCGACGACGCGATGTTTATGGGGCGCGGCGCAGGACAGCTACCGACAGCGAGCGCAGTGATGGGCGATGTAATCGACGTGATGCGAAACATTCTGCACCATTCCTGCGGCAAGATCGGTTATGGCTGCTACCGGAATCTTCCGGTGAAATCCGCAGAGGATACGGTCAGTCGGTTTTTCCTACGGATTCAGGTAACGGACAAGCCCGGCGCGCTCGCCAACATTGCCGGGATTTTGGGCAATAACGACGTGAGCATCGCGCAGGTCGTGCAGAAGCGCAGCCATGACGGCGTTGCAGAGCTTGTCATCATCACCGACCCGGTGCGGGAAAAACATTTTAACGATGCGCTCAGCATCTTAAAAGGCATGTCGGTGTTAAAAGAAGTGTCCGGCGTGATCCGGGTATACGGGAATTAAGGTGTGCCCGGCATGAAATAACGCGTTCGGCTTGTTTTATCGTCAGCGCAGCTGCATGTCGATTCGAATATCGTTTCCGGAAACAGTCACGTCAGCGAGGCTGCCGACGATCAGCGGCATCATTGGTGGAAGATGTCCGAGATCGACGTCCATAATTACCGGGACATGGTGGGAAAGTGCGACGGGCAGTACCGCCTGATATGAATCGAGGCCCATCATGTCCTGTCCGAAGCACAGCGGGCGACCGATCAGGAAGGCTTTGACGTGTTCGAACCAGCCAGCCTGTTCCATTTGCCACATGGCTCTGCGGATAGAGAAGACGTTCAAATCGCAGGCTTCAAGAAACCAGATGATGCCATCCTCTTTGTAGCGCTCGATAAAGTCCTTCGTTTTATCGAAACGGGTTCCGGTCAGATTGACGAGACAATCCATGCAGCCGCCGAGGAGTCTGCCGGAGACGTGAAAGCTTGGGGCAGAGGCTGGCGATACAGCGCCTGTCTGTAGGTTACCGCCCGCAAGCTGCGGGTCGCTGTTTAACTGGTCGTTGTACAAATGCGTTGTGCCGTTAGTCCTCTGTGCATACTCCGTCCCGTAGCAGCGCAGGACGCGCGGCTCAGTCACATGATAGGGCGCAAGGGGATTCGTTTCATCTTTTAAGGCTTCCTTTTCCCAGAGGGGGTAGCCGGATACGGTCTGTGCGCGCCCTGTCAGCAGGTGGAAGGCATCGGAAATAGCGGGATGCCACAGCTCCATGCCAAAAGCGCCGGCACAGGGACCGTAGATGGAGGCGGTATCTGCAAGGGTTGCGAGAAGATAGGTCATATTCGTGTTGTCGGAATAGCCCATGTACCATTTGGGATCGGCTTTCGCAAGGCGGTCAAAATCCATATATGGAAGAATTTCGCACATCAGTTCGCCGCCTCCGCAGGAAATCAGACAGTCGTTGTCGGATTTTACATAATAATCCATCAGCTCCTGCGCGCATTTTTCGGGGGTGTTGCTGATGCCGACGCCGCTGCTTTCATAGCAGTTTGGTCCGAGGTCAAGCCGGTAGCCAAGCTCGATGAAGCGTTTCTGGGCGTGTTCAAACGTTTCCTGATAAGGGGAGGTTGCACAGCCAAAGGAAGGGGCGACAAAGCCGATCGTGCCGCCGTCCGGTAAAAATTTGGGAAATTTCATAGGGATGTTCTGTTCCTTTCTCTTTCTGAGGAGGCGAAGGCAGCTGCTGCCCTCGCCTCCGATTTATTTCTGACAATAGAATGCGCAGCATTCTGCAGCATTCTATTGTATTTTTACGTTATCGGTTGGATCGATAAAGCCTTCTCCGAAGACCTCGCTGGTTTCCGTAATCATGACAAATGCGTCCGGATCGGTCTGATGTGCGGCGCGGCGAACCTTGTACGCTTCGGCCTTGGAGCAGGCACAGAGCAGTACCTGGCGCTCGGTCGTGGTATAAGAACCTTTTGCGCGGATCAGCGTCGATCCTCTTGCGCAGACCTCGTCGATATGCGTTGCCATGGCAGGTCCCTGCGTCGTGATGATGATGGCGAGCTTTCCGGCGCTCGTGCCGTACATGATTTTATCGATGACGGTCGAGGTTACAAACGTAGAAATAAGTCCATATAAAACTGCGTCGGGATTACCATAAACAGGCCAGCCAATCAGGATGATGACGAGGTCGATTGCCATCGTGACAGCGCCGATAGAAAGGTGCGGGTGCAGCGCTTTGATGGACATAGTAAGGAAGTCCGTACCGCCGGTAGACGAGCCTCTCATGTAGATCAGCGCAAGACCGCAGCCGAAAAATACGCCGGAAAAAAGCGCAGCGAGCATAGGATTGCCGTCATAGGCAGGCGTGAGCGGAAAGACGAAATCCAGAAAAAAGGTATTGATCAGAATCGTGCGGATGGATTTGATCATAAATTTACGCCCGACAATCCTGTAACTGAGCAAAATCAGGGGAATGTTGATGACGAGGGAGGTTGTACCGATCGGCAGGTTCCACAGGTGGTTCAAAATCAGGGCGACGCCGGAGATACCGCCAGGCGCGAAGCTTGCGAGCTTTGCAAAGGTATAGATGCCGATCGCGGAAAGGATGCTGCCGAGGATGTCGCAGAATAAATCGATCGCGATATTCTGCAGCTGCTGCGGCGTATAGTGAGTGGACGAAAAAAATTTCATAAGAACCTCTTTCCCGGAAAAACCGTTATAGTAAGGATGATTCAGATTAGAAAAAATATTCCGGGCAAGGAAGCTGCCCGGATGCAGACCGCAAAAAACGTGCCTGCTTTAGCCTGCCAGATAGAAAAATTGTGGCATAGGAGAGAAAAAAAGTCAAGGCAGGCAGATTGTGTGATTTTTTATGAAAAGTTTATGGAATTTTTATTGTATTTCTGTAGATAGAAGAGTAGAATAGGCCAACGTAATTAACAATGTTAAATATTATCAATGTTAATGAAAAAAATAGACAGGGAAAATCGGCGCTTTGGGTGAGCTCTTTGCACTGCAGGCGCTTTGATACAGGAGGAGAAATGGATGACGCGTTAAAACTGGCGAGAGAATTTGAGCATGTCATGTGCAGGTTTCGGAGGATGGATTATTCTGTACTGCATCCCGGAGTTGGAAATATGGAATTTGCAGTGCTGGAGATGATTCATAAGCTGAGTGCGCAGCACGATGCAATTTACGGCGCAGCGATTTCCGATCTGCAGAAAAAAATGGAAATATTACCGTCGGCACTTTCCAGACTGCTCCGTGGCATGGAGGAAAAAGGGCTGTGCGTGCGCAGTATTGACCCGAAAGACCGAAGAAGCAGCTATGTTTCGCTGACGGAGACCGGACAGGAAAGAAGAGATCAGGGACACGGCATTATGGAAGTGTTTGCCCAGCGAGTTGTAGAAAGAATGGGCGAAGGCAGATTCCGTGAGCTGATTAAACAGTGGGAACGGTTCGGAGATGTACTGGAAACAGAAATTGCAGCATTCAGGAATGTGGATGGAATGGAGGAATAGAACAGAAAATGTTTCGGCTACTGAGCTATTTAAAACAATGTAAAAAATCAGTGCTGGCCATTGTACTTCTGCTGATCGTGCAGGCGTACTGTGATCTGGCACTGCCGCAGTATACATCGGATATCGTGGACGTCGGAATTCAGCAGGGCGGTATCACTTATGCTGCGCCCGAGTGGATGCGGGAGGAGACCTGGGGCAGCCTGCAGAATTTAATGACAGAAGGGGAAAAAGAGCTGACCGCTTCCTGCTATGAACAGGCAGAGGACGGTACTTACGAGCGGACAACGAATAAAATGGCGGATCTGGAAGCGTTAAACGATGCGTTCCGGATGCCGATGGTGATGCTGTCTGCGATGGACGAAAGTGCGGAGACCGCGCTGAATGACGGAGCAGATGCAGCGGCGCCCACCAAGGAGCAGCTTCAGCTTCTCCAAGCGCTGCAAAACGGCTCTCTCTCCGAGGAGCAGCTGCTTTCGCTGCGGGAGACGATCACAGACCAGCTGGGCGATATGAGTGATTCCCTGTTGAACCAGAAGGCGATTTTATTTGTGAAAGAGGAATATGAAGCGCTGGGTAAAGACCCGGGCAGCATCCAGATCGCATATCTTTTAAAAACGGGCGGAAAAATGCTCGGCTTTACGCTGCTGATGGCAGTGTGCGCGATTGCAGTCAGTTTCCTTGCGTCCCGCGTTGCGGCATCGATCGGTAAAAATCTGCGTGGTCAGGTATTTGGCAAAGTGTTGTCGTTTTCCAGTGGAGAAATGCATCGGTTTTCGACAGCATCCCTGATTACGAGAAGCACGAACGATATTCAGCAGGTACAGATGGTCGCGGTCATGCTGCTTCGGATGATAAGCTATGCCCCGATCCTCGGAATCGGCGGTGTTTTGAAGGTGGTTGGCACAAAAACGGGCATGGCGTGGATTATTGGGCTTGCGGTAGCGGTCATTATGGCGGTTGTACTGATCCTGGTGAGCGTTGCAATGCCGAAATTCAAGCTGATGCAGAAATTAGTGGACCGGATGAACCTGGTTTCCAGGGAAATTTTGACTGGGCTTTCGGTTATCCGTGCATTTTCCAGAGAAAAATTCGAAGAAAAACGGTTTGATGAAGCGAACCGGAACCTGATGAAAACGCAGCTGTTCACCAACCGCGTCATGACCTTTATGATGCCGGCGATGATGCTGATTATGAACTGCGTTACCGTCATGATCGTGTGGTTCGGTGCAAAGGGAATCGACGCCGGAAACCTGCAGGTTGGCGATATGATGGCGTTTATGACCTATACGATGCAGATCGTCATGTCCTTTTTGATGATTACGATGGTTTCCGTCATGCTTCCGCGTGCAGGTGTGGCAGCAGACCGAATTGAGGAAATTTTGCGGACGGACAGCAGCATTGTGGATGCAAAAAAAACGGAGGATGAAAAGCTGACGCAGTGCAGGGGAGAACTGAGGTTTGAGGACGTAAGCTTTAAATATCCCGGGGCAGAGGGGGACGTACTGGGGCATATCAGCTTTACGGCAAAACCCGGACAGACGACCGCTGTAATCGGAAGCACAGGCTGCGGCAAATCAACGCTGATTCAGCTGATCCCGAGATTTTACGATGTGACGGAAGGAAAAATTACGCTGGACGGTGTGGACATTCGAAATTTGAGCCAGCATAAATTACGGGAAGTGATGGGACTGGTTCCCCAGAAGGGCGTGCTCTTTTCCGGGACGATCGCTTCCAATATCAAGCTCGCAGGAGAAGATGAAATCAGCGACGAAACGATGAAGGAAGCGGCGCAGACAGCGCAGGCAACCGAGTTTATCGATGCAAAGCCGGAAGGCTATGATAGTCCGGTTGCGCAGGGAGGCAGTAACGTGTCCGGTGGACAGAAGCAGCGTCTTGCGATTGCCAGGGTCATTGCAAAGCATCCGAAGGTATATCTGTTTGACGACAGCTTTTCTGCGTTGGATTACAAAACGGACGCAGCGCTTCGAAAGGCGCTGCACGAACAGGCCGCGGACGCGACGGTGCTGATCGTTGCGCAGAGAATCAGTACAATCATGAATGCGGAGCAGATTCTCGTTCTGGAGGACGGAAAAATCGTTGGGAAAGGAACCCATGAAGAGCTGATGAAAAACTGCAGCGCCTATCAGGAAATTGCACGCTCGCAGCTGTCGGAAAGCGAGCTGAAAGGAGGCATGGCAGAATGAGTCAGGAGCAAAATAAAAAGCGTCCAATGATGGGACACGGACCGGGCAGGGGAATGATGCCCGGGGAAAAGGCAAAGAATTTTACGGGAACGATCCAAAAGCTGTTTGCCTACCTTGGAAGCTATCGGATTGTGCTCGGCGTCGTAATCTTATTTGCAATCGGAAGTACGGTATTTAATATTATCGGACCAAAAGTGCTCAGTAAGGTGACAACAGAGCTGTTCAACGGTCTGGTCGCAAAGGTGAGCGGTACCGGCGGTATTGATTTTGAAAAAATCGGCAGGATTTTGTTGCTGCTGCTTGGAATTTACTGTATCAGCGCAGTGTTTAACTTCATTCAGGGCTGGCTGATGACCGGCGTGACGCAGAAGCTGTGTTATCGGATGCGAAAGGAAATTTCCGAAAAAATCAACCGGATGCCGATGAAATATTTCGAATCCAGAACGGTCGGAGAAGTGCTTTCGAGAATCACGAACGATGTCGATACGCTGGGACAGAGCTTAAACCAAAGCGTGACCCAGTTAATTACCTCGATTGCGACGATGATCGGCGTGTTGATTATGATGCTGTCGATCAGTCCTCTGATGACGCTGATCGCACTGGTGATTCTGCCAATTTCCGGCGGTTTGATCGGATTTGTGGTCAAACATTCCCAGAAATATTTCGTGGAGCAGCAGAGCTGTCTCGGTGAAATAAATGGACAGGTAGAGGAAACCTACAGCGGTCATATGGTCATCCGGGCGTTCAACCGCGAAGAAGCGGTGGAGGAAACGTTTTCCCGGACAAACGACAGACTGTATGAATCCGCGTGGAAATCCCAGTTTATTTCCGGTCTGATGCAGCCGATCATGACCTTTGTCGGAAACCTCGGCTATGTTGCGGTTGCAGTACTGGGAAGTGTTCTGGCGGTAAACGGCACGATCGAGGTCGGCGATATCCAGGCGTTTATCCAGTATGTGAAAAATTTCACACAGCCGATCACACAGATTGCACAGGTTTCAAACATGCTGCAGTCCGCAGCGGCTGCCGCAGAGCGTGTTTTTGAATTCCTGGACGAGGAAGAGGAAGAGCAGACCGTTGAGCATCCGGTATCAATGGATCATCTGACCGGTGCCGTAAGCTTTGAGCATGTACGGTTTGGCTATACACCGGATAAAATCGTTATTCAGGATTTCTCCTGTGAAGTAAAACCGGGGCAGATGGTTGCGATTGTTGGACCGACCGGCGCCGGAAAGACGACAATGGTCAAGCTGCTGATGCGTTTCTATGACGTAAACAGCGGCAGAATCTGCCTGGATGGACACGATATCCGGAATTTCAACAGAGGACAGCTGCGTGAAATGTTTGGCATGGTACTGCAGGATACCTGGCTGTTCCAGGGAACCATTATGGAAAATATCCGTTACGGACGGCTGGATGCAACAGATGAGGAAGTCATCGCGGCGGCAAAAGCGGCGCATGCGGATCATTTCATCCGGACGCTGCCGGGCGGTTATCAGATGGAGTTAAATGAAGACGCGACCAACGTTTCGCAGGGACAGAAACAGCTTTTGACGATTGCACGTGCAATTCTTGCTGACAATCCGATCTTGATTCTGGACGAGGCGACCAGCTCCGTCGATACGAGAACAGAAATCCAGATCCAGAAAGCGATGAATAACCTGATGAAGGGCAGAACGAGCTTTGTCATTGCCCACCGACTTTCGACGATCCGGGACGCGGATGTGATTCTGGTCATGAAGGACGGAGATATTGCAGAGCAGGGCACGCACGAAGAACTGCTTGCGAAGGGCGGATTTTACGCGCAGCTGTATAATTCCCAGTTCGAAAAAACAGCATAAGGATTTGTAAAAAGTTTTTTGGCAGGGATCAAAGGATGGATTGCAGACAGAAGGCGGGATATGGTAAAATAAAAACCGATGGCACAATCAGGCATAAAACGGAGCAGAAGGTACATTCGATGGACGTTCTGCCTTAAGAAAAAAACAGGAGGGGATTTGCCATGGCGGTTTATGCAGATGAAAAGCAGCGTACTTTTACGCTGCAGACCAAAAATACGACGTATCAGATGAAAGTGGATGCCTACGGCATGCTGCTACATACCTATTACGGGGAAAAGACGGACAATTCCGATCTTTCTTACCGGATTCCGCCGGATGACCGCGGATTTTCCGGCTATGCGTATGAAACTTCCTGTGCTGACGACAGACTTTCCTCAGATCTTGCGCCGCAGGAGTACAGCTGTTTCGGAACGGGGGATTACCGGATCAGTGCCCTGCGCGTCAGAAATGAAAACGGGAGCCAGGCGGTAACGCTTTGTTATGCCGGATATGAGCTTTCCAGAGGAAAATACAGCATTCCGGGCTTGCCGGCTGTTTATGCGGATGAAACAGAAGCGGAAACCCTCGGCATCCTTTTGCGGGATCCGGAAAGCGGACTGGAAGTGCTTTTACAGTATGGCGTTCTGGAAGAACTGGACATCATTACAAGGGCTGTGAAAGTTGTGAACCGGACAATGGGTAAAGTTGTCCTGTTAAAGGCTGCCAGCATGTGTCTGGACTGGCTGTCCGGCGACTATGAATGGCTGACCTTTTATGGAAAGCATGCGATGGAGCGCACCCTGCAGCGCACTCCGATTGCGCACGGTATTTCTGCGATCGGCAGTGTGAGAGGCGCATCCAGCCATCACTACAACCCGTTTGCAGTCGTATGTGAAAAGGATACAAACGAGACAAAAGGGCTCTGCTACGGTGTATCTTTTGTATACAGCGGCGAATTTTTAATGGAAACAGAAAAAGACCAGATCGATCAGACCCGTCTGATCTGCGGCATCCATCCGGACGACTTTGCGTGGACGCTGGAGCCGGGCGAGAGCTTTGATACGCCGGAGGTGATTTTGAGCTGCTCGTCCGAGGGCTTTGGAAAGCTGAGCCATAATTTCCATCAGGTCATCCGGGAGCACATCTGCCGGGGCGAATGGAAAAACAAGCGCCGACCTGTGTTGATTAACAACTGGGAGGGCACTTACTTTGACTTTACCGGGGACAAGCTCGTTTCGATCGCAAAGGATGCGGCAGAGCTTGGCGTCGAGTTGTTCGTCATGGACGACGGATGGTTTGGAAAGCGTGACGACGACCGTTCCGGTCTGGGCGACTGGTTCCCGAATGAAAAGAAGCTGGGCTGCAGCTTAAAGGAGCTGGGAGACCGTATTGTTGGACTTGGAATGAAGTTCGGCATCTGGTTCGAGCCGGAATGCATTTCGGAGGACAGCGATCTGTACCGGGCACATCCTGACTGGGCGGTAAAGATTCCGGGCAGAAAGCCGAATCTGAGCAGACATCAGATGATTCTCGATTTTTCCAGAAAAGATGTACAGGATTACATCCTGGAACGGCTCTGCAGCGTGCTTGCAAGCGCACCGATCAGCTATGTGAAGTGGGATTTCAATCGAAGCATCTGCGATAAATATTCTACATCCCTGCCTGCCGAAAAGCAGGGCGAGATGGCGCACCGGTTCATGCTGGGCTTATACCGTGTACTGGACGGTATGCTTTCGGCCTATCCGCACCTTTTACTGGAGGGCTGCAGCGGAGGCGGCGGACGGTTTGATGCCGGGATGCTCTATTATTCCCCGCAGATCTGGTGCAGCGACGATACGGATGCGATCGAGCGCCTGCAGATTCAGTACGGCACGTCGTTTGGCTATCCGGTTTCGACAATGGGCGCGCATGTTTCCGCAGTGCCGAACCACCAGACCGGCAGAGTGACGCCGCTTGCGACAAGAGGCTGCGTGGCGATGGCGGGCACGTTTGGCTACGAGCTGGATTTAAACAAGATGACGGAGGAAGAAAAGGTCGAGGTAAAGCGCCAGATCGAGGTGTTCAAGCAGTATTACGACCTGATTTCGGATGGCAGTTATTTTCGTCTGACAAGCCCGCAGGACAATAACTGTGTCGTATGGGAAATGGCAGCAAAGGACGCATCCAAAGCGCTGATCAGTGCGGTTTACCAGCATGTGCAGACCAACTGCGCGGCGAAGTTTGTCTATCCGAGAGGACTGTGCAGCGATGCTTCCTATGAAGTGAGCCTGACAGATTTAAAAGGGGATAAAAAAGACAGGATGCAAAAGCTGGTGCTGACAGGAGCTGCGCTGATGCGTGGCGGACTGCGGCTCCCGGGCGCGGATTCCGATTACGCAGCATGGCAGATTTCTCTGAAAAAGCTGTGAGCCGGACGTTTCTACTTTTCGAAAATCTTTTGATTCATGACAATAGAATGCTCGCAGAGCGTGCATTCTATTGTTTTATTCACAAAACGGCCTTTGCCGCTACAGCGCTTGCGGTTTCTTCGCATGTCCCTTATAATAGGCACAGGCGTTTGGAAAAGTAAGACTTTTTCAAACGGAATAAGCGATTTCAGAAAAGGGGATTTGACATGGAAGAAAATCAGAAGATTCCGATGCGCAGCCAGGTAAAGAAAGAGGACACCTGGGCGATCGAGGACATGTATGCGACTGTAGAGGACTGGGAAAAGGATTTTGCGGCGGCGAAAAAGGTCGCAGAGGAAGCGGCAGAATATGCCGGACGGCTGGGTGAGAGCGCACAGGCGCTGTATGACTGGTCGGCTCTGACAGAAAAGCTCGACTGCATGCTGAGCGAAATTTACGGTTATGCGTCCCGCGTCAAGGATCAGGATACGGCGGACGCGGCAGGACAGACGCTGTCTGCGCGCGCGATGGGCTTATATGTGGAATGCAGCGGTCTGATTTCCTTTGCAGACCCGGAAATTCTGAGCATTCCGGAGGAAAAGCTGGAAGCATTTTATGCAGAAAAGGCGGAGCTGTTAAAGTATCGCAGAAGCATCAATGAAGTGCGCAGATGCAAGGATCATATTTTATCGCCGGAGCTGGAAAAGATACTGGCAGATGCAGGGGAGATGGCGCAGGCGCCCGGAACGGTTTATTCGTCTTTGGTAAATGCAGACCTGACCTTTGACCCGATAAAAGGCAGCAACGAAGAAGAGCTGGAAGTGACCGGCGGAAGCTTTATCCCGCTGATGCAGAGCCCGGATCGAAATGTGAGAAAAGCGGCGTTTGAATCCCTTTACGGCGGCTATGGCAAGGTGTTAAATACGGCAGCAGGACTGCTGAACGCGCAGGTCAGCCAGCTGAAATTCTTTGCAAAGGCGCGCAAATATCCGGACGCCCTGCACGCTTCACTGGATGCGACCAACGTGCCTGTGGAAGTCTATCATAACCTGATCGAAGCCGTTCATGAGGACATCGGCATCCTGCATCGTTATATGCGTCTGCGCAAAAAGCTGATGAAGACGGATGAGCTTCATATGTACGATCTTTATACCTCCCTCGTTGCGGATGCGGATGTGAAGATTCCGTTTGAAAAAGCGAAGGAGGAAGTGCTGGATGCGACTGCCGTTCTCGGAAAAGAGTACGGGGAAGTGTTAAAGCACGGCTTTGAAAGCCGCTGGATCGACGTTTACGAAAACAAGGGCAAGCGCGGCGGTGCGTACAGCGCAGGACAGATTGTGCATCCGTATGTGCTTTTAAATTACAAGGGCACGCTGGATTCCGAGTTCACGCTGGCGCACGAGATGGGACATGCGATGCACTCCTATCTTTCCACCAAAAATCAGGAGCCTGTGGACAGAGAGTATGTAATTTTCGTTGCGGAAGTCGCATCTACCTGCAATGAGTCGCTTCTGATGCAGCATCTGCTGAAAAAAACGCAGGACAAAAAGACCAGAGCGTACCTGATCAACTATTTCCTCGAGCAGTTCCGTACGACTCTGTACCGCCAGACGATGTTTGCAGAGTTCGAGTTAAAGATCAACGAGCTGGTACAAAACGGCGGCAGCTTAACGGCAGAGGGCCTGAACAAAATTTACCACGACTTAAACGTATTCTATTATGGGGATGCGGTTGTTGTGGATGACTTAATCGACCGCGAATGGGCGAGAATTCCGCATTTTTATTACAACTATTATGTGTTCCAGTATTCGACGGGCTTTTCCGCTGCGATGGCGCTGTCTGAACGGATTTTGAGCGAAGGCGAGCCTGCGGTGAAGGATTACTTAAACTTCCTGTCCGGCGGCTGCTCCAAAGATCCGATTTCCCTGCTGCAGGGCGCTGGCGTTGATATGCGCACCGCAGAGCCGGTACACCGCGCACTGAAGCTGTTTGACAGCCTGCTTGACGAGATGGAAGCATTGATGGAAGCATGATGTTGGACAAAAATCAGAATTGTTTAATGAGATGTCCTAAAAATAGGATATAATAAGAAGAAATGACGATTCCGCCGGACACTTCTGGAAAAGAAAGGTCCGGCGGATTGTGCAATCTGGATGCTAAAATAAAAAATAAAAGGACAAAATAAGACAAAATGAAAAATAAAGGTTGACTTCTGAATGGATGTTCAGTATACTAAGGTCAGTTGGTACGACAGCACGATAAGATAAATTGGATTGTTACTGGCAGGCAGGCAAAACCAAGTTTTATAAATTAGTTTTTCAGATATTATATATTTCTGCAGAACTGGTTTATAAAATTTGGTTTTTTGTTTCTAAAGAATCTGCAAGGCCATGTGGGATACCGGACAGTTGATTGTTGCGCATGGGCTGGCATTTCAGGAGCGGGGCATGAGGATAGAAAGGGTAATCAATAACAATGTGATCTCCGCGCTGGATGATCAGGGACGGGAGATCGTGGCGATGGGCAGGGGCATCGGCTTCCAGAAAAAAAGCGGTCAGGAGATCAAGGCTGCACAGGTGGAGAAGATTTTTCATCTGGGAAGTCCGGATTTACAGGCACGGTTTCAGGAGCTGCTTGCCAATATGCCAATGGAATGCGTGCAGGTTTCAGATGAGATTATTTCCTATGCGAAGAGTCATCTTTCCATGCAGCTCAACCAAAACGTTTATCTTGCGCTGACCGACCATATCGATTTCGCACTGAGACGGTTTAAGGACGGCATGCTGTTTGAAAATGCGCTTTACAGCGAAATCCGCAGATTTTATCCGGAAGAATTCCAGATTGGCTGTCATGCCCTCGATCTGATCGAAGAGCGGATCAAAGTGAGACTGCCGGAGGATGAGGCTGCATCGATCGCGTTTCATCTGGTCAACAGTGAATTTGGCGGGATGCGCCTGAGAGATACTCAGATTATGACGGAGATAATCCGTCACCTGATCGGAATGATTCGGGCAGATTACCATTTTCCGGAAGACCTGGTTTATGAGGACCGGTTGATCACGAATCTGAAATTTATGCTGAACCGGTTGATCCAGAACAAAGAGGGCTGGATTACAGAGGATGCTCGCTTTAACGAATTTGTCAGGGCAAATTACAGAAATGAGTATGAGCTGGCCAGAGCGATGAGAGACTATATAGAATCCGTGGTTTCCTGCAAGATGACGGAGGAGGAAGTGATCTATCTCGCAGTCCAGCTGAAATATGCAGATATCAAAAAAAAGGAAGGAAAGAAAAATGGGATTTTTTGATCGTTTTAAAAAGGATAAAGGGATTGAGCTTACAGCACCGATGAAGGGAAAATGTGTCAGCATTAAGGAGGTTCCGGATCCGACCTTCGCTGAGGAAATCCTCGGTAAGGGCATTGCTGTGATCCCGCAGGACGGACATGTTTACGCTCCGGCAGACGGCAAGATCAGTACCGTATTTCCGACCGGTCATGCGGTAGGCATTACGACTGCAGATGGTGCAGAAATTCTGATCCATATCGGTCTGGATACTGTAGAATTAAAAGGTGAGCCCTTTGAACAGAAGGTAAAAGAGGGTCAGGATGTGAAAAAGGGCGATCTGCTTGTCGTTGCAGATCTGGACAAGATCAAAGCGAGTGGAAGAGAAACGATCACACCGATGATCATTTGCAATTCTGATGCATATGAGCAGGTAGAAACCTTTACCGGCAAGGACGTGGAAACAACAGATGCGGTTATGAAGCTGCATCCTGCAAAATAAATGTTCAAAGAGGATGATGAAATGGTAGTTTGTCAGGGGAAAAGCGTTCTGAAGGGAATTGCGATCGGAAAAATTTACCTTTATGAAAAGCAGGAATATGTCCTGGAGCAGAAGCAGGTTGCTGATGCAGAGGCAGAGGTTGCCCGGTTCGAAGCAGCTAAGGAGACTGCCATCGGACAGTTGGATGACTTATATGAAAAAGCGCTTGCAGAAGCAGGCGAAGAGCAGGCGATGATCTTCGATGTGCATAAGATGATGCTGGATGATGGTGATTATCTTGATGCGATCACCGGACTGATCCGGAGCGAAAAGGTCAATGCAGAATATGCAGTGCATACCACAGGAGAGCAGTTCGCAGCAGTATTTGCTTCCATGGATGATGAGTATATGAAAGCGCGCAGCGCAGATGTCAAAGATATTTCCGGACGTGTGATCCGTATCCTGGCAGGCATCGGGGACGGCAGCATTGCTTCAGAGGAGCCGGTGATCTTACTGGCAGATGATCTGACTCCGAGTGAGACGGTTTCTCTTGATAAAAGTAAGATTCTCGCATTTGTAACCCGCAACGGTTCAGCAAATTCCCATACAGCGATTCTGGCACGTTCGATGAATATTCCGGCATTGGTGCAGACCGATGTGGAGCTGTTAAAAGAATACCACGGCATGGATGCAGTTGTAGATGGTCTGGATGGAAAGCTTTATCTGGATCCGGAAGAGGCTGTGCTTGCAGAATTAGTTCAGAAAAAGGAAGCCTGCGGCAGAGAACGTGCGGAGCTTGAAAAGCTGATCGGACTCGATAATGTGACAAGAGACGGTCGAAAGATTAACGTTTATGCGAATATCGGAAGCCCGGAAGATGTGGATAAGGTGCTTTTAAATGATGCAGGCGGTATCGGACTTTTCAGAAGCGAATTTTTGTATCTCGGACGGGAAGACTATCCTTCCGAGGAAGAGCAGTTTGAAATTTACAAAGAAGTATTGAGCCGGATGGAAGGCAAAAAAGTTATCATCCGTACACTTGATATCGGAGCGGACAAGCAGGTGGATTACTTCAAGCTTCCAAAAGAAGAAAATCCAGCGATGGGCTATCGTGCGATCCGTATCTGTTTGGATCGGATTGACGTGTTTAAAACACAGCTCCGTGCAATTTACAGAGCGTCCGTTTATGGTACTGCAGCCATCATGTTCCCGATGATTATCTCAGTCAAAGAGATCCTTCGAATCAAAGAGATCGTGGAAGAGGTTAAGGCAGAGCTGACAGCGGCAGGAATTGAGATTGCACCAGTTGAATTGGGTATTATGGTAGAGACACCTGCAGCAGTCATGATCAGTGAAGAGCTGGCAAAGGAAGTATCCTTCTTCAGTATCGGTACAAACGACCTGACGCAGTACACTTTGGCGATCGACCGTCAGAACCAGAGCCTTGATACCATTTATGATTCCCATCATCCTGCAGTGCTTCGGATGATCCGGATGACGATCGAAAATGGCCATAAAGGCGGTGCGTGGGTCGGCATCTGCGGAGAACTTGGAGCAGATACGACGCTGACAAAGACCTTTGTGGATATGGGGATTGACGAATTGTCCGTTTCCCCGACCTATGTACTGGGGCTTCGCAAGGCGATTCGGGAAATTTGAAAATAATAGAATGCATGCGCTCTGCGAGTATTCTATTGTCATGAATAAAAGCAATGCCGCACATAAATTTCTGAAGCGGCACTGCAAAGAGAATAAGAAGTGACCACAGGAGGAACAGAACATGACACAGTTTTCTTACACAATTCAGGATGAGCTCGGTCTTCATGCAAGACCGGCAGGGCTCTTGGCAAAGGAAGCCGCAAAGTTTAAAAGCACCGTTACGGTAGAAAGCGGCGCAAAAAAGGGAGATGCAAAGAAGATCATGTCCCTGATGATGCTGGGCGCAAAGAAAGAGCATACACTTTCCTTTACTGTAGAAGGAGAGGATGAAGAAGCCTGCGCAGCAGCGCTGGAAGCGTTTTTAAAAGAAAATTTATAAATCGATAACGCTGACAGTTTTCCAAAGTATTCGTTAAGGTGTGTACCTTTATGAATAAATCCGCGGCCAGGGCGGAAACCACAGTGCAGAAAGAATCTGCATTGTATTAAACAAGAAGGGGGTAACTTTTATGAAATGGTTACAGAAACTTGGTAAGGCTTTAATGCTTCCGGTAGCTTGCCTTCCCATTTGCGGTATCCTGATGGGTATCGGTTATTTACTTTGTCCGTCCACCATGCAGGGTGGTGACGTAGTTGGCTTTGCTCAGACACTGGGATTCTTCCTGGTAAAAGCAGGCGGAGCTTTGATCGATAACATTGCGATCCTGTTCGTTATCGGTGTTGGTGTCGGCATGTCCGATAAAAATGACGGCACCGGCGGCCTGGCAGCTCTGGCTTCCTGGCTGATGATGACAACTCTGCTTTCCACAGGCGTGGTTACAACCATCATGCCTTCTATGGCAGAAAAAGAAAGCGCTATGCTGGCATTTGGAAAAATCGCGAACCCTTTCATCGGTATTTTAGCTGGTGTGATCGGTTCTACCTGCTACAACAAGTTTAAGAGTACGAAGCTGCCTGATTGGCTGGCATTCTTCTCTGGCAAACGTTGTGTAGCGATCATCGCAGGCGTTATTTCCATCGTTGTTTCTGCAGTGCTGCTGTTTGTATGGCCTCTGATCTTCGGTGGTCTGGTAGCTCTTGGTGAGGGTATTGTAGGCCTTGACGCTGTAGGTGCAGGTATCTACGCATTCTTAAACCGTCTGCTGATCCCTGTTGGTCTGCATCATGCATTGAACAACGTATTCTGGTTTGACACCATCGGCCTTGGCGATCTGTCCCACTTCTGGGCAGGTGAGACCAGCGCAGACGTAAGCTGGAGCCTTGGTATGTACATGTCCGGTTTCTTCCCTTGTATGATGTTTGGTGTTCCCGGTGCAGCGCTGGCTATGATCCAGACTGCAAAGAGCACGAAGAAGAAAGTTGCAATCGGTCTGGTTGGTTCCGCAGCTCTGTGTGCATTCATCTGCGGCGTTACCGAGCCTTTTGAATTCGCATTCATGTTCCTTGCACCCGGTCTGTATGTTGTATACGCTCTGCTGTACGGCATCTTCACCGTAATCACTGTTTTAGTTGGCTTCCGTGCAGGCTTCTCCTTCTCCGCAGGCGCAACAGACCTTCTGTTCTCTGCATCCCTGCCGGCAGCAGCAAATACCTGGATGATCATTCCTCTGGGCATTGCAGCATTCGTTGTATTCTATCTGGTATTCCGTTTCGCGATCGTGAAGTTTGATCTGAAGACTCCTGGTCGTGAGGATGATGATACAGAAGCTGAAAAGCAGGTTGTTCTGGCAAATAACGACTACACCAAGGTTGGTGAGATCGTGCTGGAAGGTATCGGCGGCAAGGATAACGTTGTCAGCCTGGATAACTGCATTACCAGACTTCGTTTCGAAATCAAGGATTACACCAAGGTTGACGAGAAGAAGATCAAATCTGCAGGCGTTGCAGGCGTTATCCGCCCCAACAAGAACAATGTTCAGGTTATCGTCGGAACCAAGGTTCAGTTTGTAGCAGACGAAATCCAGAAGATGCTGTAAAACATTTTTACAGTACAGGAATTATCGTTTACATTCTTATCGAAGGGAAAAGCCCTCCATTCGATAGATACAGGAAATTAAATATTGACAGTGCCCTGCGGCACGAAAAACCTGGCACATCGGAGGCTCCTCGCAAGAGGGGCTTCCGATTCTTTTTCAAAACAGCGGAATGTTTGTAAAGCGTACCTTCTGGTGTTTTACAGCCGCAGGATCTGCACATTTGGTTTCCCGACACAGCCCAGGCGCGTGTGAACTGTAATCTTATGAGTGAACCTGGGACAATTATTTTTTTAAAACAATTGAGAAAAAAGTCGGGATGTATTAGAATGAATAGAGTAGCCGGAGAGGTTCCGGCACAAAATATATTATCAGAAACGGGAGAATAAGCGATATGAGAATTATCAAAACCAAAGATTATAACGATATGAGCAGAAAAGCTGCAAACTATATTGGTGCACTGATCATCAACAAGCCTGACTGCGTACTGGGTCTGGCAACCGGTTCCACACCGATCGGCACATACAAAAATCTGGTAGCTGGCTATGAAAATGGCGACTACGATTTCTCCAACGTAAGAAGTGTAAACCTGGATGAGTACAAGGGCCTGCCCAAGGAGAACGAGCAGAGCTATTACTACTTCATGCATGACAATCTGTTTTCTCATGTAAATATTGATCCTGCAAACACCCATCTGCCGGATGGCACAGAGCCTGACAGTCAGAAAGCCTGTGAGGAATACAATAAAGTGATCGCATCCATGGGCGGTGTTGATCTGCAGCTGCTGGGTCTTGGACATGATGGACACATTGGCTTCAACGAGCCTAACGACGAGTTCGACAAAGAGACTCACTGCGTAGATTTAACAGAGATGACTATCGAAGCAAACAAGCGTTTCTTTAACTCCATCGACGAAGTTCCGCGTCAGGCTTACACCATGGGTATTGCTACGATCATGCGTGCAAAATGCGTCCTGATGGTTGTCAGCGGCAAAGATAAAGCAGAGATTTTAAAGAAATCCTTCTTCGGACCGATCACACCTCAGGTTCCGGCTTCTATTCTGCAGCTGCATCCGAACTTTGTTCTGATCGCAGATGAGGACGCTCTGTCCGCACTTTAATGCATTCTGTTGCTGAAAATGATAACAGGGTCAAAAATCAGAAAGCCGATGCAGGGTTGCCTGCAGGAGGCTTTCTGAACGTTTGATTTGCCAAAGAAGGAGGCAGGAGGCCATGGTTTTACAGAGCAGAAGAGTTTGGCTGGCAGGACAGTTTGTTCCTGCTCAGCTGGAAACAGCCGATGGAAAAATCGTAAACGTATATCCTTTTGGGACAAAGACTGCAGATGTGGATTACGGCAATAAGCGGATTGTTCCCGGTTTTATTGACGTGCATACGCATGGTGCTTATGGATTCGATACCAATGACGGCGAGCCGGAAGGTCTGCGCGACTGGATGAGACGGATTCCGGAAGAAGGCGTTACCTCAATTCTTCCGACAACCGTAACGCAGATGCCGGAGGTTCTGACCAAAGCGGTTGCAAATGTCGCAAAGGTTGTGGAAGAAGGCTACGAGGGTGCAGAGATTCTGGGGATCCATTTCGAAGGACCTTATCTGGATATGGAATACAAGGGTGCACAGCCCCCGGAAGCGATTGCAAAACCGACCGTAGAACAGTTTAAAATGTATCAGGAAGCCGCACATGGCATGATCAAATATATCACGATGGCTCCTGAGCACGATCCGGAATTTGCTCTGACAAAATACTGCAGCCAGAACGGTGTAGTAGTCAGCATGGGACATTCCAGCGCGTCGTATGAGCAGGCGCTGATGGGAATCGCCAATGGCGCGATGAGCATGACACATGTATACAACGGCATGACGCCTTATCATCATAGAAAGCCCGGACTGGTCGGAACCGCGCTGCGCGTCCGCGATATTTACGGTGAGATCATCTGTGACGGCTGTCATTCCCATCTGGCTGCACTGAATAACTTCTTCACCGCAAAAGGAAGAGATTATTCCATTATGATCAGTGATTCCCTGCGTGCAAAGCACTGCCCGCCCGGCGGCAATTATGAGCTTGGTGGTCATCCGATTGAAATCGGAGAGGATGGTCTGGCAAGATTAAAAGGAACCGATACGATCGCCGGAAGCACCTTAAATATCAACAAGGGTCTGCGGATTCTTGTGGAAGAGGCGATGGTTCCCTTCGATGCAGCTTTAAATTCCTGCACGATCAACCCTGCCCGTGTTCTTCGGGTAGATGACCGGAAGGGTAAATTAACTGCCGGCTATGATGCGGATATCGTTGTTCTGGAAGACGATTATGCGGTTGCACAGACCTATTGTAAAGGAATTGCAATGTTATAAAAAATATCGCACTCGGCGCAAGGGTAGATGGTTGCCGAAGCAACCGCGCCTCGGCGCGGGAATGTGCCAAGGCACATTCATTTTTTACTTTATAGGAAAGACCGCCTACGGCGCTCTCTTGAATTGAAAAAGGCCCGCACGGAGGCGGGCACAACAAGCAGA